>CAZCVP010000164.1:0-18932 GCA_964501915.1 uncultured Enterobacterales bacterium
GTGGCCTCCTCCTCGGTCTCCACCAGGACGTGGCTGGCCTTGACCTGGGGCTTGCGGAACTGGACCAGGTGCTCGGTGTACCAGGCCTGGACGGCCGCGTCGGTCGTGCGCTCCTCGACGACCAGCTCCAGCAGGGCCTGGCTCAGGGCCTCCCGCGCGGAGATCGACAGCAGCACCTGCACGTCGGGCTGGGTGTGGAGCCCGCGGCTCAGGGCCTCCTGGTAGAGGATGTCCTGGAGGATGACCTTCTCCTTGACCATCTCGATCTGGCCCCGCTCTTCGAGCTGCTTGCGCAGGGGCTCGGGCATCGCCAGCAGGTAGGCGTCGAGCATGCCTTGGGTGACGCTCTGGCCGTTGACGGTGGCCAGCACGGCGCCGGTGCGCTCGAGCTCCCCAGGCGGCTGGACGTCGGGGGTCGGGTTGGTCGCGCAGGCCATGATCAGGGCGAACAGCATCAGTCCTCCAGGAAGGGAGCCGTGATAACCGGCGGGCATGGCGCAGACCCGGCCCCGTCGCCTGGACTTCCGAGACCACCGGCGTGAGCTGTGGGACTTCGAGGTGGTCTACCCGGTGATCTCGCGCCGTGCGCGCGGCCTGTCGGTGGGTCTGAACCTCAACCCCGACAAGGTCTGCAACTTCGACTGTCCCTACTGCCAGGTGGACCGGCGCCTGCCGGGGCCGACCGGTCCCGTGGACCTGGAGCGGATGGAGCGGGAGCTGGACGCGCTGCTCGGCTATGTCGGCGACGGCACCCTCTGGGAGCACCCCCCCTTCGACACGACCGATCCCAGCCTGCGGAGGGTCCGCGACCTGGCCCTTGCCGGGGACGGTGAGCCCACGGCGTTCTCCGGCTTCGCCGAAGCGGTGACGCGGGTCGCGCGGGTGCGGGATCACCACGGCCTGGACCACGTGCCGATCACGGTCCTGACCAACGCCACGCTGCTGCAGCGCCCCGCCGTCCGGGCTGGGCTCGAGGCCCTCGACGCGGCGGGCGGGCAGCTCTGGGCCAAGCTCGACGCGGGCACCGAGGCCTGGTTCCAGCGGGTCGACGGGACGTCCTTCCCCTTCTCCCGGGTCCTGCGGAACCTGCTGGAGGCCGCGCAGGTGCGTCCGATCGTGATCCAGTCGATGTGGCATGCCTTTGGCGACGAGGTGCCGAGCCAGGCCGAGCGGGACGCCTGGGGGCGCCGTCTGGAGGCGATCGTGGCCGGTGGCGGGCGGATCGCCGAGGTCCAGGTCTACACCGTGGCCAGGGCGCCGGCGGACCCGTCGGTCCGGGCGCTGTCGCGAGAGGATCTGGAGGACATCGCGCGACGCGCGAAGGACCTGGGGCTCCACACAGAGGTGACGACATGATCGGTTTGTGGTTGATGGCGACGGCCGCGGCGAGTGACGGCGACCTGGTGCTCGCCTGGAAGAAGGACCTCGCCACCTTCCGGGTCGCGGCGCCGGAAGGGGAGCACCTGGCCCCGGAGGCGCCGACCTGGCTCCAGGCCCAGACCTCGGCCGGGTTGTTCACGATCGAGTGGGCGGACCTGGAGGTGGGCGCCGCCCTGCCCGTGGGTGCGGGTGGTCCGGTGGAGGGGGACGTGCGCTACTCGCTGTGCACCGACGGCGGCACGGCCTGTCGCTTCGTCGAGGCCAGCTTCACCGGCAGCGTGTCGGGTCGTCGGGGCGAGGTGGTCCTGGCCCGGGTCGAGCCGCCGCCGGAGCCGGAGCCCGTCGAGCTGGTGAGCCACGACGCCGAGGCGGCCTTTGCCCGCGCCGCTGCCGAGGCACGCCCGCTGCTCATCGACTTCGGCGCCGCCTGGTGCCCTCCCTGCCAGGTCATGGCTGCGGAGGTCTTCGAGGACCCGGACAACGCCGCCGACCTCGACCGGTTCGTCGTGCTGATGATCGACGCCGACCACCCCGCGAGCTGGGTCCACAAGGACCGCTACGGGGTCGGCAGCTACCCGACGGTGGTGGCCGCCTCGCCGACCGGAGAGGAGCTGGGGCGGCACGTGGGCTACTCCACCGAGCAGGAGTTCCTCGGCTGGCTCGGTGGCCTGGACTCGGAGCCCCTCGAGGCACGCCTGGCCGCGGTCGAGGGCCTCGATCCCTCCGGACGAGGTGTGCTGGCGCTGGCCCTGCTGGACGCGGATCGCGAAGAGGACGCTCGCGCCGCTGTGGACGGCGCCGACGGCCTCGACGCGCAGATCGCCCGGTTCCGGCTCGAGCCGACGGCCGAGGCGGTGCCCGCCCTGGTCGATGCGGCGGGGTCCCGCTGGAACGACTGGATCTGGGACGCCTACGACCTGGAGCTCTCCGAGGAGACGGTGGCCGCCCTGCGCCGGATGATCACCGTCGAGGTCGTCGGCGCCGACACCGGCGACGCGGCGGCCCTGGCCTGGCTGGGTGGACACTACGCCACGGCCGCCGACGCCCCCGGCTACTACGCGCTCGCGGCCCACCTCGTCTCCTCGGAGCTCGACGGAGACCCCCAGCACGACCGCGGCTACCGGCTGGACCTCGCCAGCCTGCTGGAGAAGTCGGGCCAGGTCGACGAGGCCGTCGAAGTCCTGCGCCAGGGCCAGCGGGCCTTCCCCCACGAGTTCACCTGGCCCCACAACATGGCCGGGGTGCTGCACCGAGCGGGGCGCCACGCCGAGGCCCTGCCCCTGGCCGAGGCCGCCACGGCGCTGGGCTATGGCGACCAGACCCTGCGCGGGGCCCGCCGGCTGGCCCAGGTGCTGGCGGCGCTGGACCGGACCGACGAGGCCCTGGAGCTGCTGGCCCGGGTGCTGGCCGAGGCCGAGCGCCCCGAGGAGGGCACCGACGTGCGCACCCACCGCTACCTGGCGGCCCTCGAAGCCCTCCAGGCAGAGCTGTCCGGGTCGTGATCCTCCTGCTGTCCAGCCTGGTCACCGCCCAACAGCCCCCGCCGCCCGAGGACCCCTGCGCCGCGGGCGATCCGGCGGGCTGCGAGGCCCGCTGCCTCCAGGGCGACGCCCGGGCCTGCAGCACCGCCGGCTACCTCTTCGAGGTCGGCCAGGGGGTCGACGAGGACGCCGACCGCGCCCGTCAGCTCTACCTCGCCGGGTGCAACGGGGGAGACGGCCGCGGCTGCGGCAACCTGGGCGTGATGTTCGACCTGGGAGCCGGCGTCACCCGCGACGTGTCCCAGGCCCTCGTGATGTACCGCCGGGGCTGCCGGGCCGGGGATGGCACGAGCTGCCTGTACCTCGGCATCCACCAGGCCACCGGCGATGGCCTGGGCGCGGATGCGGCCGGGGCCAGCCGGAGCTACCAGCTCGGCTGCGAGTACGGCTCCTGGGCGGCCTGCAACCTGCTCGGGGCCGAGCGGGAGGCCGCCGCGCCGATCGAGGCGGTCGAGCTGTACGGCAAGGCCTGCGAGGGTGGTCACGGAGTGGCCTGCTACAACCTCGCCCGCATGGTGGTGGCGGGTCACGCCGCCCTGCCCGTGGAAGACGTGGTGAAGCTCTACGGGGTGGGGTGCGAGGCCGGGGAGCAGGCCGCGTGCGTGGACCTCGGCGTCCACCTGCTCACCGGTCACGGGATCGCCCGGGACGAGCTCCGGGCGGCGAAGGTCTTCCAGGACGCCTGCGAGTCCGACCAGCCCAAGGGCTGCAGCCTCCGTGGCGCGATGTACCTCAACGACGGGGAGGACGCGCCCGGCTTCGCGCTCCTGGAGCTGGGGTGTGACCGTGGCGATGCCTGGGGGTGCAAGGTGCTGGAGGAGCAGCGGGGGGCCACCACGCGGGAACCTTGATCCCGGTCCTGGTGTCCCAGGGTGCGTGACCCCGACGACCACCCTCCCCCGCCGCCGCACACCCCTGGAGTGGATCTCCCATGCTGGCCTCGTCGGGACGCTGCTGTTCGTGCTCAGTGCGGCGTCGGTGGCGGTGGGGTGAGCGAGGCGTGAGCGGGGTCGCCAGGCGAGTCGGTCGATCCCTCACTCGTCTCCGGTCACCCCCGCCGCGCTCAGCTTCCTGAACAGGGTGCGCTCGCTGACCCCCAGGCGGCCGGCCAGCTCTCTCCGGTCACCACGGAACCGCTCGGCGCACCAGCGCACGTACCGCAGCTCGTGGTCGTGCAGCGACTCGAGGCGCTCGATCGGGAACTCCGGCGGCTCGACGGGTCCCGGTGCTGCGGGTTCTGTCCAGGCCGCGTGCGGATCGATCCGACCCTTCCCCAGCCCCAGGTCTCTTCGATGGATCACGTCACCGGCTGCGACGAGGTCAGCTCGCTGGACCGCGTTGAACAGCTCCCGGACGTTGCCCGGGAAGGGGTAGGCGCGGAGCCGCTTCAGCGCCTTGCGAGTCAGGGTCTTCTGCGAGCCGATGCGGGAGAGGGAGCACTCGACCAGCAGCTCGATGTCCTCGGTGCGCTCCCGGAGGGGAGGCAGACGGATCGGAAAGGTGTTGATGCAGTGGTAGAGGTCGAGGCGGAAGGCCCCCCGTCGGACCTCGAGGTCCAGGTCCCGGTTCGTGGCGCAGATCAGGCGGAAGTCCGCTCGGATCAGCTCCGTGCCCCCGACCCTCCGGAAGCGCCGGTTCTCCAGGAGCCGCAGCAGCTTCACCTGGAGGGACAGCGACACGTCCCCGATCTCGTCCAGGAAGAGGGTCCCACCGCGGGCCCTCTCGACCAGGCCGATCCGGCGGGAGTAGGCCCCGGTGAAGGCTCCCTTCTCGTGGCCGAAGAGCTGGGACTCGAACACCCCCTCGGCGAACCCGGTGCACGAGAGCGGCACGAACGGCATCGACGACTGGGTGCTGCTGCAGTGGATCGCCCGGGAGACGAGCTCCTTGCCGGTGCCCGTCTCTCCGACGAGGAGCACCGGGACGTCGGAGGGCGCGACCTTCTGGGTCAGGGCGATCATCTTGTTGAAGGCCTTGCTCCGCCCCACGAGGTCGTTCTCTCCGGCACGGGCGCTGATGCAGCAGTCCAGCGCGCGATGGAATTGCACGAAGCAGCGCGCCCCGTAGCGCTCGTCGAACACCGGCACGGAGGTGATCTCCACGTGTCGCGGACCCTCCTCGGTCTCGTGCACGTGCACCACCCGGACGGCACCCTCGCTCTCCCGGGACAGGACCAGGGGGCAGTCCTCCCCGTGGCGGTCGCAGGGGTCATCGAGGGCATGGGAGACCTGGTGGCAGCGGCTGCCGACGACGCTGGCGTCGTGGGACCGCCGGTAGGCCTCGTTCTCGTACAGGATCCGGTGGTGCTCGTCGACGACGAGTCCAGGGAGGTCGCTGGCCTCCACCCTGGCCACGATCGCCGCGGACAGATCGACGTGTGGGCGGCGAAGAGGCGGGCCGGCTGCCATGACTGGCACCTCGCGTAGTGAGTAGTCCCCGTCTCCAGCGGAGTCCAGTCCCTTTCGGATGTCGGTCGTCATGCTCCGAGGGAGACGCACTCCGGCGACGAGAGGGCGGTCACCACGCCCACCTCTCGGGCTCGTGGAAGTAGCGGTAGAGCCACAGGGCGTCCTCTCCGTGGCAGGCGCTGCAGGCGGTCCTCCAGCCGCTGCGTCGCAGGTGGTCCCGGGGCTGGTCCGGGTCCGGCCCGTGGGTGAGGTGACAGGTGGCGCAGACGATCTGGCCGTTGTGCTCGGGGGCCGCCCGCTGTCCCTCTGCGTCGTACAGGGGCAGGAGCCCCAGCGGCTCCCAGCGCGAGACGAGGTCCTGGCCTCCGAGGGGAGGATGGGCCGTGGGCTCGACCTGCGAGACGGCGGCGCTGGCGTCGGCGTGGCAGCCCAGACAGGGGCGGGACCGCCTGTCGAAGTCGGTGAAGAGGCCGTCGTCGTACGGTGGCTCGCCGTGTGCCGCGTGGCAGTCCTGGCAGCCCAGCCCACCGTGGCCGGCGCCGATCGAGCTCGCCATCTCCGCCTCGTGGCAGCCGCCGCAGTCCGAGTCACCTCCCGTCGCCGGGGCGTGGGGGTCGTGGCAGCTCGCGCACGTCAGCGGGTCTCCGGCGGCGACTGTGGAGCCGTCGCAGGGATGGCCCGCCCCGGTGGGGTCCCTGCTGGACGCCTGCGAGGCCACCTCTTCGGCATGACACCGGAGACAATCCTGGGGATCGCCGGGGAGCCCCGGTCCCTCCCTCTCCTCGTGGGCGGGGTGACAGTCGTGGCAGGAGACCTCGGATCCCGACGCACCGTGGCCTGCGCTGGACGGGTGGCAGCCTGTGCACGCCAGGGCTGGTGACGCCCGGTGGGCCGCGTGGCACGTCGCGCACAGCAGCTCCCCACCCACCCCCACCACGGCCCCGGCTGGCGTGCTCTCTTCGTCCAGGGAGACCGCCAGGGGGTGGGCGCCGGGACGCACCGCGGACTGCGGGTGGCAGGCCGTGCAGATCGCGTCCTCGGCGTCGAGCGGGAGCAGGCTCGGGCCGCTCGCGCCGTGGCTGACGTGGCAGTCCTCGCAGCGGACGGGGTCCTCCGAGGCGCTGGTCTGGCCGAGCGGGTGGGCCCCTTCGACGACCTCGCGGACCTCGCCGTGGCAGGCGAGACACAGCTCCGAGGGCTCGTCATCGACCCGCAGCATCAGCGCATTCCGCTGTGTCTGGCCCGAGCCGGCCCGGGAGTGTGGCGAGTGGCAGGTCCGACACCGGATGACGCCCTGCCAGAGCGGAAGCGCGTCCGTGACGGTGCCCTCGTCCAGCTCCGTGCCCAGCGGGTGACCCGGCAGGGCCCAGACGACTCGCCGGGAGTCGCGAACCGTGCCGTCGTGGCAGGCCAGGCAGGCCCGCTCACTTCCGGCGAAGGGGCCGTCCGCCGTCCGCTGGGCCGAGCGCACCGGCTCTGCGAAGGGCCCCGACGCGACCGCCCACTCCAGGTGACAGACCGTGCAGCCGTCGAGGGCTCGTCCCCCTCGCCCGCGGTCGGGCGGCGAGTCACCGCTCCCCCTCCCGACACGGAGCTCGGTCACGCGCCCGACGTCACGCTCGAGCACGTAGAGCCGGTCTCCCGACGCCGCCAGATCCACCGGCGAGCGGAACAGGAGCAGCTCGCCGCTCGTGCTCCGGAGCTCCCCCTCGAAGGCGCCGCGAGGGCTGAAGAGCTGGATGCTGCCGAGGACGCTGTCACTCACCCAGACCCCGTGGTCGCTCGCCGCCAGGCCGCGGGGACGGAAGTAGCGGCCCGGTTCGAGTCCACGGCTACCGAGACGGACCCCGGTGTGGTCGGCTGGGACACAGGACCGCACCACGTGGCTCGAAGCGTCGACGACGAAGACGTCGCCACCGGCCGTCATGGCGAGCTTGAACGGGTGCCTCGGCTCGCCACACGCGATCGGCTCCCAGCTCGTGCCGCCGAGGGGTCGGCGCAGCAGCCGGTGGCCGTCGTTGTCGACGAGCCAGAGGTGCTCGGACGTCAGCGCGATGTCCGTGGCGTCGACCGGGCCGAGCTCCGTGGATCCCAGCCAGACGACCACCTCGGAGCCGCCTCCGGGCTCCCATCGGGCCACCACCTGCTCGTCGACGATCCAGAGCGCGCCCTCGGGATCGACGTCGACGGCGAAGGGGTCGCGCAGCGGCTCACCGTCGACCACATGCACGACGGCTGAGAGCCGGCCGTCGGCGTCGAATTGCACGACGCGGTCGTTGACCCCGTCGGCGACATACACGGTCCCCTGGCCGTCCACGGCGACCGAGGTGGGCAGCAGCAGCGGGTCGTCGATCGACAGCTCGTAGGTGCGCACGGGGGTCGCCGAGGGGCCGCTCGTGGCGGCCAGCGCCACGGTCGTCGCGACGAGCACGGCGGCCAGGCCGCTCACGGCACCTCCGAGGTGTCGGCGACGGCCGGGTCCTCTCGGACCACCAGCGCCGGGAGATAGAAGACCTCGTCCCGCTCGATGGCGTCGGCGAGCCGGGCGACCGGGTTGGCGCGAAGCCGCTCGGCACGGCGAGCGGGGTAGCCCAGCCCTTCGAAGTCGACGAGGTCGGCGTCGTCGCCGTGGCAGCGTCGGCACCGGACCTCGGGTCGGTGCAGGCCCTCGTGGGCGCCCTCGACCAGGTCATCGCGCTTCCGGGGCGAGGTGTCGGCGGCCTCCAGCTCGGCGAGGGACTCCGGAGAGGGCGATCGCCAGGTCCCCGGCCGCTCCACCGGGAGGCCAAGCTTCGCGCCGTAGGCCGTGGGCCCGTGCAGGTCCGTGCTCTCCTGCAGCCGGTCGATGTAGGGCTCGATGTTCCGGACGCTCGACAGGCGATCGGACCACGCCACGAGCGTCGGGTCGCCGTCCGACTCGGACACCGCGTCGGCGAGCAGCGAGAGCACCTCGGCCCGGGAGGGCGGATCGGGCCTCGCCAGGGTGGAGCCGAGCTGCAAGAGCGCCGGTGGAGGCCCGGGTGCGGCCGTGTCGCGGGTGAGCCAGGCGACTCCGGACAGGTCGGAGTCGTCGAGGTGGCAGACCTGGCAGTCCACGAAGGCGGCGTGCATGTTCAGGAAGGAGCGGAGCTCGGGGTCCTCGGCATGGGGCAGGGGTTCGTGGCAGGCGCCGCCGAGGCAGCCGTTGGTCGGGTCCGGGCGGTACCAGCTCTCGACGAGGTGGTAGTGGGTGGCCGGTCCCCGTCGCAGCGTGTGCTCTCCAAGCCCTGGTGCCGCGTCGCCGGGGGCCGCGTCGAGCAGGCCGGCGGCGAGGCGAGGCGACAGTCGCTGGACTTCGAGCAGCGGCTCGACCCCGGTGACCTCCGCCTGCAGCAGGCGATCCACCTGGAGTCCGAGGCTCGCCACCACCACCAGGAGCACCAGCGCGTAGCCACGCCGTGCCAGGTGCATGGCGGCGGCGATCGGGCCGGCCTGGTCGGGCCCGGTCGGCACCGGGAGCGACAGGCTCCGGGCCACCTCTCGGAGGTGTCCGGTGTGGCCCTCCGCCAGCTCCTCGGCGGGCATGTCGCCCGTGAGGGACCCCCTGGACAGGGGAAAGACGCGCGGCGACAGCACCACCGCGTAGAGGTGGGCGACGGCGATGTAGATGGCCGCCAGGAAGGCCTCGTCGCTGTGCATGATGTAGGCGAAGTCGAGTGTGCGGCCGCCGAGCAGACGAGGTGACCAGGCCTCGACCCACAGGACGGCGCCGCTCAGCCCGATGACGACCATTCCCCAGAAGACCGCCCAGTACTCGAACTTCTGCTCGAACCGGTATCGGCCGGGCTCGGGCCGACGGCGCCGGAGCCCCAGCAGGTAGGCGAAGTGCTGCGCGAACTGCGCGAAGTCCCTCGGCCAGAGGGCCATCGGGTGCTCCGACGCCACGGAGAGCGCGGCGCGGCCTGGGCCCTCCTCGGGGTGGAGGCGCCGACGCTCGCCCAGCCTCTGGACGAAGGTCCCCAGCAGACGGGCCACGTGGTAGCCGAAGGTCACGGCGAGGACGACGGCCGCGACCCGGTGCGCGCCTCGGGTGGCCCCCACTCCCCCCAGGGTGGTGACCAGCGTCTCGGCCCAGGGATGGGTGGCGAATTTCAGCGGCATGCCGGTGAGCACCAGCGCCAGGAAGCTCGTGGCGAGCAGCCAGTGCTGCACGCGCTGGCCCTTGCTCTGCCGCTTCAGCCTGCTCCTTCCCTCTGGATGTCTCAGCACGGCGCGGGCGAGGGCGCTGAGGCGCCGGTGCTGCGGGTCGACCGGTCGGACCACCTCGTTGCACAGCTCCAGCAGGATGAGCGCGAAGAAGACGCCCAGCACGACCAGCGTGAGGAGGACGAAGGACGCCATCACCAGGTACTCGGAGGTCCTGGCCGGTGGGCTCAGGTCGAGGTGTGCGGCAGCGCTGGACAGCTCCCGGACCGCCGTGTCGTGGCAGCCTCCGGAGCGGCAGGTCTCGCCGAGCTGCTCGGCGTGGGTCGGCCCCGCCGGGTCCGCGGCCTCGAGCATCACGTGCACGTCGCCGGCACCGTCGTGGTGGCAGTCCTGGCAGGTGGCGGTGGTCTGGCTCCCGAGCAGGCTCGCCTTGCCGTGGAAGCTGCGGAGGTAGCTGCTGACCGCGTCGTGCTGGTCGAGCTGAGCGACCAGGACCGGGTCGCTGTGACAGGTGGCGCAGATCTCGGCGGAGCGCAGAGCGGAGGCGGGGGAGCGGGCGCGGTCGCCGGTGTGCCGGCGGAAGTAGTCCACGTCCAGGGCCAGCTCGTCGTCGTGGCAGCTCGCGCAGCGCGCTGGGGGGCCGGCCGCGGCCCAGCCTCCCGCGGACTGGGGAGGGTCCGGGAAGACCGGCTGTCCGTGGCAGTAGAGACAGGTCGACTGTCCTGGTCGCAGCAGGGGTGGATCGAACTCCAGCTCGGACAGCGCCTCCGCCGAGTGCACGCCGCGGTCGAGCCGCTCCGCCACGGACGCATGGCTGAACTCGGTCCGTGATCCAAGGGCGGTCTCGAGGTGACAGGACTGCGTGCAGTCCACGCGGCTCGTCGTCTCGTGGGGGAACGTGTCCACCTCGTCCGAGACGTGACAGGAGACACAGGCCAGCCTGGCGTGGGAGCCCCTTCGCTCGGCGATGTACCGCTCGCTCACGAACGCCAGGTGGAGCCCCTCCTCGTCCAGGTGGGCGAGGCTCGGAGTCCGGTGGCAGATCAGGCAGGCGCCGAGCTCGGAGTCGGTCGTGGCCATCCACTGCTCGGCCTGGGCCCTCCCTGGACCCAGCGCCAGGGCAGCCAGCGTGGCGAGGCCGAGGGCCAGCCGACCCACCTGCGGGGGTGTCGGGCTCACAGCACGGCGCGCAGGATGAGCGTCACGCCCATGCCGAGGACCAGCAGACCCGTCGCCACGGCGATCGCCGACAGGCCGAGGGCGGTCCAGCGGAGCGCCCGCCCGTGGGACGGGCCGAGCCCACGGTGGGTCGTCCGGATCGCCTCCAGGGAGGCCACCAGCGCCATGACGCCGAGCGCGACCGTGAAGACGCCGTTGAGGGTGCCGACGGGTCCGAAGATCACCCCCGGGACCAGCACAGCCAGCGCCAGGGCCGCCACCGTCAGGGCCCTCCAGCAGGTGCGGCGGATCTCGAGGCTCGGGTCGTGGTCGGTGGGCAGCTCCAGGGTGACGACGGTGCCCGACGCCAGGGGGATCGCGCAGATCAGGTAGGGCCTGTGGCCCTCGTTGGTCTGGTGGACGTGCTGGGCCGTCGTGAGGCGGCCGGTCCGCTGCGCCACCAGCTTGGGGCACAGGCTCTCGTCCGTGGAGCAGGGCGCGTCTCGTCCGTGGGCCATCTCGAAGCAGTGGTGGCCCTCTCCGTAGCTCTGCTTCGCCTCCAGGTTGGAGAAGAGGACCTCGTAGTCGTCGCCGATGAGCAGGACGGGGTAGGGCAGGCCGTCGAACAGGTCGCGGGCCGAGAGGATGTCGTGGCTGTCCAGTGTGGGGCGTGAAGGAGTCGCTGTGATCGTCTGCATGGGACCTCCTGCCTCCTGGCCGCTGCAACGGGCGTGCCACAGGTCGGACAGGCCCGCTGTCGACGGCAGACGAGCTGGGGAGTTCCCATCCGGAAGAGGCTCCCGTCGCCGGACTCGCCCGGGACCGTCGCCGGGCGACTCCGCCAAGTCCTTGAAATGACTATGCCATGTCTGCGGCTTGGCGAAGCCACCTGGCTCGGTCGCGGGCTTCGCCGACGCGGTCCGCCTTCTCCGGATGGGAACCAGGGAGAGCCCGATCAGGGCCTTCGCCAGGCTCCAGGCCCCGGGGAGAGCTGCCAGTCCTGGCAGTCGCGAACCTGGGCTACGCCCCAGGCGGCACTGCCACCTCGTCTGAGGGAGGTGTCAGGGCTCGTGGACCATGCCCGCCCAGCCGTCCACGTGGCTGACGGCCACGGCCTCCTCCAGGGCGATGAGGTCGGCGTGCTCGTTGCCGGGCGGACGCTCGATGCCGTCCATGAGCACCGGCGGGCTCAGCCAGGCGTCGTGGGGGTTGCCGGTCCACTGGAGGCGGCTCGGCAGGGCCTGGGCGCGGACCCAGCGGGCGTCGGGCTCGACGGCGAGCTTCATGCCGGCCAGCTCACCCATCGTGCGCAGGTCCACGTGCCCCTCGCACGTGGCCCCCTGGCCGGGGGCGCAGGGGCCGAACTGGGCCAGGACTTCGTCGTAGAGGGCGTTGTCGAGCACGAGCAGGACCTGGCCCGGCCCGACCTGCTCGGTGTGGGCGGGGCCCATCACGAAGGTGTCGAGGGCCTGCCCCGTCCCGGTGCGGTCGGGAGACAGGTTGCCGCTGAGGCCGTCCATGTCCGCCATGAGCAGCTCCCCGTTCTGACCGGGCCAGAAGCCCATGCCGTTGCGGGCCAGGAACAGCGCCGGTCGCCGGCTGCCGTCCTGGGGACCTCCGGTCTGGACCTGCAGCTCCAGGCCGCTGATCCTGCTGATGCCGCCGCACTCTTCCTGGACATACGTCCAGGCGGTCGCCGGATCGTCGAACCAGGCGATCTCGAGGAACTCGGCCCCTGTGCAGAGGACCTCCCACGTTCCCCCTCGCAGCGCGATGCCGTCTCCCGCCAGGGCAGACCCTGACAGGGAGAGGGCGATCATCAGGGGTGACACGTGATCCTCCGGTGTCGTCACCCCATGGAGCGGATCAAAGAGGGGGGATCGTTAGCGGATGGCGATCCCTCCTGCGTCGGGCCCGGGCGGGTCGGTAGACTCGGGCCCGATGCCCGTCACCTCCGTGAGCTGTCCGAGCTGTGGTGCCCCCGTCGACGCGACCGTGCGCCCTGGTGCCGTGCATCGCTGCCGCTACTGCTCGGCGTCCTTCCGGCTCGACGAGCGGGGGGCGGTGGTGCTGGCGGAGCGGGCGCCGCCGAGTGGTCGCCCGGTCGCCGTCATCGCCGCTCTCGCCGCCGCCCTGCTGGTCCTCGGAGGTGGCGTCGTGACCTGGTTCTTCGCGGCGGCTCCGTTGCCCGAAGCGCCACGGGTCGCTTCGCCTGTGCCGGTCGAGGTCACTCCGACCTCGGCCGAGGTGGTGCCGGTCGAGGCGCCGGGGATCGCCGCGGCCACCTTCACCCCCCACGCCCGCTACACCCTGAGCACGGGCTCGCTCTACCTGCTGGGCCTCGTGGAGAACACGGGCGAGGTCCGCATCGACGCGCCCTGGGTCACCGCCGTGCTGCGCGACGCCGCCGGCGCCGAGGTCGGCGTGGACAGGGCCAAGGCCCAGGGGGACTGCCTCCAGCCGGGCCAGGACGCGCCCGTCAAGATCCTCGTCATGGACCCGCCCGACTTCGCTGACGTCACGTTCGAGAGTCCTGCGGCGCGAGCGACCTGGTGTCCCACCCCCGTGGAGGGACTGCGCATCGAGGCCTCGCCGGCGACCCTCGACAGCCTCGGCGGTTGGGTCCAGAAGGGCAAGGTCCACCACGAGGGCAGCGTGGATGCGCGGTTCGTGCGGGTGGACGTGCTCGCCTGGAGCGCGGACGAAGAGCTCGTCGGCGCCGGCTACACCTACGCGACCCCGTCCGGCGTCGAGCTGGCAGCGGGGGGCTCGGCTCGCTTCGAGGCCCGCCTGCACGGCCTCGGGGGCACTCCCGAGCGCTTCGAGCTGAGGGTCTCGGCGCGCCCGATCGAGGGGAGGTAGACCTCCGCTCAGGCCAAGGCCAGCAGCCCCAGGACGACCGCCAGCGTGGCAGCCGGTGCCAGCAGCGAGGCCACGGCGCGGCCCGGAGAGGCCTCCACGAAGCGTCCTCGCTCGTCGAGGTCCGGGTGGCCGGGCAGGCTGTCGACGAGCACGGCCTGCTCGGGGCGGAAGGGGTCGAAGAGCACCGTCTCCTGGGGCTCGTCCTCCAGCCTCCAGGGCATCGAGCTGCGGGCCTCGACGCGGCGCAGCGTGCCGCGGTCGTCCTCGAACTCGAAGGTGTAGGCGAAGAGCGGTAGATCGTTGACCGTCACGTTGGTCTCGCGGCGGTCGACCAGGCGAGCCTCTGCGGTCCGACCGTGGGCCAGCAGTCGGCCGGCTCGCAGCCCCCGGCGGAGTCCCCAGAGCACCAGCGGCAGCCCGCCGAGCGGGATCAGCAGCAGCAGGGCCAGCCAGCCGGCGAAGGGCCTGGCCCGCATGCCGACGATGCGGGAGACCGCTGGGTCCTCGGCCACGAACTCGATCGGCACCGCCTCGCCCTCGTCCAGGGTCCAGCCCACCTGGAAGCTCCGGCCGCCGTAGGTGTGGCCCTCGACGTCGAACTCGAAGTCGTAGGCGAAGACCGGGTCGCCCTCCTCGTACTCGTCGCCGCCGATGGAGAAGGCGGTCTCCGACACGCCGGTGACGTGGCCGGTCGCGTGCTGGGCGCCGCCGGCGAGGCGCAGGCTGGCCTCCACGTCAGCGTTGAGCGCGAAGACGCCGCCGATGAGCAGGCCGAGGGCCGCCACGCACCAGCCGATGGTGCCGCTGAGGCCTCCGAAGAGCAGGTGCAGCCTCAGCAGCAGCGGGACCGGGCGCGGTGGCGGTGCGGGAGGGTGCACGTTCGAATGCTATCTTGCGCCGCCGTGGCCGCCCCTGCTCCCTTCGTACCCTGCTGGGCCTGTGCCCAGGCCGCCGCCGACGAGCGGCTGGCACGGCCCGATCCGACGGGCGGGCCGCTGCCGGCGCTGCACGACCCGGAGGGACCGCGCCTGCCGCTGAGCCTGCCCCAGGTGGTCGACGCCCACGTCCACCTCTTCCCGGCGACGCTCTTCCGGTCCCTGTGGCGCTGGTTCGATCGGCACGGCTGGCCGATCCGCTACCGCCTGGACAGCGAGGCCGTGCTGGACTTCCTCTTCGAGCGCGGCGTGTCCCGGGTGGTCGCCCTCCACTACGCCCACCGACCCGGCATCGCCCGGGGGCTCAACCGGTACGTGGCGGACATCGCCGGGCGAGACGAGCGGGTCACGGGCCTGGCGACGGTCCTGCCCGGCGAGCCGGAGGCCGCCGAGGTGCTCGAAGAGGCCTTCGCCGCCGGCCTGCGCGGCGTGAAGCTCCACTGCCACGTCCAGGCCTTCGCGGTCGATGCTCCCGAGATGACCGAGCTCTACGAGGTGTGCACCCGCTGGGACCGGCCGATGGTCATCCACGCCGGTCGCGAGCCGCGCAGCCAGGCCTACCCGGTCGATCCACACCACATCTGCCACGTGGACCGCGTGGCGGCGGTGCTGCAGGCCTGGCCGCGGCTGCGGCTCTGCGTGCCCCACCTCGGCGCCGACGAGTTCGACGGCTACGCGGAGCTGCTCGAGCGCCACGACAACCTCTGGCTCGACACCACGATGATGGTCGCCGAGTACTTCCCCTACGCCCGCCCGGAGCGCTTCATCGAGCTGCGGCCCGACCGGGTGCTCTATGGCACCGACTTCCCGAACCTGCCCTATGCCTGGGACCGGGAGGTGCGGCGCATCGCCAGGCTGCCGATCCCCGAGGAGAGCCTGGCGAGCGTGTTGTCGGGGACGGCGGTGGGGCTGTTCGGGATCTGAGGCGTGCCGTCGGTGTAGAGCGTCACCAGCCAGGCCTTGCCGTCGTCGTAGAAGTCCACGGACGGGGTCACCGGGTTGCCGAGGAAGGTCATCTCGCTGAGCAGCACCTCGCAGACACCGCTGGGCTCCGCGTTGGCCTCGCCGGCGAGGTACTCCTGGGAGACCGCTGTGGAGACGAGCCTGTCTTCCAGCTCCTCCTCGGTCAGGGTCCAGTGGGTCACCTGGATCATGTCCACCTCCAGCGGGTCCAGCGCGAGACCCAGGAAGTCGACCGTGAGGTCGCACCAGTCGAAGACGACGTCGGCGCGCTCCCTCACTTCGTAGGCCTCCAGCGAGATCTCGCTGGTGAAGGTGTAGTTGTGCCGGTCCTCGAGGTAGACGGTGCCGTCTTCGCCTCCCGGGAGGCCGAGCCCTCCTCCTCCAAGGTCCTTGCACGCGACCAGGGACATCATCAGGACGGTCATCTCGGCTCCGGGACAGGGGATCACCGCTCCAGAGCACCATCCGTGCCAGCTCTGCGGCCTACGACGTCGGGCCGAGAGGGGGCAAAACGGCGTTCCGTCAAGATGATCCGCATCTCGGGCGCACGCCGAAGAACCGTCAGAGGTCAGGGATGTGACCGCCCCGGGACTCGACGGCCGGCTCTCTGGGTTAGGCTCCGGCACCCCGAACTGAATGACCATTCAGTTTCATGAGTCGCCCCAACCCGGGAGGTCACGTGGGCTACGAGATCAAGAAGGTCGCCGTGCTGGGAGCCGGCGTCATGGGCCAGGGCATCGCTGCCCACCTGGCCAATGCAGGCATCCCCTCGGTCTTGTTCGACATCGTGCCGAGAGGCGTGGAGGAAGGTGCACCAGCCGCCGAGCGCAACAAGGCGGCGCTCGACGGGCTGAAGACCGTCGCCAAGGCCAGGCCCGCGGCGCTCTTCCACAAGAGCTTCAGCGAGCTGATCACACCCGCCAACTACGACGACCACCCCCACCTGCTCGCGGACTGCGACTGGATCGTCGAGGTGGTGGTCGAGCTGCTGCCGATCAAGGAGAAGGTCTTCCAGTGGGTCGCGGACAACCGCAAGCCCGGCTCGATCGTCTCCTCCAACACCTCCGGCATCTCGCTGGCCGACATGGCGGCGAGCATGTCCGAGGAGATGCGTGAGCACTTCCTCGTCACCCACTTCTTCAACCCGGTCCGCTACATGCGGCTGCTGGAGCTGGTCGAGGGTGAGCACACCAGCCCGGCGGTGACCGAGGCCATCGCCCGCTTCGGCGAGACCAGGCTCGGCAAGGGCATCGTCTACGGCAAGGACACCCCCAACTTCATCGCCAACCGCATCGGCACCTACGGCATCTGCTCGGTCTTCAAGCACATGCCGACCTACGAGCTGAGCGTCGAGGAGATCGACGCCATCTTCGGCGCCCCCATGGGCCGCCCGAAGTCCGCGGTCTTCGGCACCGGCGACCTCGTCGGCCTCGACACCCTGGCGCACGTGCTCGACAACGTCTACGAGAGCTGCGTCGATGACGAGGAGCGGGACATCTTCAAGGTCCCGTCCTGGCTCAGGGGCATGGTCGAAGAGGGTGCCCTGGGCCGCAAGTCCAAGAAGGGCTTCTACCAGATGCTCAAGGCGGACGGAAAGAAGACCCTGCTCGCCCGCGACCTCGCCACCGGCGAGTACGCCCCCAAGGCCAAGGTCCGCTATCCGAGCATCGGCGCCACCCGGGACCTGGAGACCCCCGCCGAGAAGATGAAGGCGCTGCTGGCCGGCGACGACAAGGCCGCCCAGATCGCCTGGGCCGTCACCGCCGACACCCTGCTCTACGCCGCCAACCGCATCCCCGAGATCGCCGACGACGTGGTCAACGTGGACCGCGGCATGCGCTGGGGCTTCGGCTGGGAGCTGGGCCCGTTCGAGGGCTGGGACGCCATCGGCGTGGCCGAGAGCGTGGCCCGCATGGAGGCCGAGGACCGCACGGTGCCCGGCTTCGTCAAGGACATGCTGGCCGCCGGGCGGGGCTCCTTCTACGCCGTCATCGACGGCGTCGAGACCTACTGGGACATCCCCAGTGGCTCCGCGAAGCCGGTCCCGGTCTCCGAGAGCTGGCTCTTCCTCAAGGACGTGCACGCCCGCACCACGCCGCTCTTCGACGGCATGTCGGCGAGCCTGCTGGACCTGGGCGACGACGTCCTGGGGCTGGAATTCCACTCCAAGATGAACGCCCTCGACGACGAGATCATCGGCGCCTACGGCCAGGCCCTCGACCTGCTCGACGCCGGTGAGTGGGCCGGCCTGGTGGTCGGCAACCAGGGCGGCCAGGCCTTCTGCGCCGGTGCCAACCTGTTCATGGTGGCGATGGCCGCGATGCAGCAGGAGTGGGACCAGCTCGAGGCGATGATCAAGCAGCTCCAGGACACCGTGATGCGGGCCAAGTACAGCAAGGCCCCCGTCGTCACGGCGCCGCGCGGCCTCGTGCTGGGTGGTGGCTGCGAGGTCTCGATGCACAGCGCCCACACCCGGGCCCTGGGTGAGACCTACATCGGCCTCGTCGAGGTCGGCGTGGGGCTCTTGCCCGCCGGCGGCGGCTGCAAGGAGATGCTCTGGCGCTACATGGCCTCCATCCCCGAGGGCACCGAGTACGACCCGAACCCCTTCGTCCAGGCGGCGTACAAGAACATCGCCCTGGCCACGGTGGCCACCAGCGTCGAAGAGGCACGGGCCATCGCCTACCTGCGGCCCACCGACACCGTCACCATGGACCAGGACGCCCTGATCCACGACGCCAAGCAGGTGGTGCTCGGCCTGGTCGCTGCGGACTATCAGCCGCCACGACCGCGCACGATCAAGGTGCCGGGTCCCTCGGGACGCAGCGCCATCGACGCCTTCCTGTACTCGATGCACGAGGCGGGCTGGGCCACGGACCACGACGTCGTGGTCGGTGCGCAGATCGCCAAGGTCATGACCGGGGGCGACGTCTCGACCAACGCCACCGTCACCGAGCAGAACATCCTCGATCTGGAGCGGGAGGGCTTCCTCTCCCTGTGCGGCGAGCCGGACACCCTGGCCCGAATCCAGCACATGCTCCAGACCGGCAAGCCCCTGCGGAACTGAGGAGGACACCATGAACAACCCCAACGACGCTGTCGTCGTCGCCGCCATCCGCACCCCCGTCACCAAGGCCAAGAAGGGTGCGCTGAAGGACACCCGCCCGGACGACCTGCTCGCCCTGGCCATGAAGGGAGCGCTGGGCAAGGTGCCCCAGCTCGACCCCAACGACCTCGGCGATGTCGTCATCGGCACGGCGATGCCCGAGGGTGAGCAGGGCATGAACGTGGCCCGGATCTCGGCGCTGCTGGCCGGCATCCCCGACGAGATCCCGGCGATGACGATCAACCGGTTCTGTTCCTCGGGGCTCCAGTCCCTGGCCCAGGCCGCGGCATCGATCAACGCCGGCTGGTACGACGTCGCCCTCACCGGTGGCGTGGAGTCGATGTCCCAGATCCCGATGGGAGGACAGCGGCTCACGCCCAACCCCACCGCCATG
>CAZCVP010000165.1:0-18825 GCA_964501915.1 uncultured Enterobacterales bacterium
CGGCATGGGCGGCATGGGCGGCATGGGCGGCATGGGCGGCATGGGCGGCATGGGCTTCTGAGCCCGCCCCCCGCTCCGAACCCGAAGCCCTCGGCCCCGCGCCGGGGGCTTCGTGCTTCGAGGGGTTAGCTGCTCCGGGATGCTGACCCCCCTCCGCGTGCTGGCCGCCGTCGCTTCGGGGCTGGTGCTGGCCGCCATCTCCCCACCCATCGGGCTGCACTGGCTGCACTGGTTCTCCTTCGCGCCCCTGTTCTGGGCGCTGCGCCGGGACGACCTCGCCGGCAACCTGCTCCTGGCCTGGATCGCCGGCTACGCCGGGGTGAGCACGCTGTTCTTCTGGCTGGCCGAGTCGATCGTGCTGTTCAGCAACGTGCCGCACTTCGCGGCCGTGCAGATCCTGCACCTCTTCGCCTTCGCCTTCGCCCTGCCCTACGCCCTGGTCTTCGGCGCCGTGCACCCGCTCCGGCGCCGCCTCGGCATCGGCTGGATCGCGGTGGTGCCGGCGCTGCAGGTGAGCGTCGAGTTCCTCGGTCCGGCCCTGTTCCCCTACTACCACGGGGTCTCCCAGTACCGGACCCTGTGGACCTTCCAGGTCACGGCCGTCACCGGCATCACCGGCGCGTCCTACCTGATCTTCCTCACCAATTGCCTGGTCGGCGAGCTGATCTTCCGCCACCGGGAGGGACGCCCCGTGCCCTGGAAGGCCACCGGAGCGATCGCCGCCGTCTGGCTGGCCAACCTGGGCTTCGGGGCCTGGCGCACCGCCGCGGTCGAGCAACAGATGGCGGACTGGCCCGTGCTCCGCATCAGCCAGCTCCAGCAGGACGTCACGATGACGCAGCGGCTGAAGGAGGGCGGCCGCACCACCCTGAAGCGCTGGGTCCAGCTCACCAGCCAGCTCGTTCGGGAAGACCTCGACCTGGTGGTCTGGCCCGAGGGTGCGACCCCCTACGACCCGCGGGTCGCCAAGGTCGGCGACCTGATGGGCAACGTCGCCCGCAACGCCCGAGCGCCGGTGATCTTCGGAGGCGGCTACCGGGAGCCCAAGGTCAGCCCGACAGGAAGGAAGTACCACGAGCACCGCAACAGCATCTACCAGGTCGATCAGCGGGGCCGGCTGCTGGGTCGCTACGACAAGATGGTGCCGATGCCCTTCGGCGAGTACATCCCGCTGTCCGACACCTTCCCGGTGCTGAAGGAGATCATCGAGGGTCCGGGGGACTTCGAGGCCGGCGAGGACCCGCTGCGCTTCGTCGTCGACGGCTACGAGATCACGACCCCGATCTGCTACGAGATGATCCTGGCCGACTTCGTCCAGGACAACCTCGCCGACGCCGACCTGATGGTCAACGTGACCAACGACGGCTGGTTCGGCGACACCGCGGCTCCCCACCAGCACGCGATGCTGTCGGCGATCCGGGCCATCGAGCTCGGCATGCCGGTCTACCGGCTCGCCTACACCGGCGTGTCGATGGTGGTCTGGCCGACCGGCCGCATCACGGACGAGACCGAGCCCTTCACGGAGGTGGCGAGAGTCGTCGAAGTCCCCGTCGGCCGCGTGCCGACACCCTACCGCCGGACCGGTCCGGTGTTCCCCTGGCTCTGCGTGCTGGTCTCGGTCGGAGCGGCCGGGATCGCCCGTCGGCGCGGCGTTGTCACACCCGCACCGACGGCCTCGTAGGGGGGCGATGCAGGTCGGGCATGGAGCGCTCGGTCACCCCGACGGACGAGGAGCTGATGCACGCCGTGCAGCAGGGCGACGCCAGTGCGTACGAAGCGCTGTTCAACCGCCACCAGCGGTCCGTCTACGGGTACCTGCGCCGAAGGGTCCGAGACGAGCAGCACGCGTCCGACCTGTTCCAGGAGACCTGGCTCAACGTCCACCGCGGCTCCCACACCTTCCGGGCCGACCAGCGCTTCAAGCCCTGGCTCTTCGGCATCGCCGTGAACACGGTCCGCGACGCCTACCGCAAGCAGGGCCGCCGCATCCACACGACCGAGCTGACCCGCGAGCCCGGCGTGCCCCCGAAGACCCGCCACGCCGAGCGCATGACGCTCGAAGCGGCGATCGACACCCTGCCCGGCCACCTCAAGGAGGCCTTCCTGATGGGCGCCGTCCAGGGCTTCAACCACCGCGAGGTGGCGGCGAGCCTGGACATCAGCCCCGACAACGCCCGGGCCCGCATCTCCCGCGCCCGGGCGCACCTGCGCAAGGTCCTGGACTCCGAGTGAGCACCGCTCCCACCACCGCCTGGCTGCTCGGCCACGGGCCCGACCCCGGGGAGGAGGCCCGCAGAGCCTTCACCGAGGCCGAGCTGCCCCCCGGACTCGCCGAGCAGACCCTGGAGGCGGTGGCCACCCTACGTTCGACGAACGCGACCCCGATGCGGCCCCGGTTGGAACTCCACCGGGGGGGTCGCGTTCGTCGTCTTCTCTTCGGCAGCGTCGCTGCGATCGCCCTGGTGGCCGGCGTGCTGCTGAGCCTGCCGACGGGCCAGCAGCCCGGCGACATCGACGCGATGGTCCCCCGGGGCCAGGGCTTCGACCTGCCGGGACTGGACCTCCGCATGGCCGTGCGCCAGGGCGATGTCGTCGACCGGCTCCGGGCCGACCGGGCCTACCGGCACGGCGACGTCTTCTACTTCCGCTACGAGGCGGGGGCGGAGGGCTGGATCCACCTCGTCCATGCCAGCGACGCGGGCATCGAGGTCCTGGAGAGCGTCGAGGTGGCCGCCGGAAGCGCCGACCTGACCCGCGGCTCCGAGCCGCTCGCCTGGACCATCGACGACTCGGACCCCACCGAGGCGGTGTTCGCCCTGGTCCGGACCGAGTCCCCCGTCGGCTCCGACGACCTCTCCCGCGTGCTCATCGAGGCCCTCGGCGGCGGCTCCCCCCTGCAACCGGGTAGCCTGTGCCTCGCCGCCACCCGCCTGGGGCTGTCCTGTGACGCCCAGGACGTCCAGGTGCAGCGATGATCGCCCTCGCCCTGCTCACCTCCGCACCGCTGCTCGCCGGCACCCTCGGCTCCGGCAGCGCCGAGGGACTGGACGAGGCCTATGCCTCCCGGCGCGTCGCGGTGCTGGTCGGGATCGACGCCTACGACGATCCGGACCTCGATCCGCTGCGCTTCGCCTCCAAGGACGCCCGGGACCTGGGCGACGTGCTCGAGGACCCGGAGTACGGGGCCTTCGACCGGGTGGTGGTGCTCACCGGAACCGAAGCGACCTCCGCGGAGGGCATCCGATCGGCCATCGACTTCGCCACCGCCGACCTGCAGCGCCAGGACACCTTCCTGCTCTATCTCTCCGGCCACGGCACCCTGACGCTGGACCCCATCGAAGGCAGCCGGCTCTGGTTCCTGCCCAGCGATGGGCGCCTGGCGAGCGCCCAGGACACGGGCATCGCCATCACCTGGCTGGAGGCCCAGGTCGCCTCGGTGGAGGCCCGCCGGCGGGTCCTGGTGATGGACACCTGCCACAACGGTCGCAGCAAGTCGTCGCTGGACCCCGACACGGAGCGGCTGCTCGCAGGCCTGCGGGGAGAGGCGCCAACACCGCGCGGGTTCCGCGAGGTCTCGGAGTCCGAGGCCCGGCTCTTCGCCGCCCAGTACCACCAGCCGGCCATGGAGGACCCCGACCTCGAGAACGGGGTCTACACCCACTTCCTCATGGAGGGTCTGACCGGCTACGCCCACGACGCCGACCTGGACGGAGACGGTCTCGTCGACGTCGCCGAGGCCCACGACTTCGCCCGCGACCGCACCATCGCCCACACCGGCGGCCTCCAGGTGCCGAGGGCGGAGTACCGCATCGTGGGCCGGGAGGAGATCTACCTCAGCGGCAACGCATCGACGCGGAGCCGGGCCGAGCACTCCCTGCTCGCCGCGACCGACGCCGTGCTGGCCAGCGCACGCGTCCTGGTCGACGGGGTCCCCAGGGGCGTGTTGCCCGAGGTGGTCCCGGTCGAGCCCGGTCTGCACCGGGTCGAGCTGCAGGACCAGGAAGGCCGCACGCTGAGTCGACGCACGGTCCACCTCCGGGCCGGCGAGACCACCATGGCCGAGGACCTGCTCAAGGTCCGGGAGCCGGGCCTGGTGCTCTCCGCAGGGGCCGTCGTGCGGCACGGGCCCGGCTCGGGCCTGTTCACGCCCACCGCACCCGAGCTGGAGCTGGCCTGGATCGACGCCCTGCCCACCCCGAGCGCCCTGACCACCAGCGCCCACCTGCGGGCCTCGATCTCACGGGGCACGGCCGCGGACCTGGACCCCACCACGGCGACCACCAGCGGCGTGCTCTCGGCGGGCATCGCGGCCCAGTGGCGCGTGCCCTGGCTGCCCCTCGCCCTCGGCGCGGAGCTCGACCTCGCCGACCCCTACCGGGTCTTCAGGGACACCGATGGCGTGCATCGCCAGGGCACGATCACCCTGGTCCCCGGCCTGCGGGCCGACCTCCGCCTGCCGGTGGGGCGCACCCTGGGCCTGACGGCTCGCTACGACGTGCGCCTGGTGCCGATCTCCTACGTCGGTGAGTGGACCTCCGTGGTGGAACACGGCGTCGCGATCGGGGCCGTTCGCGCAAGACCCTGAAGAAGCGTCGATTCTGGGCTAAGCTCAGCCTGTGCTGGCCCTCGTTCTCCTCTTGGGGTGCGAGCCGTTCGGCCCCGGAGCCTACGGGGACCACGGCGACGTACTGCCTCCAGGCGAGGGACGGATCCGCCTGACACCCGAGTCCCTGGACTTCGGGTCGGTCAGCGTGCTCGAGGACGGCAGCGCTTCGACCACCTTCACGGTCCACAACGTCGGGTCCGCCGACATCCAGGTGATCGGCCTCGATCACGTGGCCGGAGATCACGAGGTGTTCTCCACCGACGCTCCGGCGATCATCGAGCTCGCGCCCTCGGAGCAGTTCGAGGTCGAGGTCACCTTCACCCCCGACACCTCGCGGGCCTACGACGCCCAGATCTTCCCCAGCGGGCTGGCCACCCTCCAGCTCGAGGGCGTCGGCACGGCCCCGGTGCTCTACCTGTCTCCGAGCGAGCTGGACCTCGGTGCGGTCCCGCTGGGCTGCAGCACCGTCTCCACGCTCCAGGTCCTCAACGCCGGCGACGAGGACCTGGACGTCTGGGGCGTCGGCCTGACCAGCAGCGGCGACTTCGGCCTCGGCGAGTCCAGCCCCGTGACCCTGGCCCCCGGCCACAGCCAGGCGCTCGACCTCTCGTTCACCCCGTCGTTTGGCGGCCCCCAATCGACGGTCCTCCAGGTCAGCTCCAACGACCCGCTCGCTCCCGTCTCCAGCCTGGAGCTCTCGGCCCTCGGCTACGAAGGTAGCGCCGTCCGGGAGACCTTCTCCTACGACCCGACCGCCGAGGCGGACCTGATGCTGGTGGTCGACTCGTCGTCGACCGTCGGCAGCCGGCTGCGGGAGGCCCTGCCCTTCACCCAGGGCTTCTTGGAGGGGCTGGACGCCGTCGGTGTGCTCTGGCAGGTCGCGCTGGTGTCCCCCGACCTGGACTGCATGGGCGGGGCGGCTCCCTGGCTGAGCTGGGAGAACGGGGCGGCGAGCGCAGCGGACGTCCTCAACTCCGAGCTCCCCCGCCAGGGCTTCGGCACCAGCCAGCTCCTGGAGCTGGCCGCCACCAGCCTCGAGCGGACCGACAGCGGAGACTGCCTGGAGGGCTTCGTGCGTCCCGGCGCCCAGCTCCACGCCGTGTTGATCGGCGACCGGGAAGAGCGCTCGCCCGAGTCCGCCGCGGACTACGTCCAGGCGATGCAGGAGCGCATGTCCGACCCCGACGACCTCGTGGTCTCGGCGATCATGGGCGAGGGCTCCGACGGCGGCTGCCAGGACCTCGGACAGGCGGACGACGCCGTGGCGGCCACCGGCGGCGTGCAGCGCGACCTCTGCGGGACCGGGTCCTGGGAGGGCCACTTCGACGCCCTGACCCAGGTCTCTTCCACCCTCACCAGCCCGGTGGACACCTACCAGCTCGCCGAAGACGCCGTGCTCAGCACCCTCGAGGTCTACAGCGACGGGCGCACGCTCACCGCGTGGACCTACGAAGAGGCGAGCCGCACCCTGCTCGTCGACGGGGCCGCCGAGGACCTGGAGCCGGGCGCCGAGATCGCCGTCCACTACGTCCAGGCCACGATCTGCTCGGACTGAGCTCCCTGCTGGTGCTGTCCGGCTGTGGCGACAAGCTCGGCCAGCGCTACGACGGTCCGGAGGAGCGGGAGCTCCTCACGGTCGCCGGCATCGAGATGGAGCTGATCTGGGAGCCCGACACGCCTCTGGACGCCGTGCCGGTGGTCTCGCTGCAGGGCGCCTGGGAGGCCGACCAGGTGCCGACCCTGGAGGACCGCACCGACCTGCTGCGCGGCTACGGGCTGCTCCAGGTCCACCTGGACCTGCCGGGGGCCCCCGGCTCGGGCACGGAGCTGGACTGGTTCGGCGCCGAGAGCCGCGCGGCGGTGGCCACCGCGCTGCGGTTCGCCGTGGGCGACGAGGTCGACAGCACTGGGGGCACGGTCCTGGACCGGCGACCCGAGCTGCGGACCGGGGCCTTGATCCTGGTGGGCTCGAGCAACGGCGGCAACCTCGCCGTCGCGACCCTGGCCGATCCGGACCTCGACCTGCCGACGGTCGCCGGCTTCGCGGCCTGGGAGACCCCCTGTGCGGCGCAATTCGTGCTCCGGGAGGTCACCCTGGAGAGCTTCGAGTCCTGCTCCCTGGGAGAGGCCGTGGTCTGCGAGGTCGACCTGTCGGCCCTGATCGAGGGGGATCCACCCTGGCTGGACCTCGACGGCGACGGGACGCTGTCCGAGACCGAGCCGCGCTTCGCGGGCCTCGACCTGGGCGAGCACGTCGTCCACTCCCCCGTGCTCACCGCCGTCCTGCCGGAGCGGGAGGACCGGGCCACTGTGGCGGAGTCCGAGTCCTTCTTCGCCTGGCGGGAGGCGTCGCGCCTGGCGGACGAAGCCGTGGAGCGCTTCCCCGACCTCGCGGTGATCGTGACCGGCAACGCCAAGGACCACGGCGACACCCTGCCCGGCCACCCCCAGGTCATCGGCCTCGGCGCGGCCTTCGAGCAGGCCGGTGCCTGGGTCCGCCTGCTCGGCGACAAGTCCTACACCGGGCTCGTGCCCGAGGTCCCGGCGGGAGAAGGCCTGGACCTCGTCCTCTGGGGCCCACTGTATCCGGGCGATCCCCACCGTCCCTCCTACCTGCTGAGCCACGCCGTCCGGGAGCTGGCCGACCGCACCCTGACGGACACCTGGGATCCCGACCTCGAGACCGCCTTGCGATAGGCAGCCCGGGCCAGGTCCGGCTATGGTCCCACCGGTCAGGGTCAGGGCGCGGAGGGGTCCGCAAGATGCGACAGCTCATCGGCGTCTCGGTCGCGCTGGTCTTCGGTGCCTGCACGCCACCGGGGATCGGAGTGGAGACCGGGCTCTTGTGCTCCTGCACCGGCCTCAACCCCAACGACTCGGCGGACAGCGCCACGCCACCGCTGACCTGTGACCCCAACCCGAACCCCTCGGCGAGCATCCGCGAGGAGTGCTGCGCGGAGCCGGCGAGCATGACCATCGGCGCCGGAGACGACGTCTACGAGGACCTGGAGGAGGGGGCCTGCCACACCATGGTCCACGGCCCCCAGGGCGGCTGGCACATGCTCGGCAGCGTGCGGGCCTGCCACACCTTCGACGTGGTCTACATCCACTTCGAGATCTTCGACGTCGAGTCCAAGATGCGCATCTCCGACAACACCTACCGGGTCAAGATGGAGATGGAGGAGGACGGCTGCTGCGGGACCTTCCCGGGCATGTACGGCTTCCTGGACATGACCGGTCTCCGGGACGGCAGCCTCGACACCCCGCCCGAGCTGATCTGCCTCAACGAGCTGGAGCTGCGCATGTCGGTCTACGACGACAGCGGCCGGCTGGTCGAGTCCAGCCGCCGCGTTATCGGCGCTCCCCACGCCGACGATGTCGGCATCTGCGACCCCGGCGAGTGCCTGCAGGAGCCTGGGGACAGCGGTGGGACCACCACAGAGGGAGTCGACTCGGAATGAGAACCGCAAAGCTGTCGACGTTTGCTGCCCTCACCCTGGCGGCCTGCAACCAGACGGCCTGCACGGGTGACGACACCGACGACACCAGCAGCGTGATCACCTGCCCGGAGCCGGACTCCGGCGTGACCCCGGTGGGCTTCATCGAGGAGGCGTGCTGCGCCCGTGACCCCGAGGTGGAGCTCGGAGTCGGGGAAGGCTGCCACGAGCCGTTGTCCGAGGAAGGCTGCGTCACGATGGTGCACGGCCCCCAGGGCGGCTGGCACATCTGGTTCAGCTTCCAGACGACCACCTTCCGCAACGTGGTGAGCTACGAGATCGACATCGTGGACGTGGAGAGCGGCGAGAGCCTGCTCAAGGACGACGCCGACTCGGCGCGGGTCGCCGTCCTGGCCACCGAAGACGAGTGCGTCCACACCTACCCCGGCGTCTTCGGCTACCTGAACCAGCTCTCCAACCTGCCGGACTACACCCCGACCAGCACGCCGCCCGAGCTGCTCTGCCACAAGGAGCTGGAGCTGAGCATCACCGTCACCGACACCGATGGCCGGGAGATCACCGTCACCGAGCGGGCGCTGGCCTCCGGGGACCCCAACAAGGACGCCGACATCTGCTCCCCGCTGCCGGGATGCGAAGACAGCCCGCCCATGGACACCGGCGAGCTCCTCGACGACTCCGCCACGGAACCCGTCGACGAGTGCGCGTGAGCCCGGCGGCTGACGGAAAGAGGTAGAGTGCGCTCGGAGCCGTCGCGGTCGCCGCCCTCGCAGTGAGCGCCCACCTCCTGGAGTCCCCTGTGGCCGGTCTGAAGATCCTGGTGGTGGATGACGACCGGGAGATCCGCGTCTTGCTGACCGAGTTCCTCCGGGAGCTGGACCACGACGTCACCGCCGCCGCCTCGGGACTCGAGGCCGTCGAAGCCGTCGGCTGCCAGAGCGAGGTCTTCGAGCTCGCCATCGTCGACTGGCAGATGGCCGGCATCACCGGGCGAGACGTGATCAACCACCTCCGGTCCGACAGCCCGGAGACCCACATCTTCGTGGCGACGGGCCACAACGCCCAGGAGGTCTCGGACTCCTACGCGGGCCCCGTGGTGGACCACATCCTGCGCAAGCCCTTCAGCCTCCGGACGCTGGCAAAAGAGATCGCCCGGGTGGCTTCCAAAAGGGCCATGCGGCCGCCGAGTGACGAATCATGACACCAAATGGACGATCTCCGGCCTTGCGGGTGTCGTCGATGTGAGGCTAGGATCCCCCCGGAGCCACCGTCGGCACACGGCGGCTTCTGAGAGAGCCCTGGAGCCCCCCCCGTCGGATCCTTTTCTACCTGGCAATTAGCGTCTCCTCCATCTCTTGCGGTGAGGGAACCATCGAGGGGGGCTCTCTCTCAGGGCACATCGAGCAGCGGCCGGACGGAGGCCGCTGATCAGCGTCTGTCGCCACCCGGCGGCGGTGCACCCTGCGGAGGCGGGCCCGCCTTCTGGAGCTCCTGGAGCAGGTGGGGGCGCGAGACCAGGGTCAGGCAGCGCTCGGCCAGCTCCCGGGTCTCGATGCGATCGCAGTAGCGCTTCCCCCGGAGATCGACCTCCCGGGTGACCGCCAGCCAGGCGTAGTCCCGCACCAGCGGGTCCTCGATCCCCGACACCCAGGCCTCCCCTGCGGACGGGTCGTGCCGGAAGACCTCGGGGGCCACCGTGGCCCGGCACTCGTCCCGCGCACGGCCGGGCCGGAGTGGTTCGCAGTCCGCCGGCTCGGACCAGGAGGCCGGGCCACCGCCGGGGCACCCCAGAGAGCAGAGCAGGATCAGCCACGCCACGTCACGCTTGTTGCACGGACCGCGCGGGGATGCAACAACAGGGCGTCAGCAGGAGCCCGGTGTGATCGACTCCATGATCGCCGCCTTCGACGGCCCAGGCCGCCCGTTCCTCTACGTGCTCACCGCGCTCGCGGCCTACGGCCTCGCCGTGAGCCTTGAGCGCGGGTGGCTGATGACGATCGGCTGGCGTCGGATTCCGGCCGCTGTCGACAGTGCCCTGGCCGGTGGAGACCTCGCGGGTGCCACCCAAGCGGCGGGCACCCATCCCGTCGCCCCGGTGCTGTCCGCCGGGGCGGCCGAGGCCTCCGCCGAGCTCGCCCAGGACGCCATGACCGTCGCGGTCGTGGAGACCGAGCTGCGGGTCCGCCGTCGGATCGGCAGCCTGGGAGCCGTCGCCAACCTGGCGACGATGATCGGCCTGCTCGGCACCGTGTACGGGCTCATGCTCGCCTTCGCCGCCCTCGGGGACGCCGCCGCCGGGGAGCGGGCGGCGCGCCTCAGCGAAGGCATCGGCACCGCGATGGCCACCACGGCCGCCGGGCTGCTGGTCGCCATTCCCTGCCTCGCCGCCCACGCCTGGCTCGAGGGTCGCGCCGAGACCCTGATGGCCGGGGTCGAGGCCGCCGCCAGTCGGCTCGTGCTGGCGCTGCGGAGGAAGGCATCCGACGCCTGAGGGAGCCGAGGCAGCGGGGCCGCCCCACGCTGGCGCCCGCGCTGCTGGCCGTCGTCTCGCTCCTGCTCCTGCTCCTGCCGCTGCTCCTCGTCACGACCACGGTCCAGAAGCGCGTCGGACTGGGGCTGCGCGTGGCCGGCAGCGGACAAGAGGGCCTCCCGGGGACGGGAGCGGTCCAGCGCCTCCAGGTCGAGGTCCGCGGCCTGTCGCTGAGCGTGGTCGCCGAGCTTCGCCAGACCGACGTGACCGCGTCGGAGGCCGACACGGAGACCCGGCGGGTGGCCCTGCCGCCGCGAGGGCAGGACCTCGACCTGGCGGGCCTCCAGGCGACCCTCCGGGAGCTGAAGCGCCTGGACCCGGGGCGGGTGCGGGTGTCGCTGCTGCCCGACGACGAGGTCACCGCCGGAGACCTGGTCGCGCTGCTCGACGCCGTGCGAGCCGATGGCTCGGGCAGCCTCTTTCCCAGCCCGATGCTGGGGGCGCTGCCGTGAGGCGCCGATCCCGGACGCCGACGGACGCGGCCACCCTGGCGCCGCTGGTCGACGTGCTCACCCTGGTCCTGGTGGCGCTGCTGCTGGCCTTCTCCAGCGACCCGCCGCTGCCGGTGGCCCTGACCCTGCCGCGCAGCACCGCCACCGAGGAGGTCCCGCGCACCCTGGCGGTCGACCTCACGCCGCGCGGGATCCACCTCCAGGGGCACCGCGTGGCGGGGGCGGCCTGGTACCTGGAGCGCACCGACGACCTCGTGGAGGGTCTCCATGCAGCCCTCCAGCAGCAGCCCCGAGGGCGGGTGCTGCTGCGCATGGACGCCGAGGTCCCCTACCGGCTGGTGCGCAAGGTGCTGTTCACCCTGGAGCAGGCGGGGTTCTCCCAGGTGACGCTGGTGGCGGAGAGTCGGACGTCGCTCTGAGGGGCACGCGGCGTCGTGCCGGGCGGTGGACACACGCGGGCGCGGGCAGCGGGTGCGGGCTGGACGCGTCTGGATGGCTGGACGCGCACCGCCGTCGTCCAGCCTCTCGGCTGGGGTGTCCCTCGCAGGGCGAGCCCGGACGCACCGAGTCCCCTCACTTCGCCGCCCCGACACACCGAGTCCCTCGACTTCGCCGCCTGGCGTGGAGGACCAGGGTGCAGCTTGTGGACAAGTGGTTGGAATCCCGTCGGCCGCGGCGACCGAGCCGGTCCGGCGGGAGCCGAGGCGGCAATGTGAAGGCGCTCGGTGCGTCGGCCGTCGTCGTCCGATGCTCGCGAGGAGCGGGAGCGAGGTCGACTGCCGCCTCGAACCCCAGCGCCCGAGCCCTCACCGCCGCGCGAAGTCCTCGCAGCGCCGCCGCAGGTCCGCACGCTCGACCCCCGCGCAGATCTCCAGCGCCCGAGCCGCGTCCAGGCGCTTCGCGTGGCTGCTGACCCCGAGCCGGCAGGAGTCCCTCCAGGAACCAGCCCGGCCCGCACACAGCGCGAGCGCCTGGTCCTCGTCGGTCTCCGCGACCGCCCAGCCGAGGCCGTGGAAGCAGTTCTCCCGGTAGAGCGGGTCGGTCTCGGGGACCTGCTGGCAGATCCCGAGGGCCCGGCCCGGGTCGGTCCGACCGAGGTACTTGCCGAGGCCGTGGAAGCAGGTCTTGCGCTGGAGCGGGGTCCCCCGGGTGGACTGGGTCACACACCAGGCCAGGGCGCCCTCGGGGTCGACCTGGGCGATCTCGCCGTTGACGTCGTGGCGACAGAAGTCCCGCCACATGCCCGCGGACTCGCACCGATCGCGGGCGTAGCCCGGGTCCTGTCGGCTCCAGGCCATGGCGATGCCGAAGTGGCACTGGTCCCGCCACTTCTTCGGCGGGATCTCCGTGCAGAGGGCCTCGGCGGTCGGCCGGTCGACCTTGGAGTGGAGCTCTCCCAGGTCCGCCTCGCACTCCCAGCGGGGGCCGCTGGCGGAGATGGCGGCGCAGGCCTGCTGGGCGCCGAGCAGGTCGCGCTCCGCACGCTGCAACGCCAGGAAGTGGAAGCAGGCGTCGCGAAAGTCCCCCTCGAGCTCGCGGCAGGAGGCCTCGGTGTAGCGGGCGGCGGTGCCCTCGCCGGGCTCGGCTGGGCGGGCGCCGTGGGGCTTGGGCGGCACGGCGATGAAGTCCTGGTCGAGGTCCAGCTCGACGGTCGCGCCGCTCGGCGGTGCGGCCCGGCGCAAGCCCTCCACGGTCCCGAGGCAGCCGACCAGGCAGAGGGCGTAGAGGCTCCAGAAGCCAGGGCGCACCATCGGCTACTGCTGGACGTAGCCGATGGCTCGCATCAGCTCCTCGGTCTGCTCGGGGGTCATGCCCGTGTCCTCGACCTCCTCGACCACCGTGGGGGCCTCGGACTCCTCGGACCGAAACCACCAGGCCGCGAGACCCACCACGGCCCCGATCGAGACCAGGATCAGCCACCGGCGTCGGGATCGCATCACGCGGTAGGATGATGGCATGGGGCGGCACGATGACTCCCAGGACGGCGAGGCGCTGAGCTACTCCTCGGAGACGGGGCTGCCGCTCTTGCCGGGCGGCCCGTCCTCGGAGCTGGTGGACGCCGTGGCCCGGGCGATGCTCAACGTGGGCCGGACCCCCGAGCCGAGCGAGCACCCGGAGCCCCAGGAGCTCGGGGCTCCCCTCGAGGAGCCGGTCGACCTCGCCGAGGCCCTCGCCGACGCCGAGGCCGACCTCGCCGCCAGGGAAGGCGACGTGGATCGCCTGTGGGCCCTGCTCCGCAACCCGGTCCAGGCCGACCGGGCCGCCGCCGCCCTCATCCACCGCATGGAGGTCGTCACCGACCGCAACATGCGACCGGAGGCGATCCGTCTCTTTCTGACCGACCTCGACGACGCGATGGCCGTGGCCACGCTCTCCCGGGTGCTGGCCCGAGCACGCCGCGGCGAGGCCGGTGCCCGGGCCTCGCTCCAGGAGCTGGCCCTGGACCCTGGCATCCTCGGCACCATGCCCAGGGATCGCGCCTGGCGCCTCGTGGGTCTCGCCCAGCGCGTCGGGCTCGACGAGCTCCCGTCGCTGTTCTTCGCGCCGACCGTCGACAAGCGCGGCCTCGACGTGCCCAACCAGGACAACGAGTTCGTCCAGCTCCCCCTCGGTCTGCGGCGCCAGGCGGCCAGGACCACGGACCGGAACCTCCTGGACCGGCTGCTGCGCGACACCGACCACCGGGTGATCAAGCTCGTGCTCGACAACCCCCGCCTGCGCGAGCGGGACGTGGTGACCATCGCCGCCAGGCGGCCCACCCGCGCCGAGGTCCTGCGCGTCGTCTCGCTCCACCCCCGCTGGTCGAGCCGCTACCGGGTCCGCAAGACCCTGGCCTGCAATCCCTACACGCCAGCCGAGATCGCCGTGCGCCTGCTGGAGACCCTGATGGTGCAGGACCTGCGCTTCATCGTGAACTCCGGCGTGCTGCTGCCGGAGGTCCAGGCCGAGGCCCGACGGGTCCTGGGGCGGCGTACCTGAGAGCTACGAGGTCTCGCTGCCGCCCGTCTTCTCGGCGACCTTCTCCTCGGCGTCCTGGATGTCGGGCTTGTCCTCCAGCTCGCCGAAGACCGAGGACGCCTCGTCCTGGCCCTCCTTCACGGACTTGCGGAAGTTCCGGATGCCCTTGCCCAGTGCGCCACCCACCTCGGGCAGCTTGCCGACACCGAAGAAGATGACCACGATCGCGAGGATGAGGATGAGCTCGGTGGGGCCCGGCGGTGAGATGCCGAAGACGATCCCGGTGGTCATGGCGAACCTCCTGGCGGAACAGCGCCGTGGTTGAAGCTATCCGGCTGAAGACCGCCGGGCGACCTCATCCGTCCGTGGACAGTGAGACACCGCACCATTGGCAGACCTCGTCGGTGACGCCCTCGAGGTCGCGCACGGCCCCGCCACAGCCCGGGCACTTGGTGGTCCCGAGGACCTGGGCCTGGGCCCGCACGAGCCGGCCCTCGACCTCCTCCGCCGAAGTCCCGGCCGGGAGCTCCATGAGCTCCAGCACGACCTGGTGGTCCAGGGGGATCTGCTCCCCGCGGTGCTGGGCCAGGACGAGCTGCAGGACAGCCCCCCGGAGCTGGCGAAGCTGGCGCTGGACTTCGAGGAGGCCCTCGGTGGGCGGAGCGTGGTCGGTGATGCGGCCGAAGCGTGCCATCTGTGAATCTTAGCCCGGCGTCCAGGCTCCTTCTTCGGTGATCCACCCGGTCACGAGCTCCGCCGGCGTCACGTCGAAGGCCGGGTTCCAGGCGTCCACGCCCGCGGGCGCCGTGCGCTCCTGGCGGAAGCCGAGCACCTCCGACGGGGCCCGCTCCTCGATCGGGATGTGGTCCCCGTCCGGACAGCGCAGATCGAGCGTGGACAGGGGCATGGCCACGTAGAAAGGCAGGCCGTGGTGGCGAGCGAGGATGGCGAGCGCCAGGGTCCCGATCTTGTTGGCCACGTCGCCATTGGCCGCGACCCGGTCGCAGCCCACCACGACGGAGCCGACCCGGCCGGTGGCGAAGAGCGCCGCAGCCATCGAGTCGGTGACCAGGGTGCAGGCGATGCCCTCCTTCACACACTCCCAGGTCGTCAGCCGGGCGCCCTGGAGGTAGGGCCGCGTCTCTCCGACGTAGACGTGGATCGTGCGGCCCCACACAGCCTTGCTGCGCACGATGCCCAGGGCCGTGCCCCACCCGCCGGTGGCCAGGGCCCCCGTGTTGCAGTGGGTGTAGATGCCGCCGTCGGGCAGGATGCGTGCCCCTCGATCGCCCATCGCCCGGTTGGTGGCCACGTCCTGGGCGTGCAGGTCCCGCGCGGCCTCCTCCAGGTCCGCATCGGCCACGGGATCGAGCCTCTCCAGGGCCCAGCGCAGGTTCACCGCCGTGGGGCGGGAGGCCAGCAGCAGCCGCCTCGCCTCGGCCCGGTCCTCGCCTCGCCTCGCCGCCAGGGCGAGCCCGTAGGCCGCGGTGATGGCGATGGCGGGGGCGCCTCGCACGACCATGTCGCGGATCGCCCGGGCCGTCGACGCCGCGTCCCCGAGCTCCAGCCAGGTCTCTTCGTGGGGGAGCCGACGCTGGTCGATCAGGTAGAGGCTGCCCGGCGCGTAGCGCATCGCCTCCACGGTCACGGGCGCACCACCCGGCCCGCACGGATCACGCTCGACGCCCGGTGCCCCCCCAGGTACTGCACGAGCACCGGCCAGCTCGGCGGCTCGCCCGGCGGGGGCTCGAAGAGGGCCATGTCCCCCACAGACCCCGGACCGAGCCAGCCGAGGTCGGGCCGGCCGAGGGCCCGCCCCGCGACCCTCGTGATGCCCTGGACGGCCTCTTCCGGCGTCAGACCCATCGAGAGACAGGCCAGGGTGGCGCAGGCGAGCAGGTCCCGGACGGGCGAGCTGCCGGGGTTGAAGTCCGTGGCGACCGCCAGGGGCACGCCGGCGGCCCTCAGAGCGGCCACGGGGGGTGCCGCGTCCCGGAGGTAGGTCATGGCGCCGGGCAGCAGCACTCCGACGGTGCCCCGCGCCGCCAGGGCCTCGATGCCCGCCGCGTCGACACGCTCCAGGTGGTCGGCGCTGGCACAGCCGAGCCCGGCTGCGAGCGCGGCGGCCCCGGTGAGGGTCACCTGCTCGGCGTGGACCCGGCCGACCAGCCCCGCGGCCAGCCCCGCGGTGAGGATGCGTCGGGTCTCGGCGAGGGTGAAGGCCCCCGCGTCGCAGTAGACGTCGATGCAGTCCGCCAGCGGTGCCACCTCGTCGACCAGCGCGACCAGGCCGGCGACCCAGGCCTCCCGGTCGGCCCGCCCCTCCGCCGGGAGGGCGTGGGCCCCCAGCCACGTGGACACCACCCGCACCGGCCACCGACCCCGCCTCAAGAGCGCCAGGCACCGGAGCTCGTGCTCACGGTCCAGGCCGTAGCCGGTCTTGACCTCGACGGTGGTCACGCCGCGGGAGAGGAAGTCCGCCAGCCGCGCCTCGAGGGAGGCGGCCAGCTCGGCGTCCGACGCGGCGCGCGTGGCCCTCACCGTGGACAGGATGCCGCCTCCCCCTTCGAGGATCTCGGTGTAGGTCGCCCCGTCCAGGCGCCGCCGGAATTCGTCGGCGCGGGATCCCGCGAACAGCGCGTGGGTGTGGCAGTCCACCAGGCCCGGCAGGCCGATCCGGCCCTCGCCCGAGAGGACCTCGTCGGCCCCGGGCGCGTCGGACGTCGGCCCGATCCAGGCCACCGTGCCCTCCTCGAAGAGCACGGCCCCACCCTCGATGAGCCCCAGCGGACCCGCGCCGCGAGCCGGGTCGAGCGTGGCCAGCTCTGCGATGTCCCGCACCAGCAGGGTGGCCGCCATGGTGTCCTCCCGTCATCGCGGTTAACGCACGTCCTCGTGTTCCCTCGCCGGAGCTGCCATGACCTGGCTCGTCGCCCTCGGATTCCTCGCCGCCACCCCCGCCGTCGCGGGCAGCGGCACCCACAACGCCTTCGGGCCCTACGACGTCAACCCCACCCTCACGCAGGGCACGGCCGAAGGCTTCCGCCAGCTCTACGTGGATCCGGACAAGCTCGGTGAGCTGCTCCAGCCCGTCGAAGCCGTGGGAGACACGGCCGACGACCGCCTGGAGGTCGAGAACCGCACCAGCGCCTGGACCGAGCTCACGGTCAGCGGCGTGCGTGTCGGCATCGTCGGCCCCCTCACCAGCGTGGTGCTGCACGGCGTGAAGCCCGGGGCCTACGAGACCTCCCAGGTCGGCCCCACGGGCTTCACCACCACCCGGACCTTCACGAGCGAGACCTTCGAGGCCCGCAAGGCCGCCGCCCAACAGGCCGCCGAAGAAGAGGTCGCCGAAGAGGCGCCGGAGGCCGAGACGCCGGAGTAGGCGGCTACCGCCCCGCCACCAGCAACCCCCAGGCCACGACCTCCCGGACCGAGCCGAAGCCCCGGGTGGGCAGCGAACCGCCGCAGCCCACCACAGCGACCTCCTCGAAGTGTCGCCGGAAGAGGTTGCGGCAACGGAGGGCGTGGTAGCGATCCGTCACCACCACCACGCGACGGGCGTCGGTGGCCTCCGCGGCGAAGGAGGCGTTCTCCGAGGTGTTCTTCGACCGGGTCTCCAGCACGATCGAAGGCTCGGGCACGCCCAGCTCGGTCGCCACCTGGGCCGCCGCGATCGCCTCGGCCGGCGGGCATCGCCCGATGCCCCCGGTCAGGATCAGCGACGGTGCCGCCCCGGCGAGAAAGAGCTCGCTGGCCCGGGTGGTCCGCCTTCTCAACGCGCCGCCGGCGCTACCGTCGTGGCGCACGCCGCAGCCCGGGACGATGATCGCATCCCACGCCCCCTCCGGGGCCTGCTGCAGCCCTCCCCAGGCGTCCAGGGCAAGGGCGGCTCCGAGCCAGCTCGTGATGACCATGGGCAGGATTCTGACCTGCCAGCGCGGTCCACCTCAAGCCGTTGACACACCGAGCCGATCGGTGCAACGGTCAGGCCCGTTCCCCCTGACCGCCCTGGAGTCGGGCTCCGGGGCGTGCCTGTGAATCGCAAGAGCTGAGGGAGGTCTGATGAGGTTCTGGTCGTGTCTGCTCGTACTGTCCACCGCGTGCACCGGACAACTGGAGGACGCGGACCTGGACAATGACGGGTTCCTCGCCGCGGACGACTGCGACGACGACAACCCCAACGTCTTCCCGGGCGCAGACGAGGTCTGCGATGGCGTCGACAACGACTGCGACGACGAGACCGACAACGAGGCCCTGGACGCCCTGACCTGGTACTCGGACAGCGACGACGACGGCTACGGCGACGCCGAGGTCGTGGTGCTCGCCTGCGCCCAACCGGCCACGGCCGTCGACAACGCCGACGACTGCGACGACGACGACTGGACGACCCATCCCGGCGCCACGGAGCTCTGCGACGCCATCGACAACGACTGCAACGACGAGGTCGACGATGGCCTCGACGTCGACGGCGACGGCTACGCCTGCGACGACGACTGCGACGACGACAACCCGGATGTCTACCGGGGACGCGACGAGATCTGTGACGGGCTGGACAACGACTGCGACGACGAGATCGACGAGTCCCACGTGCTCTACCCCGCCGAGGGGGCCAGCTCGTACTTCGCCGACGTCGACGGCGACGGCTACGGCGACCCGGAGGACGAGGTCTCCGCCTGCTCCCAGCCCACCGACTTCGTGGACAACAGCGAGGACTGCGACGACACCGAGGCGACCGTCTACCCCGGCGCCACGGAGACCTGCGACGGCGACGACAACGACTGCGACGACCAGGTCGACGAAGAAGACCACCGGGACCGCGAC
>CAZCVP010000166.1:0-18818 GCA_964501915.1 uncultured Enterobacterales bacterium
GGTGTCGGTCTCACCGCTGTCGACCGAGGTGGTCCCGCTGTCGTCGGTGGCGGTGGTGCCGGTGTCGTCGCCGGAGCCGCCGCAGGCGGCGAGGGCCAGGATCAGGAGGGCGTTCATGGCGCCCCTCTAACCTCAGTCCCCGAGGATCACCCCGGACCCGTCACTGGAGCTCACGTGGCTGGTGCCCCCTGAGGAGCCGACCGTGGTGCCGGTGGTGCTGTTGCGGTAGATGCTGGAGCCGCTGCTGTGTGAGGCGCTCATCGCCGCGGCCAGGTTGCCGATGACGGGCCCGTTCACCCATCCGACGTCGAAGCGTGCGTTCATCCAGTAGCGACCGGGCACGACGGGGCCGTGCTGCCTGAGGAAGGCCACCTCGGTGGCATGGAGCTGTCGACCGTTGATGAAGACGCCGGTGTGGCCTCCGGAGGCGTCGGCCTGCAGGGGACCGCCGAGGGCGAGACCGGCCTGGAGCACTCCCTGCGCAGGCCCGCCCCAGGTCCCCCAGAGGCCGGTGGCGGCGTCGTACCAGTAGTGACCGTCGGGCACGGGGCTGAGGGCGGCCTCGAGGCGGGAGAGGGTGTCGGCGTCGAGGAGGTGGCGGTTGATCTGGACCTGGCGAGCGGACATGGGGGCCTCCTGGTGGGTGGTCTCGGTGCCGGCCACGACGGGATCGGTGGCCAGCCCACAGCCCACGTGCAGGGCGAGGGCCGCGGCCAGGGTCGAAAGGCGTGTCATGGGACCTCCTGGAGAGAGGTTGGTCCCGGATCAGGTGCGCGGGTACTCGCATTCTGGCGGCGACCGGCGGCGCCGCCACAGAAGTGGGAGCAGCAGGAGCGATGCGCTGCCCCCGCCGGCGCTGCAGCCGCACGCGTCATCGGTGGGCTCGCTGTCGGTCGGCGAGCCCGTGTCCGCGCTGTCCGCGCCCGAGTCCCCGGTCGCCGAGTCCGAGGGACTCGTGTCCACGACGCCGGTGTCACCGGTGTCGCCGGTGTCGGGCCCGCCCGAGTCCGGCGCGGTGACGGCGTAGACGAAGCTCTGCTCGGCGGAGCCCACGTCGTTCTCCAGCACCACGGTGAAGGGGTGGGGACCGGGCCGGGTCGGCGTGAACTGGACGACCCCGGTCTCGGCGTCGATGCGGGCGCCGGTCGGGAACTCGCTGAGGGACCACCAGAACGGCGGGTCACCGGTGCCTTTGGCGGTGTGGACCAGCGGGGCTCCGACGAGTCCCGCGTCGGGCGCCGTGCTCGTGATCGTCGGTCCGACCAGCCCCAGGCTCTCCTGGACCTGGATGCCCTGCCCGTCGACGAAGCTGTCGGCGAACTGGAAGAGCACGCCGCTGGACCAGTACTCGTAGGGCCACTCGGGCTCGTAGGGCACCCTGCGCAGGGTGGCGCCGCCCGTGGCCTGCCACTCGGCCACCCGGTGGTAGGCCGCGCCGTCCCACTGCTGGACCTCGGCGGGGCGCTGGACGGAGACGGCGAGGGGGATCGCGCAGCCGGTGCCGAGGTCGTGGGGAGTGGTCAGGATGTTGGCGCCGTAGGCCGCCGCGGTGCGCCAGTCCCCGGTGGCGTCGGGATCCGGGTCGTCCCAGTCGACGAAGTAGAAGAAGGGCTCACAGTGCTGCGGCTCGTGCTCCGCCAGGAGCCCCCAGCCGGCGAGGTGGGAGCCGGAGCCGATGGAGTCCGGCGGGTAGTCGGCCTCGAAGAGGTCGTGCACGGCCGTGTGGACCCCGGTGCGTCAGGGCGTGAGGCGCAGCCAGCGGCCGACCTGGGGCCGGTAGCTGGCGTGGTTCGTCTCTCCGCCGCCGACGTAGACGCTGAAGGTCCGGTCGTCGACGTAGACGTTGTCCATGAAGGTCGTGGCGAAGGCGTCCATGTCGGCCTCGCCGAAGACCACGCCCCGCTCGGCGCACATCGCGGCGAAGTCGACGTTGATGGCGGCGTGGCTGACGTCCTCGCCGTTGGAGCTGTAGCTGCCGCCCCAGTAGTTCCAGAGGTGGGCACCGTCCCGGGTGGTGATCTGGGCGTCGAAGCGCTGGGCGAGGGCGGTGGCCTTGTCCAGGTAGGACGACTCGCCGGTGAGGTCGTGCAGCACCAGCAAGAGCCGGCCCATGGCGTTGGACTGGTTGAGCGGCAGGTCCACGCCGGGGTAGCCGAGGAAGGAGGCGTCGGGACGGAAGACGTAGTAGCCGGCGATGTTCCACTGGTCGTCGTGGGCGGCGACGACCTCCGCCGCCGCCGTCACGTAGCGGTCGGCCTTGTCGCCGAAGGTGGTGCCGTCGTAGGCGACCTCGTCGCGGAGGTCGGCTTCGGCGACCAGTCGCGCGTACTCGGCGATCGGGTAGCCGAGCATGCCGGAGTGCACGACGTAGCAGTAGGCCTCGCCGCCGTCCTGGTAGTGGGTGTTCTGCCAGCAGGCGGCCGAGACGCCGCGGTAGTCGACGACCCCGCGCTCGTCGTCGCGCATGGCCAGGGCAGCGTCGGCGTGGCGTGCCAGCTCGTCGAGCCAGTCGGGACCGCCGGTGGCCCGGAACATCGAAGCGAGGCCCATCATCACGTAGCTCTCGCCCCAGGCCAGCGTGGCGGAGGTGTTGTCGTACCCGATGTACCAGTCGCCGCCGTCGACGTTGTCGTAGGCCTCCACGAAGGACCAACGAGCGGTCACGGCGGAGGCGTTGAAGACGAGCAGCAGCAGGAACACGAGGGGCACCCCGAGGGGAGAATAGGCGCTGCAGGGCGGATCCGGCTTGACGCTCTGGGCGTGCGTAACTATGTAGCGGCGGACGAAACACTGTTACGCAGGCCACCCGATGGACGCCATCCGCAAGACCCGAGACGCCCTGGCCGCCGGTGAGCTGCGGGCCTCGGACCTGACCGCCCGGGGACTCGGCGCGTTCCTGGGCAAGACTTCGTCGGTGCTCTACCGCCGCTGGGGATCGGTGGAGGGCTTCCTCCACGCAGTGGGCCAGGACGGCTTCCGCATGCTCGGTGACCGGCTCATCGGGGCCAGCGTGGCCGGCCTGCCTGGCGGGGCCGAGGCCTACGTGGCCTTCGGCCTCGACCACGCCGAGCTCTACCACCTGATGTTCGAGCGCCGCTACGACTGGGAGGCCCTGCGGGCCGCCGGGAGCCTCTCGGAGCTGCCGGGGCTCGTGCTGTGGCGCACCGGCATCGACACCCTGCGCGAGGCCGGCTCCGCCGCCCCGGAGGACGACGCCCGCGTGCTCTTCGCCAGCCTCCACGGCCTGGTGTCCCTCGCCCTGAGCGGACGGGCCAACGTGGGCGACCTGAGCATCACCGACCGGGAGGCTGCCGTGCGCAGCGCCCGCAGACTCGCCGCCTGGCTCGAGAGCGGCGGCACCCCGGAGCGTGCGACATGACCACCCGACTCAGCGATGTCCTGCCCCTGGCCTGTGGCCTCGACCTGCCCAACCGCCTCGGCAAGGGGGCGATGAGCGAGCGCCTGGCGGCCAGGGACGGTGCGCCCACCGAGGGCCTGGTGCGCCTCTACGACACCTGGGCCGCGGGCGGCACCGGGCTGCTGATCACCGGCAACGTGATGGTCGACGGCCGCCACCTGGGCGAGACGGGCAACGTCATCGTCGAGGACGAGCGGGACCTGGGGGGGCTGAAGGCCTGGGCCCGGGCCGGCCAGGCTGGAGGCGGGCGCATCTGGATGCAGATCAACCACCCGGGCCGCCAGACCCCTCGACACGTCGATCCCTCGCCGGTCGCGCCCTCCGCGGTGGGCCTGGACATGGTCCCGGGGGCCTTTGCTCGGCCACGGGAGCTCACCGATGACGAGATCCGGGAGATCATCGACCGCTACGCGGCGACGGCCGCCATCGCGGCGACGGCCGGCTTCGACGGCGTCCAACTCCACGGCGCCCACGGCTACCTGATCAGCCAGTTCCTGTCGCCGCTGACCAACCGCCGAGAGGACGCCTGGGGGGGCTCGCCGGACAAGCGCGCCCGCTTCCTGGTGGAGGTCGTGCGGGCTTCGAGGGCGGCCGTGGGCACCGGGGTCACCCTGGCGGTGAAGCTGAACTCGGCCGACTTCCAGCGCGGTGGCTTCTCCGAGCAGGAGTCGATGGCGGTCATCGAGCGCCTCGAGGCCGAGGGCGTGGATCTACTGGAGGTCTCCGGGGGCACCTACGAGGCGGCCGTGATGTTCGACGAGCGGGCGCCGAAGTCGGAGAGCACGCGGAAGCGCGAGGCCTTCTTCCTGGACTACGCCGAGCGGGTGCGCGAGCGGACGAAGATGCCACTGATGGTCACCGGGGGCTTCCGCACCCGGGCCGGCATGGAGGACGCCCTGGCGGGTGGGGCCGTGGACCTGGTGGGCCTGGCTCGGCCCCTGGCGGTGGAGCCGGATCTCTCGGCCCGGCTGCTCTCGGGCGAGGCGGACCGGGCCCTGCCCGTGAGGCTGGCGACGGGGTGGAAGAAGCTCGACGCCATCGTCCAGGGCGGCTGGCACCAGGCCCAGATCGAGCGCATGGCGCGCGGCAAGGCGCCGCACCCGGGGCTGAGCCGCTTCCTGGCGGTCCTGAAGTACTTCCAGGTTCGCCGCTGGCGGTCCCCGAAGAAGCTCACGGTGCAGACAGCGGGCTGAGGTCAGTCGGCCCAGTCGGAGTCGGGGCCGCCGTAGGCGCCCTGGTCGTTGGTGGTGCCGTCGGCGTCGTCCATCGAGGTGTCGGGGTCGCCGGCGTCGATGCAGGGAGAGCCGGTCGCCAGGCTCAGGTCGTCGTTGGTGCGGTCGCCGTCGTCGGTGAAGGCCGTGAAGAGCGGGTCTTCGGACAGGTTGCCGTTGGTGCCGGTGGGATCGGACAGGCCGGAGTACTCGCCTCCCGCGTTGCCGTAGACGTCGCTGTACTCGATGAGCCAGGTCGCACTCGCGGACAGGATGCCTTCCCCCGTTGCGGCGCCGTGCACGATCACCCCGTTCAGCTCCACTGTGGCCGAGGAGTCGGCGTAGAGGCCACCGCCCACGGGGGCATCGTCGCCCGCGTGGGTCACGTTGACCTCTTCGAGGTTGCCGGAGGTGATGAGCACGCCACCACCCGAGCCTTCGGCGGAGTTCCAGGCGCTGACCGCGTTGGTGAGGGTGACCAGGCCGCCCTCGATCTGCATGCCGCCGCCGTCGTAGGCGCTGTTGCCGAGCAGCGAGGTGCGGGCGATGTCGACCACCGACGAGCCGTAGACATAGACGCCGCCGCCGTCGTAGGCGTGGTTGTCGACGATCTGGCCGTCGGAGAACTCCACGGTGGCGTTGGAGGCGCAGAGGCCGCCGCCGAAGGAGTAGGTGTAGTAGATGTCGTAGTCGGTCGTGGTCTCGGAGTTCTCGGGCAGCGCGTTGGTGTCGACGACCACGTCCTCGAGGGTCAGGGCGGACCCGCTCACGTAGACCCCACCACCGCAGTAGGTCGAGTAGGTGTAGGTCCCGGTGCAGGCCGAGCCGCACTCGTAGGTCTCGCTGGTCTCGTCGAGGTGACCCTCGCCCCCGGTCAGGGTGAAGCCGGTCAGGCTGGCGTTGGCCTCGGCGGTCTCTGCGGTCACGACCGGGAAGCCCGAGGCGGTGCCGTCGAGGATGGTCACCTCGGAGCCGCCGAGGCCGATCACCTCGAGGTCCTTGCCGCTGAAGTCGATCGCCTCGGTGTAGGTGCCCTCGAAGACGATCACGCAGGTGGTCGCGGCGTCGATGCCGTCCTGGACGCTGTCGTAGGGCATCAGGGCGGAGCCGTTGCCGGCGCCGGAGCCCTTGTCGGCGTCGACCACGATCGGCTCGTTGCTGTCGCCGTCGTCGCAGTCGTACTCGTTGTCGGCGCCGTCGCAGCCCCACACGGTGCTGCCCGGGTCCCCGAAGCCGTCGCCGTCGACGTCCGTCGCGTACCAGTCACCGTCGATGGTGTCTTCGTCCACGTCGCCGTCGCAGTCGTTGTCGGCCTCGTCACAGGTCTCGTCGGCGCCGGGGAAGCTGGCGGCGTCGGTGTCGTCGCAGTCCGTCGTGTCGGCGACGTAGCCGGAGGGCTGATCGCAGGCCTCGCGGGTGTAGGAGGTCGAGCCGTAGCCGTCGCCGTCGTAGTCGATGTTCCAGGTGTCGGCGCCGGCCAGGGAGCTGTCGTCGTCGTCGATGTCGCCGTCGCAGTCGTTGTCGACGTCGTCGCAGACCTCGTCGGCGCCGGGGTTGACCGCGCCGTCGGTGTCGTCGCAGTCCGTGTCGTCGGCCACGTAGCCCGAGGGCGCGTCGCAGTCGGCGGAGGAGGAGTCGGGGTCGCCGTAGCCGTCCAGGTCGCTGTCCAGGTACCAGGTCTCCGGATCGATCGCGTCCTTCTCGTCGATCTTGCGATCGCAGTCGTTGTCCTCGCCGTCGCAGACCTCGTCGGCGTCGGGGTGGATGTCACCGTCGGAGTCGTGGCAGTCGTCGGTGTTGGTGACGTAGCCGGGGGGTGCCGTGCAGGCCTCGGTGGTGGAGTCGGGGTCGCCGAAGCCGTCGTCGTCGCCGTCCTGGTAGAAGGTCGAGGTCACCCCCTCGTCGACCTCCCCGTTGCAGTTGTCGTCGACCTCGTTGCAGGTCTCGGGGGCGTCCGGGTAGACGCTCGGGTCCTGGTCGTCGCACTCGGCGCAGGCCGCGTAGCCGTCGTCGTCCAGGTCCTCGTAGCCGACCGAGCCGTCGCAGTTGTAGTCGTTGGGGTCGGTGCAGTCGTCCTCGTCGGCCGAGGGGTGGTAGGCGGGGTCCAGGTCGTCGCAGTCGCCCGTCTCGGAGACGTAGCCCTCGGGCTGGTCGCAGGCCGTGGCCGTGCTCTCGCCGCCGTAGCCGTCGTCGTCGGCGTCCAGGTACCAGGTCTCGCCGTCGACGGCGTCGTCCTCGTCCACCAGGTCGTCACAGTCGTTGTCCACGCCGTCACAGCGCTCGTCGGCGTCGGGGTGGATGGTGTTGTTGCTGTCGTCGCAGTCCTCGTCGACCCGGAAGCCGTCTCCGTCGGCATCGGCGAGACCGGTTCCGCCGGTGTGGGTGGTGGAGTCGTCGACGACCTCGGAGTCCACGACGGTCGCGGTCTCCTGGGCGGTGTCGTCCTTGTTGCGACAGGCCCCGCTCAGGACGAGGGCGATCAGCAGGAGGGTCTGTGGGGTCACGGTGTCTCCCGTGCGTCTTGGAGGGCATCGTACCATGACTGGCGGGAGTGGAGCGTCAGCCTCCGATCAGGGGCCGGATGACGCGGATCGCGGTGTCTGGGCTCTGGCCCGTGGCCAGTGACGGATCCGGGGGACCGGCCGGAGTCGTGTCGGGCTCCACGGGGTCCTGCTCACAGGGCGAGGGGTCCCCCCAGGGCGCATAGATCTCCACGCGGGCGTCGTGGTAGACGGGGCCGCCGAAGGCGGCCGCGAGTCCCTGGCGGAGTCTCCGGCGCCGGTGACGGTTGCCCAGCACCACGAGCTCCGGGGTCCAGCGGCTGCGGGCCTCCCAGGAGTCGAGCTGGAGCATGAGGAAGCGGTAGCCGAGGTCCCGGACGCTCTCCAGGTCGGCGTCTTCCCAGGACAGCTCTGTGTGGACGGCGCTGGAGCTGTAGACCAGCGACGACACGAAGGCGTTGGCGTCCCGGTAGTCGCGCCAGGCGGGGGGGGTGAACATGTCCTGCTCGTCTCGCATGCCGCCGAACATCGGGCGGCCGTGGGCCGTCTGGTAGTAGACGTGGGCCTGGGCCCAGTGGAAGGGAAGCTGGATGACACCGCCGGGTGGACCCTGGGCGAGGCAGGCGTAGCCGGCGGGCACTCGGGCCTCCCAGGCGGGCAGGGGCACGATGCCCCGGTTGGACAGGCCGGCGAGGGCGAGCGCGGCCAGGCTCAGGGCGGCGGCGGTCCGGGTGGCGGGGCCGCGGCGCCCGGCCCAGGCCAGGACCACCGCGACGGCGACGGCCTCCAGCAGGACCAGGTAGGCGAAGGCGCGACCTGGCCACCACAGGCGCTGGAAGATCCCGAGGGTGTGGGCGAGGGCGACATAGAGGGGGTCGACGACGTAGTGAGCGCCGAAGACGACGATCGGCCCCGTGGCCAGGGAGGCGACCACGGCCACCATCGCCAGCCAGGCTCCGCGGCAGCCCGGTCGCAGGCGCCAGGCGGCCAGCGGCACCAGGATCAGGAGCGCCCAGGTGCGGGCGGTGACCCGCTCGCCGACCCGTGCCGTGCCGTCGGCGAACATCGTGTAGAAGCCGAAGGTCCCGCGGAGGGGCTGCCAGAGGAAGAGCCCGGCCTCGGTCCCGTCGGCGGTCGTGGTGCTGAGGTCGGTGAGTCCCCAGGAGGCCACGTCGAGCATGCCGGGGATCGCCTCGGCGCCGCCCTCGACCTGGAGGAGCAGGGTGCCCGCCACCGGGGCGCAGAGCGCGATGGCCACGGCGGCGATGAGCGCGTGTCGGGCCAGGACGCGGAGACGGGGCCCGGCGCCCGGCGGGGGCCGCAGGGTGCGCCAGAGGCCGTGGCCCAGGATGACCAGGCCGCCGAAGAGGGCGTAGTACCAGTACTGGTAGCCGCAGGCCGCGAGCGCGAGGCCGGCGAGCAGAGGTGGGCGGAGGCCGGGCCGCAGGCCGGCTCGCCAGGTGAAGAGCAGGGCCAGGGCGGGCAGCGCCAGGATCGCTTGCGTCGCCCGACCCTCGACGACCTCCTGGAGGACGAAGGGGGACGCCATTCCGAGCACGGCGGCGACTCCGGCGGCGGCCCGGTCTTCGGTGAACTCCCGGACCAGGTGGTAGAGCGCCAGGGCCGAGAGGCCGAGGGCGAGGAGCAGGAAGACGTTGTAGCCGAGCACCGGTCCCATGAGCGCCCGGAAGGGCAGCGCGGCGAGGGCGTCGAGCACGTTGGCGCCCGTGTCCCGGTAGAGGTCCTTGCCCCAGGGGTGGAAGAAGAGGTCGGTCCTGCCGAAGCCGTCGCCGGTGGCGACCTGGCGCTCGACGAACCAGTAGAACCACTGGGTGCCGTAGGCATCGACGAACTCGATGCCCAGGAAGTGGTCCCGGAGGCGGGGGAGCAAGGGGAGGAGCAGGGGGCCGAAGAGTGCGAGAGCGACCGCGAGGGGGAGCGGCCAGGCGCGGGGCTGGGCGGGGTCGACCGTCGGCACGGGCGGGAGGATCCCACGGAGTCGGACCAAGGTCGGCCTGGATGGACTGTCCTGCCCGACCTTTGTCCCTCCCCTGGTGCCGATCAGGACAATGGTCGGCCTGGATGGGCTGTCTGAGGCGACCTTCGTCCGGCTGGAGCCGTCTGCCGGACCAAGGTCGGCCTGGATGGACTGTCCTGCCCGACCTTTGTCCGCCCCTTGACGCCCCGGGAGCGGGACCTACGAGGGCGCCATGGAGCCCATCGCCTGGAACATCACCCTGCGGCTCACCCAGGACCGGGTCCTGCTGCCCGGCCCGGTCGAGCGGCGGGTCTGGGTCCGGGTCGTCCTGGAGCAGGCGCGCGACGCCGAGCTGCTGGCCTTCCACTGCCCCGACACCCACGGCCACCTCCTGCTCGCCTGTCCCCGGGCACTGGCCGGGGAGGTGGTGCGCGAGGTCGAGATCGCCCTGCAGGGCCGCCTGGACCTGGGCGGGCCCTTCGACGGGGCCCGCATCCGTCCCGTCCGCGACCTCTGGCACCTGTCCAACGCCTTCCACTACGTGCTCCGGCAGCTCGACCACCACGGCCAGCAGGCCGACCCGGTCCACGAGGCCAGCAACCTGCCCGACCTGCTCGGCCTCCGTCCCCTCGGAGCCTGGATCGCGACCAACGTGCGGCGCCACCTGCCGAGGGTCGACCGGGCCTCGCTGCTCACCCACTTGGACCTGGACCACCTACCGGATCCTCCCACCGACCCGGACCTCGAGACGCTGTGCGAGGCCGCGCTCTCGGCCGCCTGCTTGCCGAGCCTACAGGGCAAGCACGCGGAGCGTGCCGCGGCCCGGGCGGCCGTGGTGCAGCTCTCGGGGGCCCCGTCGAGAGAGCTCGCCGTGGCTCTCGGGATCACACCGCGTTCCGTGCACCGGCTGCGCCGCCGCGATGTCGCTCCAGCGCTGTTCCGCGCCGTCGAGCTCCAGGCGGGCCTTCGCCTGGCGGTCCCCGAAGAGGAGGTCTTCGCGGCGGGCTAGTCTCCGACCCGCTCCGCCAGCGCCTCCAGCACCGCCAGTGCTCCATCGTCCAGCTCGATCGTGCCGCGGGGGCCGTGGCTCTGGCGGGGGTTGATGCGCACCAGGGTGGCGCCCGCACCCTGGAGACGCTCGGACTCCCAGCGCACCGTGGGCACCGCCGTGCCGGCACCCAGCTCGATCACGACGGTCTCCTCCGGCGTGATCGAGCGTCGCCAGCGCTCATACCCCCGCCGCTTCCGCGCCTCGTGGGCATCGCTGTAGCTCCAGTCCCCGAACATCAGCACGTTGGGCCGGGCGACGGCGCCGCAGCGCGAGCAGGTCGGCAGCTCGCCCCGGGCCCGCACGTCCGGGCCCACGACCGGGCGGTACGTCTTCGCCGGCCACACGTCCTCGCCGCACGGCGCCGAGCACTGGAGCTTGTGGATGGTGCCGTGGACCTCGTAGACCCGCTCGTCGGCGAAACCCGCGGCCTGGAACTGGCCGTCGACGTTGGAGGTGAACACGAAGCCGTCCCGGGCCTTCGCCCACCGCAGCAGGATCGAGAAGCCGGCGTGGGGCACCGTGTCCCGGTAGAGCTTCAGCCGGTGGCCGTAGAAGCCCCAGGCCCGCGAGGGGTCGCGGTCGAACCACTGAGGGTTGGCCATCTCCTCGAAGCGGTAGCCGCGCAGGGCCGGGTAGGCTCGCCAGAAGCCCTCGGGACCGCGGAAGTCCGGCAGGCCGGAGTCGACGCCGATGCCGGCGCCGGCGCCGATCAGCAGGTGTCGGGCCCCGGCGATGGCCGCGGCGGCGCGGTCCAGGTCCCTCACCGCACCAGCACCTCGATCCGGTACAGCCGGCTGTAGTCGCCGTAGTCCTGGTCGCTGTGCAGCGACCAGAGGTGGAAGGCGGCGATCTCGGTCGAGATCCCGTCCTGGGTGGTGGTGTCCCACTCCCAGGAGGTGTCGGCGCTGTGGCCGCACTCGTACGGTCGCCAGGCGATGTCGGCGTCGGTGTAGTAGCTCGGGTAGTTGTTCAGCGAGTCGTCCTTGCAGAGCAGGTCTTCGGTGGTGCCGTCGACGTCCTCGAGGAAGTACCAGATCCCCGAGCCGTCCATTGACGTGCCCGTGTAGTGTACGTCGTAGATGACCTCGCCGTCGTTGGGGACCTCGACGTCCACGTAGTAGGCCATCACGTCGGCGTTGACGTCCAGGTCCGACCACTGGATGTAGGTGCTGGCTTCGCTCCAGTCGCCCATCTCGTTGGTGATCTCGGTGAACCGTGACTCGAAGTCCCCCTGGGAGTCGCCGTCGTCCTCCCGGTTCCAGGTGACGATGCGGGTCCAGCCTCCGCCGTCGGTGGTCATGTCGCAGGTCCACTCGTCGGCGCCGTCGCCGACCGGATCCAGCCAGTAGGTTCCGTCGCCGCTGTCGGCGCCGGCGTCGACGATGGCCTGGCAGGTCTCGGCGGCGCAGGTGGCGTCGGAGCCGAGCACGCCGTTGTCGGCCTCGCCGTCGCAGTCGTCGTCGACCCCGTTGCAGTCCTCGGTGCCGACCGGGCTCACGGCGGCGTCGGAGTCGTCGCAGTCGCTGTCGTCGACGCCGTAGCCGGAGGGCAGGCTGCAGGCGGCGGTCGTGCCGCCGTAGCCGCCGTAGCCGTCGCCGTCGGCGTCCAGGTAGAAGGTCGTGGCGTCGCTGGCGTCCTCGTCGACGTCGCCGTCGCAGTCGTCGTCGTCGCCGTCGCAGGTCTCCACGGAGCCCGGGAAGGCCGCGGCGTTGCCGTCGTCGCAGTCGGTGTCGTCCTCGACCCAGCCCGTCGGTACCTCGCAGGCCTCCTGCTCGTAGTCCGGGTTCCCGTAGCCGTCGCCGTCGTAGTCCACGTAGTAGGTGTTCTTGTCGGTGGCGTCTGTGTCGCTGTCTCCGTCGCAGTCGTCGTCGAGGCCGTTGCAGACCTCGATGGCTCCCGGGTTCACGGCCCCGTCGCTGTCGTCGCAGTCCCGGGCGTTGTCGGCGTAGCCGGAGGGCGCCTCGCAGGCTGTCTGCACCAGGCTGGTGCCCTCGTCGCCGTAGCCGTCGCCGTCGGCGTCCAGCGTCCAGATCGTGGCGTCGACGGCGTCGTCCTCGTCGCTGGTGCCGTCGCAGTCGTCGTCCTGGCCGTTGCAGACCTCGGTCGCCACCGGGCTCACGGAGGCGTCGCCGTCGTCGCAGTCGCTGTCGTCGGCCACGAAGGCCGTGGGCTGATCGCAGGCGACGGTCGCGGCGTCGGCGTCGCCGTGGCCGTCGCCGTCGGTGTCGGCGTACCAGGTGGTGGCGTCGACGGCGGAGGACTCGTCGATCTCGCCGTTGCAGTCGTTGTCGGCGTCGTCGCAGATCTCCACGGCGCCGGGGTGGGCCAGCGGGTCGCTGTCGTCGCAGTCGCTGGCGTTGGACACGGTGCCCGACGGGGCATCACAGGCGATGGTGGGGCTGGCGGCGTCGCCGTAGCCGTCGCTGTCGGCGTCGGCGTACCAGGTGTCGGGGTCGGTGGCGTCGTCGCCGTCGGTGTCCCCGTCGCAGTCGTCGTCGAAGCCGTTGCAGAGCTCCGTGGCGTCGGGGTTCATCGCCGAATTGGTGTCGTCGCAGTCGCCGACCTGGGCGACGTAGCCGGAGGGCTCGGCGCAGGCGGTGGACCAGTCCTCGGAGTCGCCCCAGCCGTCCTCGTCCCGGTCCCGGTAGAAGGGCTCGGCGTCGATGGCGTCCTCGTCGACGGAGTCGTCGCAGTCGTCGTCGAGGTCGTTGCAGGTCTCGTCGGCCTCGGGGTGGACCGTGGCGTCGCTGTCGTTGCAGTCGCCGGCCACGACGGCATGGTCCCCGGGCAGCTCACAGGCGCTGGTGGTGGCTGCGGGGTCGCCGTAGCCGTCGCCGTCGGCGTCGAGGAAGAAGGTGGTCTGGGCCCCCTCGTCGATCTCCAGGTCACAGTCCTGGTCGACTTCGTCGCAGACCTCTTCGGCGCCAGGAAACACGTCGTCCCGGGCGTCGTCGCAGTCCGAGGCGTCGGCGACGTAGCCGGTGGACTCGTCACAGGACCAGGACGTCGCATAGGGATCGCCGTAGCCGTCCTGGTCGGCGTCGGCGTACCAGAGCTCGCCCACGGCGTCGTCCACGGCGCCGTTGCAGTCGTCGTCGGTGTCGTTGCAGACCTCGGTGGCGCCTGGATGGACGTCCGGGTCGTCGTCGTCGCAGTCTCCCTCGGCGATCGTGACGCCGTCGTTGTCGCGATCCACGTCCTCGACCGCCGAGTCGTCGGTGGGGATGTCGTTGGACTGCCAGTCGTTGCGACAGGCGATGAGGGCGAGGAGGAGGAAGGCATGCATGGGTCGAGGATACGCTCCAACAGGTGTCAGTCATTCGTGATAATTATTTAGGCTTGGCGAAATCATTATAACGAATTACTGACACCTGTTCTGGACCCAGGCCTCGTATCGCCGTTCCTCGATCCTCCAGTCGCCGCGCTCGGGATCGAACCAGCCCAGCTCGCGCACCGGGACCTCGAGCTGGACGCGGCGGCTCTCCCCGGGGTCCAGCAGGACCTTGGTGAAGGCCTTGAGCAGCTTCGGTGCCCTCGGCACGGGGAAGTCCGGGAAGCCGACGTAGAGCTGGACCACCTCGCGGCCGGCGCGGTCTCCGGTGTTGCGGACCTCCACCGCCACCCGGAGCACGTCGTCCGGGCCCAGCTCGGTGTGCTCCAGCTCGGGCTCGCCGGTCTCGAAGGTCGTGTAGGACAGGCCGTGGCCGAAGGGCCAGGTCAGGGCGGCTCCGGCCCGCTCCAGGCGGCTGTAGCCGTGCCACAGGTCGTAGTCGGCGGTGTCGGCGGCGGGGTCGAAGGGGGGCAGGTCGGCCTCGTCCTCGGGCACCGAGAAGGGGAGCCGGCCGCACGGATTGGCGTCGCCGTGGAGCAGCGCCGCCACGGCGTGACCGCCCTCCTGGCCAGGGTAGAAGGCGTGCAGCACGGCGGCGACCCGGGGACACCAGGGCGCCGTGATCGCGCTGCCACCCAGGAGCACGACGACGGTCCGCGGGTTGTGGCGAGCCACCTCCTCGACGAGTGCCACGTGCTCCGGTCGCAGCCCCAGCGTGGCCCGGTCGCCGCCGCCGCTGACCCCGGGCGGCTGCCAGGCTTCGGCCCCCGAGGTGGGGTCCATCACGATGTACTCGCCCTCCGTCCGGTGGTCGAAGCCGACCACGACCACGGCGACGTCGACCCCGGCCCCCTCCGAGGGTGAAGCCAGTCGCCGCGCCCCACCGCGCGCCTGGAGCCCCTCCAGCAGGGTGACCACCCGCCGGGCCGGTACCTTGCTGCTGCCGACATCGCCGGTCGCCGGACGGCCGGCCAGCTCCCCGATGACGCCGACCCGCACGCCGTCTGCAATGGGCAGCACGCCGTCGTTGTCCAGGAGCACGATGCCCTGCTCGGCGACCTCGCGGGCCAGGACCACGTGCTCTTCGCAGCCCACGACCCCAGGATCCACCGGCAGCGGCTCCTCCAGCGCAGCCGGCAGCCGCGCTCGCAGGACCTCCCGCACGCGAGCATCGACCTCGCTCTCCTCGATCACCCCGCCCCGGACCGCCTCCGCGAGCGGCCGCCCGTAGCGCCAGCGCCCAGGCATCTCGATGCCCAGCCCCGCCCGGACCGCGGCGACCCCGTCCCGGACCCCCCACAGCCAGTCGGAGATCACCAGACCCCGGTACCCCCAGCGCTTCCGCAGGATCTCCGTCAGCAACTCCCGGCTGTGCCCGCAGTGCTCCCCCCGGAGCTTGTTGTAGGCCGACATCACGCAGGCCGCCTCGGCGCAGACGGTCCTGAAGTGCGGCAGGTAGACCTCGTGCAGCGCCCGCTCATCGATGCGCACGTCGACCCGGAAGCGGCTGTTCTCCAGGCTGTTGCACGCGAAGTGCTTCACACAGGCCATCACCCCCTCGCCCTGGAGGCCCCGCGTCAGCGCCAGGCCGAGCTGCCCCAGCAGGTGCGGGTCCTCGCCATAGGTCTCCTGGGCCCGGCCCCAGCCCGGGTGTCGCAGCAGGTTGATGCACACGGCCCCGCTCAGGTTCGCCCCCGCCGCCCGCGTCTCCCGCCCCATCGCCTCCCCGACCCGGCGCTCCAGGTCCACGTCCCAGGTCGCGCCGCGGAGCATCGTCGCCGGGAAGCAGGTCCCGCCATCGATGGTCGAGACCCCCCGAGGCCCGTCGGAGAAGGCCACCGGCGGCAGGCCGAGCCGCTCGTTCTGGCCGGCGTAGGTGATCGGCGCCGCCCGCTTGTAGACCACCACCGAGCGGAAGTAGCGCCACTCGAAGCGCCGCCGGCTGCTGTCGCCGCTGAGCTGCTCCAGCTTCTCGTCGAGGGTCAGCTCGGCGACCAGCTTCTCGACCAGGTCGTCGAGGTCGGAGTGCTCGGGAAGCCGCGAGTGGTCGACCGACAGGCCCTGGGCAGGGTTGCGGGCGTAGAGGGCCGAGGCCGCCATCAAGACCACCAGGAGCACCGCGAGCCAGATCATCGACAGAGCCTACCGAAGCACCACACGCCCGAGGGACCGAAGCCCCCCGGGCGTGTGGTTCACTCAGCGCTCCGACTCAGTAGGACTCGACGGCCCCCAGGTCCACGCCCAGGCCCTGGTCCCGGTCCGCACCGTCCAGGTCGGTCGTGACGCCGTAGGTCGACACGTCGGTGCCGTGGGCGATGCAGTTGGAGCCCCAGACCAGGGAGTAGTCTCCGTTCGCCGCGTCGGTGAACTGCGGGTCCTGGGAGATGTTGTCCTGGTAGCCGGTGCGGTCGTAGCCACTCCGGTAGCCGTAGGTCCCGCCGTAGACGTTGTTGTTCGTGAAGGTCACGTACGAGTAGGCGCTGCTGCTGTCGTTGTACACGTCGTAGCCGCCCGAGCTGTAGATGATGTTGTTCACCACGACCGAGGTCGGGACGCTCGTGATCCGGAGCCCGTAGGTGCTCGAGTCGACGATCGTGTTGTTGGCGATGGTCGTGGCATCACTCGAGTAGATGTAGATCCCCGCACCGACGGCGTCCTCGATGACGTTGTTGGAGATCACACCGTTGCCCGAGCTGACCCGGATGGCGCCGTAGCTGCTGGACTCGTTGGCGCTCAGCACGTTGGCGTCGAACACCGGGGCACCGCCGTAGAGGATAGGTCGCCGCGGTAGGCCATCGCGTAGTCGATGCTGGCGTAGGGCGTGGCCTCGTCGCCGTTGCCGCCGGGGGCCTCGTCGGCGTCCACGTAGACCGGGCAGGCCGTGGCGCTGTGGTCCCCGTCGTCGGTCCCGTCGCAGTCGTCCGTCGGGCCCTCGAACTCGTAGGCGCCGATGTCGTAGCCGGTGCCCTGGAGGCGGGAGTCGCCGTGGATGTCGGTGTCGAGTCCGAGCGCGCCCAGGTCCTGGCCGAGGTCGATGGCCTTGCTGCCCCAGGTGAGGGTGAAGTCGTCGGCATCGACGTCGGTGAACAGCGGGTCGACGTAGAGGTTGCCGTTGGACCCGGTGGGGTCGCTGACGCCCAGGTAGTGGTCGTTGGCGCCCCAGACGAGGTTGTTCTCCCAGGTCGCGCTGCCGAACACGCTGGAGGAGGACGCGTAGACCTCGCTGTTGCCGGACCAGGCGACGAGGTTGGTGTAGAGCTTCGTCGATGGCGTGCTGGAGAAGCGGATGCCGTAGTTCCCGGAGCGCACGATGGTGTTCTGGGCGACGTTACCGGCTGTTCCGCGGCGTTACCGCCACCGGATGTGACAGCCCCAACAGGCTGGCCCGGCTCTTGCTGTGTCAGAGGGCGCGGAGGGACGATGCAGCGGTGGACGCGACCCGTGTTCTGGGCCCCCACGCTGCCCGAGGCTCCATGGGACAGGCGTTGCGCAGGTTGCAGCGCCCCCTTCTGCCTGTGTGATTTGACACAGGTGATCCGCGAGGCTGCCACAGTCCAGGAGGTTCGCTGAGACATGGCCACTGACTCGCCAGCGGTGCGTCCCGGGTTGGTCCTGGTCGTGGTCGATCCGGGCAGCGCTCAGTTCTTCCGCGTCGACGTCGGGCGGTCGCTGCTCCAGCCGGTCCTGGGGCTGCGCCGACCGCGGAGACCCGGGCCGGTCGGGGAGCGGCTCGGCGCAGGGGGAGACCCGGTGGCCTTCCAGCGGGAGGTGATCCGCTACCTCGCGATCACGCTGGACCGGGAGGACCTCACCGAGTGGGTGCTCGTGGCCCCCGAGGAGCTGGGCGAACAGCTCTGTGCCGACCTGGAGCCGGGACTGCTCGCGTCGCTTCGCACCGCGGTGGCTCAGGACTGCGAGGGCCTCTCGATCCGCGAGCTGTGGGCGAGCGTGTCCGGGTACCTGGAGGAGTCCAGGTAGAGTCTCGACGCATTGCGGCTCCAGGACCCGGAGCCCGGTGCCGAAGAGCAGATCCATGGCCAGCCGGACCCGTACCCTCCCCGCACCCGCGGTCAAGACCCTCGCCCACTGCGAGGGGGTCGACGTGGTCGAGCTGGTGGACCTCACCAGCCTGGAGGAGGTCCCGCGACCGGGTCGTGGTCCGGTGACGCTGTCCGGCGGCCACGATCCAGAGGGCCTGGTGCCGGGCTTCGACGAGGCGCTGCGTCGGCGGGCCAGGCTCCTGAACACCCTGGTCCAGTCCCCGGCCGTGCTGCGCAGCTATGCGCTGGACCGGGTCCTGATCACGGCCGGCGAGGGCGAGGTGGACTTCCTGCTGTACGCGGTGGCGCGCCCCGACGAGCTGGACGCGCCCGCGGTCCGCCTCGTGCTCCGCGTCCAGGTGGAGAGTGGCGCGGTCCTGGGAAAGGTGGTCCCCGAGGGACGGAGACCCTCGGGACGGGCTGCCCGTCGGGCCCTGGCGCAGCGCAGGACACGGCGTCCGGCGACGGTCCCGTTGGCCACGACCACGTCCGAGCAGCCCGCCGCGCCGGCCACCGTGCCGACACCCACGGCGCCGTCGCCTGCCGTGTCTGCACCGGAGTCGCCCCCCGAGGCCGGGAGCTGGGCGACCCGCCCGCTGGTCGTCCTCGGTGCCAACACACGCCTCGTGGTCTTGTTCTCCCTCTTCCTCGCCACCGTCGTCTCCTGGCAGGTCATCCAGACCAACCGCTCGGAGATCGTGCAGGACCGCTTCAACCGGGTGGTGGCCGAGCGGGAGCAGACACGCCGGCAGGCCGAGGGCTCCGAGCAGGTCACCCCGACCCGCGTGAGGCTCGAAGGCGTCCCCGTGCTCGTGGGTGGGCTGGCCGTCGAGCCCGTGGAGGAGGCCCTGCTGGCCACGGTCGACGCGGTCTCCGCCTGCTACAGCCGGGTCGAGGGCTGGCAGACCCTGCCCGCGGAAGGAACGCTCACCGTCCACATCGACCTGGGGCTTCGGGGGCGGGCCCGGGAGGTCGTGGTGGTGGAGGACACGGTCGGGTCCGAGGGGGTCCTGGCCTGTGCCAGCGATGCCTTCGGCGCCTTCGCAGGTCCCGCGCCGCAGGACGAGGCTTCGGTGGAGGTGAAGCTGGTCTTCACGAGTGGGGTGTAGCTGGGAGCGCGAGCTCGTCTCGGATCCGCCGCCTCAGGGCGGCGGCCTGCTCCAGCACCTCGGCGTGGGCCGCGTCGGCTCGGGCCCGGTAGGCAGCCCCGGCCACGGCGTCGTGCAGGTCCCGGAGGTTGATGCAGACCTTGTAACAGGCCCCATCCGCGCAGGCCACCGCGCCCACC
>CAZCVP010000167.1:0-7718 GCA_964501915.1 uncultured Enterobacterales bacterium
GTCGGGGCTGTCGTCGTCGCCGTCGGGCAGGCCGTCGAAGTCGTCGTCGGGGTCGGCGCAGGCGTCGACGTCGTCGCAGCCTTCGAAGTGCTCGGGCTCGTCGGGGCAGGCGTCCTCCGGGTCGCTGATGCCGTCCTCGTCGTTGTCGAGGTCCGGGCAGCCGTCCTCGTCCTGGAAGCCGTCGAGGTCCTCGGCCAGCTCCGGGCAGCCATCGGTGACGTCGGGCAGGCCGTCGCCGTCCAGGTCCGGGGGGGCACCGGGGGCGCCCCAGCCGATGCCGACCACGACCCGCCAGTCCGGGGCTCCGACACCGGCGACGATGCCCGTGCCGGCGCCGAGGGTGGCCCGGAAGCCCTGAGGGGAGAGGAAGGTCCCGTAGCCGTGGACCTCCACCGGGTTCTTGTTGTAGGGCCCGAGTCCACCGGCCAGGGTCAGGATGGAGTCCAGCTCCACGCCGGCGAGGAAGATCTCGTTGAAGCGGTAGTGGACACCGGCGCCCCCGAAGAGGTTGACGCCCTGGGTGACGTCGCCCACGACGTCTCGAGGGGCGTACTCCACGCCGAGGTTGGCGGCCCAGCCGATGCCGAGCACGGTGCCGCCGGCCACGCCGGTGAGGCCGGCGGTGAAGCCCTCGTCGCTGACGTAGAGGTCGGGTGTGCCGCTGGGGGCGGTGACCTGGGGCGACAGCGCGAAGCCGGTCGCGCTCGCCTCGTGGGCCCAGATCGGGATCGTCGCCGAGAGCCGCAGGTCCCCGATCGCCCAGGTGTTCTGGTCCATCAAGGTGACGCGGGGGTAGAGCGGGGCGTCGACGTCGACCCGGACCCGGCCGAGCACGGTGTAGCCGCCGAGCACGTGGACCGCGAGGTGGGCCTGGAGCAGGCTCTGCTCGGTGCCGTCCTCCAGCTCGATGACGACCGGGTCGTCGGCGTAGGCCAGGGCGAGGCCCAGGTACCAGGCGTCGGGGTGGCCGAGCCAGGGGGACTCCAGCTCGAAGGTGCCCTTGTCGTCCTCGAGACCGCCACTCAGCGACAGGGTGTCGAGGTTCTGCGCGGACGCGGTGCCCGTGCCCAGTGCCCAGAGGGCGCAGGACCCAAGGAGCCACCCCGCGCACCGCTGCCACATCGAGCACTCCTCCGGGAAGGCCGAGGGTGCATCTTCGTACAGGCCATGGACGGAAGCAAGCCGAGGGGCCGGCGGGTCAGCCCGCGCCCACCTCCCCGATGGCGGCGGCGACGATGTCCACGAGGCGGTCGAGCTGTGCCGAAGAGATGGCGAGGGGCGGCATGAGCACGACCACGTCCCCGAGCGGACGCAGGACAGCGCCGTGGCGGCGGGCTGCCAGGCAGACCGCCTGGCCCGTGAGCTGCGCCGGGTCCAGCGGCGTCCCGTCGGGCCCTCGCAGCTCGATGCCCACCATCAGCCCCTGCTGGCGCACCTCCCACACCGAGGCGCAGCGGTCTGGGAGCGGCGCGAGGCGGGTCCGGAGCTGGTCGCTCCGGCGAGCCACGTGGCCGAGGGTGTCCTCGGCGTCGAAGGTCTCCAGGCAGGCCACGGCGGCCGCGCAGCCCAGGGGGTTGCCGGTGAAGGTGTGACCGTGGAAGAAGGTCCGCCCGCGGTCGCCGACGAAGCCCCGGTAGACCCGCTCGGTGGTCAGGGTGGCGGCCACCGGCAGGTAGCCGTTGGTCAGGCCCTTGCCGAGACAGAGCAGGTCCGGGGACAGGCCGACCTGCTCCATCGCGAACATCGTCCCGGTCCGGCCGAGCCCGGTGGCCACCTCGTCGGCGATGACCAGGGCACCGACCTCGCGGGCGGCCTCCAGCACCGGTCGGAGGAAGGCGGGGGAGTGCATGAGCATGCCCGCAGCCCCCTGGACGAGGGGCTCGACGATCACCGCCGCCAGCTCCTCGCCGTGGGTCCTCAGGGTCTCGACGGCCGCCGCGGCGAGGGCCTGCTCGCGGTCGCGGCAGCGGGGCGCCTCCAGCCGCACGCAGTCGAAGAGCAGGGGACCGTAGACGGCGTGGAAGAGATCGATGCCCCCCACCGACACCGCCCCCAGGGTGTCCCCGTGGTAGGCGTTCGAGAGGGCGGCGAAGCGGCGGCGGCGGCCCCGGCCCTGCTGCTGCTGCCACTGGAAGGCCATCTTGAGGGCGATCTCGACGGCGGTGGATCCCGAGTCGCTGTAGAAGACGCGCTCCAGCCCGGTCGGGCTCAGCTCGGCCAGCAGCCGCGCCAGGCGGATCGCCGGCGGGTGGCTCAGGCCGAGCAGCGTGGTGTGGGCCACCGCCTCCAGTTGTTGCCGGATCGCCGCATCGACGGCCGGGTGGCGGTGGCCGTGCACCCCCACCCACAGGCTGCCGACGCCGTCCAGGTAGCGCCGGCCTTCGCTGTCGATCAGCTCGCAGCCCTCGGCCGCGGCGATGATCAGGGGGGGCTCGGAGGTCCAGGCCGACTGCTCTGTGAAGGGGTGCCAGAGGTGCTCGTGGTCGAGCCGGGCGAGGGTCTCCCAGGTCATGGAACCGCGTGTATCCCGACCGCCCCGATTTGCGGGAGCCCCCCCTGAGCGGGTAAACGGGCCGGCCACGCATGCCCGGAGTGCCCTGATGTCTCTCGTTCCTGCCCACGGTGGCCTCGATCAGCCCGTCCAGCGGGTCCTGCCCCTCTCCCGTCGGAAGTCCTTCCTCGCCGAAGCCGCCGGCATGCCGAAGATCGTGGTGACGGACGGAGACCTCTCCGCGGTCTACCGGCTCGGCGACGGCACCCTCTCCCCCCTCGAGGGACCGATGGGCGAGGCCGAGTACAACCAGGTGCTCGATCGCCGCTGCATCACCCGCAACGGCGTGGACTACGCCTGGACCATTCCCACCATCCTGCCCCTGACCGACGAAGAGGCGGCAGCGCTCGAGCTCGGCGGCACGGCTGCGATCGTCAACGAGCGCGGCGAGGCGGTCGCGGCGATCGAGGTCACCTCGATCTTCGACTGGGACAAGGCCCGCTACATCGAGCGCGTCTACCTCACCTCCCGGACCGACCACCCCGGCGGCGACATCGTGATGTCGGACCCCCGGACCAAGCTGGTCGGCGGCAACATCCAGACCCTTCCCTCCGTCAGCGACCCCGCCTTCGACGAGTTCGTGCTGAGCCCCCGTGAGACCCGCGCGGTCATCGCCGACCGGCAGTACGAGGCGGCCCTGGCCTTCCAGACCCGCAACCCGCTGCACCGGGCCCACGAGTACGCCCTGGTCTACGGCGCCGAGACCCTGACCCGGGCCGGCAAGTACACCGGCGTGTTCCTCAACCCCCTCGTCGGCCACCTCAAGGGCGACGACGTGGCCGCGGCCACCCGGATGAGGACCTACGAGGCGCTGAGGGACAACAGGCTGCTGGGCAAGGGCGACAGCGACACCGAGCTGTGGAACAAGGTCGGCTACGACATCAACGAGGTCTTCCACCTCGTCGGTCTGGACATCAAGATGTTCTACGGTGGCCCCTCCGAGGCCGTGATGCACGCCATCTACCGCCAGAACCACGGCTTCTCGAACATCGTCATCGGCCGCAAGCACGCCGACGCGCCCTTCCACGACAAGACCCCCATCTGGGGTGACTTCGACGCCCAGGAGGTCTTCAACGACCTCGGTGGCAACCTGGCGATCGAGCCCGTCAACGTGGGCTTCGCGGCCTTCTACGACGACCTGGGCCGGGTCGACCTGATGAAGAACCACCAGGGTGAGCGCGCCTTCTTCATCTCCGGCACCAAGGTGCGGGCGAGCCTGCTGGCCGGCGAGCGGCCGGACCCGCGGATCATGCGGCGCACCACCGCCGACATCCTCATCGACGCCTACGCGGGCTGAGCTCGCGAGCTCGTCTCCAGCGCTGGGAGCCCGGGGCCGCCCTGACGACTTAGGGCTGTCCCATGGCGCTGGCGATCTACCGCAGCAACCGCCTGGACGTGCTGGTCACGGTCCTGGCGGAGCTGCTTCGGCAGCCAGGGCAGCAGCCGGGCGATCCCTTCACACCGGTCCGGGTCGTGGTCGGCACCCGGGGCATGGAGCGCTGGCTGCGCCACCAGCTCGCGGTGAAGCTCGGCATCTGCGCCCACTTCGAGTTCCCCTTTCCGCGGCAGCTCGTCGACACCCTGCTGGGGTCGGCGGAGGGCGCTGAGGCCCCGCCGGACGATCCCTGGCGCGCCGGCGCCCTGACCTGGCGGGTCCTGGAGAGCCTCGAGGCGCTGCCCCGCGGCGATGTGTGGGGACCGCTGCGGGCCTATGTCGGCGAGTCGGGCAGGCCCGTCGATCCGCGCCGCCACGCCCTGGCCCGCGAGCTGGGGGACCTCGTCGATCGCTACGTGACCTACCGGCCCGAGCTGGCCAGGGCCTGGTCCGCCGGAGAGCCCGCGCCGGCGTCCCTGCTGCCCCGCAGCCCCGGCTCGGCGGACCGCCGTGCGCTGCCCGAGACCCTGGCCTGGCAGCCCGAGCTGTGGCGGGACCTGGCGGCGCGTCTCGACGGCTCGAAGCACACCGCGGAGCGCCTCCTGGAGGCCGGCCGGGTCTTCGAGGCGGGCCCCCGGCCGGAGCTGGACCAGCCCGTGCGCCTCTTCGGCCTGTCGACCCTGCCGCCGGCCTGGCTGCAGCTCCTCGCCAGCGTGGCCCGGCACCACCGGGTCGAGCTCTACCTCCCCTGTCCCTCGGACCGGTGGTGGGGCGATCTGCGGCGCGGGCAGGGCCCGGCCCGGGACCTGCTGCGTCTCGACCGCGACGAGGTCTCGCTGGCGCTGTCGGGGGACACCGAGGGGCTCTTCGCCGAGGGCAACCCGCTGCTCACCTCGCTCGGGCGCATCGCGCGAGACCTCCAGGTGGTCCTGGAGTCCCTGGACGACAGCTACGTGGACGAGCGACTGGACCTCTTCCCCGACGTCGGACAGGTCTTCGACGACCCGGCCCGGGGCGGGGGTGTCAGCGCCCTGCACCGCATCCAGTCCGACGTGCTCGACCTGCGCAATCCGGCGCTGCAGCCGGACCGGCCGCTGGCGTCCGCCGACGACTCCCTCCAGGTCCACGCCTGCTACGGGCCCACGCGCCAGGTGGAGGCCCTGCGGGAGGCCCTGCTGGGGCTCTTCGAGACCCACCGGGACCTCGAGCCGCGCGACGTGGTGGTGATGACCCCGGACATCGCCGGCTACGCCCCGCTGATCACGGCGGTCTTCGACCAGGGGGCCCACGGGCGGCGGGTCCGCGACCGGGAGCCGGTCTGGGGCAGCGAGGGCTGGGGCCCGGCGGGGGCCCCTCGACTGCCCTACGAGATCGCCGACCTCTCGGTCCGGCGGCTCAACCCGGTGGCCGACGCCCTGCTGCGGGTCCTGGAGCTGGCCTCGGCCCGCGTGACCGCCTCGGCGGTGCTGGACCTGGCGCGGCTGGAGCCCGTGCGCACCCGCTTCGAGCTCACCGCGGAGGAGCTGGAGCGGCTCGGGGACATGGTGCGGGAGGCCGGGGCGCGCTGGGGCCTCGACGCCGCGGATCGCCGCTTCCACGACCAGCCCGCGGATCCGCAGAACACCTGGGTCGACGCCCTGGACCGCCTCTGGCTCGGGGTCGCGATGCCCGACACGGGCGAGCTCTACGAGGGCCTGGTGCCCGCCGACGGCGTCGAGGGCAGCGACGTGGACCTGCTCGGTCGCTTCGGCGATCTCGCCGGTGTCGTGCTCGGGGCGGTCCGGGACCTGCGACAGCCGCGCACCGTCGCCGCCTGGGTCGTGCGGCTGCGGGCCCTGGTGTCGGACCTCACGGCGACCCCTGGCCAGGCCGCCTGGCTGACCCGGCGGGCCCTGGAGGCCCTGGAGGGCGTGGCCGACGAAGCCGGGACCTGCGAGCTCGAGGTCTCGGTTCGGGCGATGGGGGCCGCCCTGTCGGGTCGCTTCGACGTCGCCGCCGGTGGCCTGCGGCCCCAGACGGGGGCCATCACCTTCTGTGCCCTGGCCCCGGAGCGCAGCCTGCCCTACCGGGTCGTCTGCCTGCTGGGCATGGACGAGGACGCCTTCCCTCGGAAGTCCAGCCACTCGGCCTTCGACCTGATGAACCTCGCTCCCCGGGTCGGCGATCGTGACGGGCGCGACGAGGACCGGCTCCTGCTGCTGGAGGCCATCCTGGCGGCCCGGGACCACCTCCTGGTCTTCTACAGCGGTCGCGACGTGCGGTCCGACGAGCCGCTGCCGCCCTGTGTGCCCGTGGCGGAGTTCTTCGACACCCTCGACGCGACCTTCGGCGAGGACGCCAGGGGTCGGTCGGCGACCACGCAGCTCATCGTCCAGCACCCGCTGCAGCCCTTCTCGCCGAGGGTCTTCACCCGGAAGGGCGAGGCGCCCTGGCACCGGCGGGCCTTTGGCTTCGATCGGCGCCTGTTGGCCGGCGCCGGGGTGGAGCCCCAGGCCGCGTCGGGGCCCTTCTTCGTCGGTCTGGACGGGGATCCCCCGGAGACCGACCCGGAGGTCGTCGAGCTGGGGGAGCTGCTGGACTTCGTCGACCACCCGACCCGCTCCTTCTTCCGCCAGGTCCTCGGGGTGACCGTCTGGGACGGCGTCCAGGCCGTGGACGACCGGGAGCCGGTGGCCGTGGACGATCGTGCCGTGCCGCGGGCCCTGCTCGAGGCGGCGCTGTCGGCGCCCTCCGCTGGCTGGGTGCCGGACTACCTGGACGCCGCCTTCGCCCGGCTTCGGGGCGAGGGGCGGCTGCCCCTGGGCGACGCGGGGCTGTACGGGGCCTTTCCCCACCGGCTGGTGGCCGCCGGGATGCGCGAGGCGGCGGCCCCCTGGCACACTGCGGAGGAGGACCACGCCGACCTGGATCTGGACCTGGGCGACGGGCTGAGGCTCTCGGGCCGGGTCCACGGGCTCCAGGCCGGGGACCTCTTCGAGCTGCTGCCCTTCAAGGACACCTCGGCGCGACCGTGGTGGCTGGTGCGGCCCCTGGTGCGGCTGCTGGCCTGGCAGGCGGCCACGCCGGGGGAGCGCTGCCGCGTGGTGGCCCTGCACGGCTTCGCCGACGGGGATCGTCCCAAGGTCCAGTGGCGCCTGCTGGAGCCGCCCGAGCACGTCGAGGATGCCAGCGAAGACGCGCGGCAGCGGCTTCGGCGCCTCGTCGAGCTGATGCGACGGGCCCGGCGGCGCCCACCGCCGCTCTATGGTGCCACCTCGGATGCCTTCGCCAAGGCCCTCGTCGCCGCAGAGGGCCTCGATCCCGATGTCCTGCTGGCCGCCGGGACCTGGCCCCCGGCGGATCCGGAGGACCTCGCCGCGGTGCAGGCGGCGACCCGGGCGGCCTTCGACGCCTGGGTCGGGGGCGCTCGGACCGGCGAGTGGGCCCAGAGCGCCTACCTCAAGCGGCTCCACACCGACGGGGAGCTGACCTGGATCGAGCCCGACACGGGCCAGGTGGACCGCGCCTTCGCCGACGCTGCGCTGGCGCTCTGGGGGACCCTGCGCCAGTGGCGCAGGACGCTGCGCAAGGCGCCGACGGTGCTGGGGGAGACGCCATGAGCTCCCGCCAGCCCTGGCAGCTCGACGCGCCGCTGGACCGAGGTCTCACCGTGCTGGAGGCCAGCGCCGGCACCGGCAAGACCTGGCAGATCGCCCACCTGGTGGTCCGCCTGGTGACCGAGGAGGACGTCCGGGCCGGCCGGCTGCTGGTGGTGACCTACACCAAGGCGGCGACGGCGGAGCTGCGGGACCG
>CAZCVP010000167.1:7728-18811 GCA_964501915.1 uncultured Enterobacterales bacterium
GGGGTGTTGCGGTTGGTGGCGGGGGGGGCGGGCGGGGGGGTGGGGGTGACATACACAAGGGGGGGGAGGGGGGTGGGGCGGGACCGGATCCGCGGGCGCCTGGGCGAGGCCGTGCGGGCCCTGGTCGACGCCGAGGCGGCGACGCTGGACGACGGCCTGGACCTGTTGCGGCGGCGGGCGCTGGAGGGCGGGCACCAGGGCAGGTGGCTGCAGCGACTGCGCCGGGCCCAGGAGGAGCTGGACGAGGCCACCATCTCCACCATCCACGGCTTCTGCCAGCGCATGCTCCGGCAGCACGCCTTCGACAGCGGCGCCGACCTGGACCTGGAGCTGATCGGGGACCCGGTGGCGCTGCGCGGAGAGGTGGTGGACGACCTCCTGTCCGAGACCCTCCACGACGTGACCCCCTCGCGCTACCACTTCCTCACGGGACGGGCAGGCTTTCGGCGAGGTGAGCTGCTCGAGGGGATGCGGGCCGCTACCGAGGACCCGGACCTGGTGCTCCTGCCCGATCCCGGGGGCCCCCCGCCCACACCCGACGGGGTGCGAGCCGAGGTGGCGGCCTTCCTGGCGGACTTCGACGCCGACGCGCTCGTCGAGGCCACCGAGGACGCCGCCACCGACGGTCGGCTCCACCCGGCGGAGGGCAAGAAGACCCAGAACCTCTACCGGGCGAAGCGAGCCGCCAGGGAGTGCCGGACCCTGGTCGACTGGCTCCGCGACGACTTCGACCCGCTGGAGGACGCCGAGGCGCCCAACAAGCGCTGGTTCAGCCGCAGGAACATCGCCCCCTACACCTCCGAGGAGACGCCCTTCACCCATCCCGAGCTGGAGCGGGCCCGGGACCTGCTCGAGCGGCTCGCGGACTGGCCGGAGGAGGTGGTGTCCTGGGAGCGGGTGCGGTTCGTGGTGCAGGCCCGTCGTCGCCTGGAGGATCGGTGTCGCGCGGCGGGGCAGCAGACCTACAGCGACCTGCTGCGGGTGCTGGCCGATCGCCTGGCCCCGGGGTCGCCGACCCGCGAGCGCCTCCGCGAAGTCATCGGCCAGCGCTTCGGCGCGGTGCTCATCGACGAGTTCCAGGACACCGACGCTCGCCAGTGGCGCATCTTCGAGACCGTCTTCGGCGGCGGAGACCACCACCTCTACCTGATCGGCGACCCCAAGCAGGCCATCTACGCCTTCCGCGGGGCCAACGTGCACGTCTACGAGCGGGCGGTCGAGACGGCCTCGGCGGTCGGCCGGGTGGCGACGATGGGCCGGAACTTCCGCTCCGACCGTCGGCTCGTGGAGGGGCTCAACGGCCTCTGGGGCGGCGGCCCGGACTGGTTCGGCAGCGCGGCCATCCGCTACGAGCCGGTCGGGGCCCGGCACGAACAGGACCGCCTGGTGCCTCCGGAGCCCTGGTCCGACCCGGTGGCTGCGCCGCTTCAGATCCGGTTCCTCGACCGCGCCTGTCTCGGTGACGAGGAGGACCCGGACTGGCTGAAGGCGGGGGAGATCTCCGACCTGCTGCCGAGCACGGTGGCCGCCGACGTGCTCGCGCTGCTGGAGAGGAAGCCGCGACTTGGAGCGGGGGACGAGGCGCGGGACCTGGGACCGGGGGACGTGGCCGTGCTGGTGCGCACCGGCCACCAGGCCGGCCGGATGGTGGCCGCGCTGCGAGCCCTCGGGCTTCCGGCGGTCCGCTCGGGCGGCAGCAGCATCTTCAAGGCCCCGGCCACCCTGGTGATCCAGGCCTTCCTGGGTGCCCTGGAGGCGCCGCGCACCGACTTCGCCGCCCGCCGGCTGGCGCTGGCGCCTCCATTCGCCTGGACCGGCGACGACCTGGCGCGGCTCAACCAGGAGGACCCCGAGACCCTGGTGCGCTGGGAGGGCTGGCTCGCGGGCCTGGCGCTGTGGCGCGGCATCGCCGACAAGCGGGGCGTGTTGCCGGCCTGGCGCCGCTGCCTGGACGACACCGACGCCCTCTCCCGGCTGCTGCTGCGGCCCGACGGGGAGCGGCTGGTGACGGATCTCCAGCACCTGGTGGAGCTGATCCACGAGGTCCAGGTCTCGGAGCGGCTGCGCCTGCCGGCGCTGCTGCGCTGGTTCGCCGCGCGTCGAGCAGGGGCCGACGATCGAGCCGAGGAGGAACAGCTCAGGCTGGAGCGGGACGACGCGGCCGTGCAGGTCGTGACCATCCACGGCAGCAAGGGGCTCCAGTACCCGGTGGTCTTCCTGCCCTGGCTCTGGCGCAGCGTGCGCGAGCCCGGGGCGAAGTGGCTCGTGGTGCCGTCCGAGCAGGAGCCTTCGGCCCGGGTGCTGGACCTGCGCTCCCCGGGAGCCAAGGCCGACGCGCTGCTGAGGGGCCGCCGGGAGGCCCGCACCGAGGAGATGCGGTTGGCCTACGTGGCCCTGACGCGAGCCTGCCACCGGGCGGTGCTCTACTGCGGCGCCATCCGTGGCGTCGGCAGCTCCCCGGCGGGCACCCTGCTCCACGGTGCGGCCCTGGCGTCCCCGGAGGACCTGCTGGACGAGGTGGAGGTGCGGGTCGAGGCGTCCAGCGCGGCGGAGCTGTGGGCTGGGATCGAGGCGCGGGTGGCGGCCCTGGTGGCGGAGGACGGCACCCCGCTCGCTGCGGCCTCGCGCATCGGACCCCTCGGGATCCCAGGGACCTGGGAGGCGGACCCGGAGCGCCAGGATCTGCGGGCGAGGGGGTTCGAGCGCCCCGGTCTGGACCGGGTCTGGGGGCGGACCAGCTACACCTCGCTGGTGCGCGATCGGGACTTCGAGGCCGAGGATCCCGAGGGTCGGGAGGCGGGCCACGCGGACCACGACCAGCAGTCCGAGGCCTCCGCTGCGGACTTCGTGCTCGTGCCTCCCCCGCCGCTGGACCTCGCGGGTCTCGACGACGTGGGGCTGGCGGTGTTCCCTCGCGGAGCCGACGCCGGGACCTGCCTGCACGCCGTGTTCGAGCACCTCGACTTCCAGGGAGACGAGGCCCACGTGCGCGAGGTCACCCGGGACCAGCTCCTCCGGCACGGCCTGGACCCGGGACCGCTGCTCGAGCCGGTCGTGCCGGCACTCGTCGAGGTCCTGGTCACCCCCCTGGGTGGTGCCCTGGGGACGCATCGGCTGGCCGACATCCCGCGAGGCCAGCGGCTCGACGAGCTCCGCTTCGACCTGCCGATCGCCGGTGGCGATCAGCATCGCCGCGGCAGGGTCGGGACGCCGGAGAGCGCCCGGCTCGACGGCCGGGCCCTGGCCGCGGCCCTGGCCACGCCGATCCCTCGGGTCCGGTCGGCCTACCTCGAGGCGGTGGCTGGCATCGACTTCGGTCCGCTGGCCGGCTTCCTGACCGGGAGCATCGACCTGGTCTTCCGAGGACCCGACGGCCGCTGGTGGGTGGCGGACTACAAGTCCAACCGGCTCGACCCCCACCGCACCGGCCGCTGCGTGGGCGCCCAGTTCGCCCAGGCCTGGCTGGCCCACGAGATGGAGCGTCACCACTACTACCTCCAGGGCACCCTCTACGCCCTGGCCCTGCACCGCTGGCTGCGGGCCCGGCTCGGGCGCGAGCACTACGACCCCGCCCGGGACCTCGGGGGCGCGGCGTACCTGTTCGTGAGGGGCATGGTGGGCCCGGACACGCCGGCGGAAGGGGGGCGCCGTCAGGGCGTGTGCCAATTCAAGCCTTCGCTCGAGGTCCTGGAGCGGCTCGACGCGCTCTTCGAGGACCCGCTCGCGGCCGGAGGCTCGCGGTGAGTCGGCTGCTGCTGGCGGACGTGGGCGAGGACCTCCGGGTCGGGCTGGGAGTTCTCCAGCGGGGGCTGGCCGCGTTCCGGGAGACCGGGCTGCTGGACGCGGCCGCCGTGCACACGGTCACCGGCATCGCCCGGGCCCTGGCCGCCCGCGCCGGGCGCGCCGCGCCTCCCGTCGAGGTCGGCCTGGCCCTCGCCCTCGCCGTCCAGGCGCCCCGACAGGGCCACGTCGCCGTGGACCTCGCCGCGGTGGCGCCTCGGGAGGGGAGCGAGCCATCGCCCCTGCCCGCAGACCGCGAGTCGTGGCGGGTCCAGGTCGCCGAGAGCCCGCTGGTGAGGGAAGCGGACTCGGAGCCCGCGTCCTCCCCCTTCGTCCTCCGGGGCACGCTGCTCTACACGCGGCGGTCCTGGGGCCACCAGCAGCGCCTGGGCCGGGCGCTGCGGGAGCGCATGGCGCGGCCGCTCACGCCGCCCCGCCACCCGGAGCGGCTCGCGGACGGGCTCGACTGGCTCTTCCGTCCCCCGGACGACACCCCTCACGACCCGGCCGGGCCGCTGAATCGGCAGCGCCTCGCGGCCGCCCAGGCGCTCCTGGGTCACTACTGCGTGGTCACGGGCGGGCCGGGCATGGGCAAGACCTGGACCGTGCGCAACCTGCTCACGCTGATGCTCCTGGAGCACTTCGAGGAGGACCCGGAGCGGCCGCCGCTGCGCATCGCGCTGGCGGCGCCGACGGGCAAGGCCGCGGCGAGGATGTGGGAGTCCCTGAGCCAGGGACTGGACCCCGCCTGGTACGCCCGCCTGGCGCGGGTCGCGGGCGCTGGGACGCTGCGCCAGCGGGTGCAGGAGACCCTGGAGCAGCTCCAGGCCTCGACCCTGCACCGCCTGCTCGGCGTGGTCTCCTACGGGGCCGGTCCGTTCCGCCACACCGCCGCGGACCCGCTGCCCGTCGACGTCGTGGTGGTCGACGAGGCCTCGATGGTGGACCTGGCCCTGATGGACCGCCTCGTGGACGCCCTGCCGGCCCACGCCAGGCTGGTCCTGATGGGGGATCGCGACCAGCTCGCGAGCGTGGAGGCCGGTCGGGTGCTGGCGGACCTCTGTGGACCGACCCGATCGGCGACGGCCGTGGTGTCCCGGGCGCGGGCTCGGGCCCTGGAGGCCCTGGGCCTGCCGGTCCGGGAGCAGGCGCCGGTCGCCGGCGCGGGTGGGCTGGCCCTCGTCGACGAGGAGGGGCCCTGGGACCACGTGGTCCAGCTCGATCGCATGTACCGCTTCGAGGAGGACAGCGGCATCGCGACCTTCGTGGGGGCCTGCCTGGCCGGCGACGAGGTCTTCGACGCCCGGGCGGCCGCAGCGGTCCTCACGGACCCGGCGCGGACGGACGTGGCGACCCTGGCCCACGGCCGCAGTGGCACGCTGGCCCCGCGGCTCGCCGAGCTGCTCGTGGACGGAGAGGGGGACCTGTCCGGCTTCGGGGCCGCCTATGACCTGCTCTTCCGGGGGTGGACGAAGAGCCGCTACCCGACCGAGGCCGCCTTCCACCGGGCCGTGCTGGATCGCTTCGCCCGGGTGCGGGTGCTGTGTGCCCACCGGCGCGGTCGGGTCGGCGTGGCGGGCTTCAACGATCGCATCGCCGCGCTGCTCGAGCGCCGGGTCGGGGCGCTGAAGCGGAGCGGCAGCTTCTGGGCGGGACGACCCGTGCTGGTGCTCCGCAACGACCGGGCCTCCGGCCTGTACAACGGCGACCTGGGCCTGGTGGTCCGGGCCTCCTTCGGCGGTGGACGCGCCCTGCGGGTGGTCTTCCCGGGACCCGACAGCCTGCCGCAGGGTCCCCTCGGTCCGGACGACGTGCTCGGTCTCCGGCTCGTGCGCTACGTCGCACCGGCTCGGCTCCCCGAGCACCAGACCACCTTCGCGATGACCATCCACAAGTCCCAGGGGTCGGAGTTCGACCACGCGGTCGTCGTGTTGCCCGAGGAGCGGAGTCGCGTCCTGACCCGGGAGCTGATCTACACCGGCGTCACCCGGGCTCGGAAGCGGGTCACGCTGGTGGGAAGCCCCGAGGTATTGGTCCAGGCACTGGACCACCCGGTGGAGCGCTGGTCCGGCCTGCGGGAAGCCCTGTGGGGTGCTGGGGGGTCCTGAGCGGCGAGGGGCTATCCTGCGCCCGCCTGTCGAGGTGGTTGTCATGACGCTCCTGGCCCTGGTGCTGGTCTCCTGTGGTCCCCACGAGCCGCCCGTGCCCGCTGGCATCCCCGATGACCCCAGCGCCGAGGACATCTTCGAGGCCCAGATCCGCGGACTGGGCGGGGCCGAGGCCATCCGCTCGAAGACGGCCTACTACGTGAGGGTCAGCGCCGTGATGCGGTCGCCGGACATCTCGCGGACCATCGAGGTGTGGGGCCAGGCTCCCGACCGCCTGCTCATGCGCCTGGCGCCGCCCGAGGGCGCTGTCGCCTGGCGGGGCTATTCCGAGGGGGTCGGCTGGCGCTACGAGGAGGACGGTGCGGCCTGGCTGGAGGTCGGCGACGACCTCGACCGGATGGCCTTCGACGCCGACTTCTATGGCGAGCTCCACTACGCGACCCGCTACCCGGTCGCGGAGGTCGAGGGCACGGGTTCCTTCGACGGCAAGCCGGCCTGGGTGATGCGCGTGGTCACGAGCTCGGGGGAAGAGCAGCGACGCTGGTACGAGCATGCGACCGGCCTCAAGCTCGGGCGCACGGGCACCACACACCTCTCCGGTGTGGGCGATGTGCTCCACGTGGTCCACTACTCGGGCTACCGCGAGATCGAAGGCGTGATGGTGAACATGCGCACCCGTGAGGAGGTCGGTCCGTCGGTGCTGGTGAGCGACGTCGAGGTCTTCGACTGGGAGCCGCGGGACCTTCCCGACTTCGCGCCCCCGCCGCGCATCCGGGAGCTGCTCGACGAAGGGGCCGCCGAGCCCGGGGCTGCCGACGAATCCGGTTAGAGGGGCGGCGCCTTCGTCGACCGGAGTCTTGGATGGTCCAGGCCGCGACCGCGGACAGCCGACAGCTCGCCCTCGATCTGCACGCCCTGCTCCGCGACCTGGATCCCGCCCGCTGGCGGGACGACCTCGTCGAGACCGCGCGCCTGCGCCTCCAGCAGCTCCGCCAGCAGCTCGTGGCCCTGCTGGAGCGCTTCGACTCCGACGGTCCCGTCGCTGCGCTCCAGGCCGCGCTCCAGGAGATCGTGCGGCTGCTCGAGGACTTCCAGCCGGCCGAAGACCTCGGCCTGCCCGACCTCCGCCACGAGTGGGACGAGCTCCGCAGGCGGCTGATGCCGGTCTACGAGCAGCTCGTCGGCGCGCTCAAGGTCGAGGACATCCACGTCCCGTCTCTGCGGCCCACCAACTACCGGCGCAACGTGCTCCACCTGAGCAGCGGCCTGGTGGCGCTGGCCGTCGTCCAGGTGCTGGACGACACCTCCTGGATCCTCCTGGCCGCGTCCGCCTTCTTCCTCTACGCGTGGTCGATGGAGGCCGGCCGGCGGCTCTGGCCGGGGCTGAACGACCGCCTGATGAGCTTCTACGGCCCCGTCGCCCACCCCCACGAGTGGCACCGGGTCAATTCGGCCACCTGGTACTGCACGGCCATGCTGGGCCTGGCGTTCACCGACTCCCTCGCCATCTGCTCCGTCGCCGTGGTCGTCCTGGGTTTTGCCGATCCGATGGCCGCCATCGTCGGCCGCCGCCACGGGCGGGTCCCGCTGGTCAACGGGCGCAGTCTCGAGGGCAGCGCCACCTTCCTGCTGGTGGCCCTGACCACCGGCTACGCCACCCTGGCCGTCTTCTACCCGGAGCTGGCCCGCTCCCACGGCTTCGGCCTGGCCCTCGGCGCGGCGTCCTTCGCCACCCTGGCCGAGCTGTTCAGCCGCCGGATCGACGACAACCTCTCGGTCCCGCTCGGCTCCGGCGCCGGCATGATCCTGGCGGCGACGTGCATGGGGATCGCGCTGTAGGCCCGGGGCTCAGGGTCCCAGGACCTCACGCGTCACCGTGACCTTGCGCTGGCGTCCGGTCGGTGACTCCACCAGCAGGTCCACCTCGGTGCCGGCCTCGCCGGTTCCCAGGTCGACGAACTCGCGCATGCCCATGCCTTCGGTGGACTCGCCGTCCACCTCCAGGATCAGGTCGCCGGTCTTCAGCCCGGCCTGCTGGGCGGGTGTGTCCGCGTGCACGCCGGACACCCCGATGACGCCGTCGATCTCGGCGATCGTGATGCCCATGCCCCCCTTGGGGTACTCGTTGAGGACCAGCTCGATCTCGAGCTCGGCCCCCGGCTGCCAGGGGATCTCCACCGGCTCGCTGCGGGAGTACCAGTAGCCGTCCTGGCGGCGGGCGAGCACCGCACAGGGGGCCGGGACCGGGTGGAGCTCGAAGCGCCCGTTCTCGTCGCTGACGGTGCTGCCGCACCCGCCGACCTGGGCCCGGGGCTCGGGGTTGCCGGCGGTGTTGATCACCTGCCCGACGAGGGTCATGTCGTCCTGCGGCGTCAGCCGGACGGGGTCCGGATCGCACATGGGACCCGCGGGGCCGGTGGACCACGAGATCTCCACCGGGGTGTAGCCCTCGATCATGAGCTGCATGCGGCCGCGCTTCCGCCAGACGGGGAGCACGGCCACCTCTCCGGAGACCGGGAGGCCCGGCCGGCTGAGCAGGACGCCGTTCTTGCGGGAGACCAGGGGTGTCAGGCGGGACTGGCCCACGTCGCGGTCGAGGTTGCAGCGGAGGATGGGGGCGTCCCACTCCGCGCCGTGGTCGGGGTGGCCTTCGGGAAGGGTCCGGTGCCCGGGTTCGCGGTCGCCCTCGACGGGCTCCTGAGGCTCCGTGCGCGTGGGCAGGCGCGGTCGCTCCGGGGCCTCGTCGGAGACCTCCCTGTCGGGTCCGCTGCGACCTTCCGCCTGGGCCTCTGCGGGCTCCCGGTCGGAGAGCCACCACCACGCCGCCGCACCCAGCGCCGCCACGACCAGCCCTGCTCGTGTCCGACTCCTCATGCCGTCTGGGATAGTCCGTTTCGCATGATCACACTGCTGCTCATCGCATGTACCGCAGACACGCATGACACCGCCACGGCCCAGGCCCCCGAAGCACCCTGGCCGGACTGGGCCTTCCACCACTGGGTGTGGGAGGACGAGAGCACCCAGGACAGCGCCCTGGCCCTGGTGGACGGCTACCTGGAGCGGGACATCGACGTCGGCGCGATCATCATCGACTCCCCCTGGGAGACCGGGTACAACACCTTCGAGTGGGACCTGGAGCGCTTCCCGGACCCCGCCGGCATGATCGACGAGCTGCACGACAAGGGCGTGCGGGTCTTCCTCTGGATCGTGCCCGGCATCAACACCGACGTCGAAGGGCTCTACGAGACCGCCGCGGCCAACGACTGGTTCATGAAGGGCGACGCGGACGACACCGAGCCCGAGGTCGTGAGCTGGTGGAAGGGCGAGGGCTCGCTCATCGACTACTGGAACGAGGACGCCGTCGCCTGGTGGCACGGGCTGATGCAGCCCGTGCTCGACCTGGGCATCGACGGATGGAAGTGCGACGGGCTCGACTTCTCGGCGCTGCTTGCCCCCTACTCCCCAGCGGCCGGTCGCGAGGTCGAGCGACTGGAGTACAGCCACGCCTACTACCGGGACTTCCACGACCACACCCGCGAGGTGCTCGGCGACGACCGCATCCTGACCGCCCGCCCGATCGACAACTACGGCGCCGATCTCGGTGGCGACGTGGTGGCCTTCGCTCCGATCGACATCACCTGGTCGGGCTGGGTGGGGGACCAGGACGCCACCTTCGACGGACTCCAGGCCGCGCTGCGCAACTTCTACTGGTCCTCCGAGTACGGCTACGTCGCCTTCGGCTCCGACATCGGCGGCTACCGGGACGAGGACGACCCACCCCAGGGCAGGACCTCCGAGCTGCTGCTGCGCTGGACCCAGCTCGGAGCGTTCAGCCCGGTCATGGAGAACGGCGGCGGCGGGCTGCACCACCCCTGGGCGTGGGAGGACCCCGAAGTCACCGACGTCTACCGAGACTTCGTCGAGCTCCACTACGCCCTGTTGCCCTACCTGAACGCCCAGGGCGCCGTGGCCTTCGACGAGGGTCGGAGCCTGATGCGCTTCGTGACCAAGCCCGACTACACCTACCTGCTGGGCGAGGACCTGTTCATCGCCCCGATGATCGAGGAGGGCACCGAGCGCACGGTGGCCTTCCCCAGCGGAGACGACTGGATCTACCTCTTCGATCGCTCCCAGAGCTGGTCTGGTGGAGCCACCGAGACCCTGCAGATCCCCCTCGACGAGTATCCGGCCTTCATCCGGGCCGGCTCGGACCTCGAGGGTGCGGACCTCGGGCGCTGACCGCGCGCCGGGGTCCCCTTCGGGCCAGAGGCCGAATAGGGGAGTGTCATGACCTGGCGCACGCTCACCAGGACCGTCCGTGGACGGCCGACCTCCGACGGTGCCGGGGTGCGCCTCACCCGCCTCGTCGGCCAGCCGGACCTGGCCGACCTGGACCCCTTCCTGCTGCTCGACGAGTTCCGCAGCGACGTGCCCCAGGACTACCTGGCGGGCTTCCCGCCCCACCCCCACCGGGGGTTCGAGACGGTGACCTACATGCTGGCGGGGGCCATGCGGCACCGCGACAGCGTGGGCAACGAGGGCCACCTGGGACCGGGCAGCGTCCAGTGGATGACGGCCGGTCGCGGCATCGTGCACGAGGAGATGCCCGAGCAGGAGGACGGCCTGCTGTGGGGCTTCCAGCTCTGGGTCAACCTCCCGGCGGCCCGGAAGTTGACGGCGCCCCGCTACCAGGACATCGCGGCCGACCGGATCCCGGAGGTCTCCCTTCCCGGGGGCCTGGTGCGGGTGGTCTGCGGCGAGCTCGGCGGTGCGGTGGGCCCCGTGCGTGGCGCCGCCGTCGAGCCGACCTACCTGGACGTGCGCCTGGATGGCGAGAGGTCGGCGGAGATCCCGATCCCGGGCGGTCACGCCGGCTTCGTCTACGTCTACGACGGCGGAGGTCGGGTCGCGGACCAGGATCTCGACCGGGGTCAGCTCGGTGTGCTCTCCCGTGAAGGTGCGCTGGCGCTGCGAGCCGGTGAGGCCGGCCTGCGGGTGCTGGTGGTGACCGGTCGCCCGATCGGAGAGCCGATCGTGCACTACGGACCGTTCGTCATGAACACGCTGCGCGAGGTCCAGGAGGCCATCCGGGACTACCAGGCCGGTCGCTTCGGGGGATGATCGCGGACAAGCTGTCTACATGCCCCCGGCACAAGTAGTGCACGGTTGCGCGGCCCCCTTCCGCCCCTGTCGGC
>CAZCVP010000168.1:0-18655 GCA_964501915.1 uncultured Enterobacterales bacterium
GTGGCGGCCAGCAGGTCGCAGTCGTCGTCGAGGCCGTCGCAGACCTCTGTGGCGCCCGGGTTCACCTCCGCGTCGGTGTCGTCGCAGTCCGTCCCGTCGGCGACGTAGCCGGTGGCGTCTTCGCAGGTGAAGACACTGTCCTCGGGATCGCCGTAGCCGTCTTCGTCGAAGTCGGCGTAGAAGGTGTCGCCCAGGGCGTCGTCGGGCTCGCCGTTGCAGTCGTCGTCGAGGCCGTTGCAGACCTCGGTGGCCCCGGGGTTCACGTCGGGATCGTCGTCGTCGCAGTCCTCGGCGATGCCGTAGCCGTCCAGATCGAGGTCGTCGTCCAGCGTGGTCTCGTCGCAGTCGTTGTCGAGACCGTCGTAGGCGACCTCGGTGTTGCCCGGGTTGACCGCGCCGTTGCCGTCGTCGCAGTCGCCGGTCTGGGCGGCCACCTCACCCGGAGGTGAGTCGCACCAGCCCTGGATCTCGGCGCCGGTGCCCCAGCCGTCGCCGTCGAGGTCCTCGTAGAAGGTACAGACCGAGCCGGAGTCGCCGGTGTCGGGCTTGTTGCGGCAGGCGGGGGAGAGGATCAGCAGTCCGGCCAGCAGGACGTGCATGGTGGCTCCGGGGGGGAAGGTGCGGGGAGCATACTCCGGGCACGGGGGGGCCTCGGAGCGCTACACTCGCGGCGACCGGACCCGGAGTCCCGATGTCCTTCCTCTGGTTGCTGGCCGCTTGCGGCGGCGGCGTCGAAGCCGCCCTGGAGGAGGAGATGGCCAGGGCGGCCGAGCGGGACGCCCTGGTCAAGGCCCGCCTCGAGCCCCTGGCGGAGGGGGTGCGCAGTGCCCTGGTCGAAGACCTGTCCGTGCCCGAGGAGGTGGTCGCCCGCATGCTGACCAACCTCGGCGAGCGCTGCGCGATGGTCGTGGACCCCGAGGATCCGCCGGGCTGCGAGCTCCGCGAGCGCTGCCGAGCCACCCTGCTGGTGCTGAGACAGGGCCACTGGGAGCTGAGCGGCATGGGGACGGTGCTCGGCATCCCGCCACCGGACCGCTGCGAGATCGGCATCCGGGGCCAGGACTTCCGGAGGCTGTCGGACCTGGAGTACCTGGTGACCTCGAAGAACCCCCCCTGAGCGGGAGCGCCCCTAAAGGAACACCTCCGCCTCGCAATTCTGGCAGGTGATCACCTTGTGCCCGGCCAGCTCCATGGCACCCCCACAAGACGGACAGCGGCCGTGCTCCGTCAGCGCCCGGGCGTCGCGGCTGTAGAGCACCCCCTCCTTCCAGTTGACGTAGCCGGAGAACTGGCGGTCGCGGACGGCCTCGGCGAGCTCCTCCTTGAGCGCCGCGGTGTCCACACCCAGGTCACCGGCCAGCTCGCTGATGCCCACCTTGCCTCGCAGCGACACCGCCGCCATCGCCGCCGCGAAGCGATCGGCCCGGGCCTCCCGAGCCAGGGTCTCCTGGGCCCTGCGGGTGAAGAGCACCCCCGGCACCGCCACCCCGACCATCAGCGGCACCATGAAGAAGGTGAGGCCCGCGGCCGTGTCGAAGCCCGCCTCGGGGTCCAGCGAGCAGGCCACCAGCGTCACGACCCACCCGGCCACCAGCAGGGCCTCCGCGGCCCAGGCCAGGGCCATCCTGGGCGGTGGGTCGCGCTCCACCACGGCCCCGATCAGGAGCAGGAGCGCCCCGAGGGGCAGCCCGAAGAGGCCGATGGCGGCCCCGGACGCACCCAGACCGGCCACCTCGGGATCCAAGGCCATCAGCAGCCCCACCAGGGCCATCAAGCCCACGATGCCCACAGCGAGAACCGCCAGCACCGTGCCGGCGGTCCCCGGGAGCCAGCGGCGGCCTGGAGAAGTGCCCATCGGGACCGCAGCCTACCGGATAGGGGGGTGGGTGGCATGGTGGACCGAGTCCGGCGCCGCGACGTGTCTACAGGTGCTTGCGGGAGGAGGGAGGGTGCAGTAGCACCCGACCGACGAGCGGAAGTGCCTGAAGGCACGTGAGCAAGCCGGACGACGGGAGCCATGTCGCTCACCCTCCCATGGGGCCGCGATGACCTCCGCGACCGAGCTGGAGACCCTGCGGGCGGAGCTGGACGAGCTCCAGCACACGCTGCTGGCCACCGCGGCGCGGCGACTGGAGGTGGTGCGCCGGATCGGCGCCCTCAAGGCCACCGAGCAGCGCCCGGTCTTCGACCGCCGGCGCGAGCGCGAGGTCTACGCCCGCGCCCACCTGGTGGCCCAGGAGGTAGGACTCGATCCGGAGACGGCCCGCCGGCTCATGCAGACCCTCGTGGACTCCTCCCACGAGGCCCAGGACACCATCGTCCGGGAGACGCTGCCGCCCGAGGCCATCCACCGCTTCCTGGTGGTCGGGGGCGGCGGGCGCATGGGACAGCTCCTGTGCCACAACCTGGAGCACCGGGGACACACCGCGAAGGTGCTGGAGCACGACGGGGACCAGGACCTCGAAGCCCTGCTCCAGGAGGCGGAGATCGTGGTGATCTCCGTGCCGATGCGTGCGGCGACCGCCGTGGCCCGCGAGCTGGGACCGCGACTCCGTCCCGACCAGCTCCTCTGCGACATCAACAGCCTGAAGTCCGAGGTCTGCGAGGCCATGGCCGCGAGCCGGGCCGGCGAGGTGGTGGGCCTGCACCCGATGTTCGGGCCTACCGTCGGCACCCTGCGGCGTCAGAAGGTCGTCTGGTGCCCGGTGAGGTCCGGCGGCCTCGCCGCCTGGTGGAAGAGCGAGCTGGGGCGCATGGGCGTGGAGCTGGTCGAGACCGACCCCGTGACCCACGACCGGATGATGGCCGTGGTCCAGGTCCTGGTCCACTACAGCACCCTGGTGATGGGGGACGCCCTCCGCCGCACCGGCTTCGACCTGGCACAGTCCCTCGCCTTCACCAGCCCGATCTACCGGCTGGAGCTGGCCTTCGTGGGACGCCTCTTCACCCAGGACCCGGACCTCTACGCCGAGATCGAGATGAGCAACCCCTATGGCGACGAGGTCCGCCAGTGCTTCCAGGACGCCGCGGCCCACCTGCGGGCGACCATCGACTCCGGAGATCGGACCGCCTTCGGGGAGGCCTTCGGCCAGGTGCGGGACTACTTCCAGGACTTCGGCGACGAGGCGATGGCGGTGTCCGACTGGATCATCGACACCCTGGTCGCGCGGCCCTGAGCAGTGGCTGGCCCCACCGAGCAGGCGTGCGAGTTCCTGGACAAGGTCTGTCTCGCGGCGTCGAGCGCCGAGCACGGCTGCACGAATTGTCCGACCTGGGACCTGGAGATCGAAGGCACCCTCGACCCGGAGCACCTGCGGACCGCCCTCGGCTGGCTGGTGCAGCGCTACTGGCCGATCCGCAGCCGCATGGAGCCGGTGGGGGACAAGGAGCTGCTCGCCGCTCGCAGGCTGCGCTTCGTGGTCTCGCCGTCGCTCGACGTCGACGAGATCCTCGAGGTGGTCGACACCGACGCGGAGGGCCTGATCCAGGTGCAGGGCCAGGTCCGGGACCGACACCTGGACTGGACACAGACCTGGCCGCTGCGCCTGACCCTGGCTCGGGTGGGTACCGAGCGCGCCCACCTGATGGTCCAGCAGCACCACGGCCTCGCCGACGGCCGGGCCTTCATGGAGATGCTCGACGACCTCAGCGACTACCTCCGCCACGCCGCCGCCGGCACCACGCCCGAGGACCTCTCCCCGGTGGCCCGGCGCGACGAGGTGACCCCCATCGTGCGGGGTGCGTGGCGGGCCCGCTGGTGGACGCTGGTGGGCTGGTGCTGGCTGGTCGGGCTGATCCTGCGCGGCATCTTCAGGCCGCTGAAGCCCCTCTGGCAGAACGAGGCGACCGACTACCGGGGGCCCAACCGCACCGTGCACCTGGACATGGACGCGGCTCTGATCGATGGCTGGCGTCCCCGCTGGCGCCAGGCCGGCCTGAGCCTCAACACCGTGCTCACCGGTGCCCTCTTCCTCGCCAACCAGCGGTGGAACCTGGAGCACGGCGTCACCGCGGGCAAGACCAACGCCTGGCTCATCGCCGAGACCCGCCCCCGCGATGGCTCCTACGACAGCTTCGCCAACCACCTGGCCTCGCTGATCGTCGACCTGCCCCTGCACCGGGACCTGCCGATCCTGGACCAGCTCCGGCGCGTCCACGGCCAGGCGAAGTTCCGCGGTCGCCACAAGCTCCACCTCAAGCGCCACCTCTTCGAGCGGGCCATCGGCCTGGCCATCCCCCTGGGGTGGCTGCGCAAGGCCCTGCTCGAGCCCGAACCGGTGCCGGTGAACCTCAACTTCTCCAACCTGATCCCCCTGACCTTCCCGGACCTCGGGGGTCAGCGGTGGCGCTGTCCCCGGGTGCACATCACGACGCCCGTCTCTCCGCGATGCGCCGTGGTGCTCACCGTGATTCGCTACCGGGGACGGCTGACCTTCAACTTCAACCACAAGGCGAGCCTGGTGGCACGGCCCGACGTGGAGCGGCTCGTCCAGCTCTTCCGGGAGGCCCTCGACGACGTCATCGCAGCCCTGCCCCCGGCACAGGATTAGGTCCCAACCATGTGGATGGCCTGGCTCTTGACAGCGACCGCCTCGGACCTGGACGCGTCCTGGTACCTCGCCTACACCGGACGACCGGAGGCCGCCGCGGCCGAGGCCGCCGCGAGCATCCGTGCCGACGTGGACCGGGTCGAGGCCCATCGGCTCTATGCCTGGTCCCGGGCCCAGGGTCTGCGCGAAGGACCCCAGCTCGAGCGCCAGTACGCCGAGTGGCTGGCCGACGGGGGCGAGGACCCGGCGCGGCTCACCCTGGGCTGGGTGCTGGCCTGGCGCAACCCGGAGCCGGGCCCCTGGTGCGAGGACCTGGCCTCGCTGATGGTGGAGCCCTTCGAGGATCCGGTGGACCGCTACTGGGCGGCGCGGCTCCAGCTCGAGACCAGCGCCTTCTGCGGCGGCGACCCCCGCCCCCTGATCGACGAGCTGCTGGAGCTGGGCGACGAGCTGCCGCTGGCGCGGGGCACCGCCCTGGAGCTGGCGATGATCGACGGACTGGTGGACAGTGTGCTGCGGGACGCCATCCGGTCGGCCCTCGCCGAGGACGGCTGGTCGATGCTGTCGGTGCTGGGCCTCTGGCAGGGCGCCCAGGGACCCAAGCTGGAGGAGGCCCAGGCCGAGGTGCTCGAGCTGGCCCGCCAGCAGGCCACCTCGGAGGAGGCCCACCTGGTCTGGGCCGCGATCCAGGTGCTGGGCACCGCCGGGGACATGGAGTCGGTCGGCCGGGCCTCGGAGCACCTCGTCCAGCTCGATCCGGCCGCCCGCCGGGCCCCCTCCCGGGCCACGGCCCAGGTGTCCTGGCTGGGTCGTCCCCTGGAGCAGGGTCACGCGGAGCGGCTGTCCCTGGTCGCCGAAGCCGCCAACCACACCGATCCCAAGGTCGCCCTGAGGGAGCTCAAGCGGGTCGGCACCTACCTGGCGGTCGACGGGACCGCGCGACAGGCCTGGCACCTGGAGATCTCGGCCTGCCACGCCCGCCTGGGCCAGGACAAGCGGGCCTTCCGGGCACTCCGGGACGCCTGGACGGCCGACCCGCACAACACCGCCGTGGCGAACCAGTTCGCCTACACGGCCGCCCTGCGCGGCGACGGCCTCGACGCGGCCCTGCTGGCCATCGACGAGACCCTCGCCCAGCCGATCCGCTGGGACCCCCGAGGCGATCACCCGGCACCCGACTATGGGGTCTGGCGCCACGCCGCGGCCGCCGAGCGAGGGGCCTGGCTCGACACCCGGGGCTGGGTCTTGCACGCCATGGGCCGCGACACCGAGGCCGCCCTGGACCTGGAGCGGGCCCTGCTCCACGCTGGAGGAGACGCGAGCGTGCTCCACCTCCACCTCGGCCTGGTCTACGCCGCCCTCGGCAAGGAGAGCCTGGCCCTCGATCACCTGGGGCGGGGCCTGGTGCTGGACGAAGGGGAGGAGCCCCGGCTGAGCGAGGAGGCCCGGGCCGAGGCCGAGCGGCTCTTCGGCGCCAACCACTGGTCTGCCACCGGCCTCGAGGGCTGGCTCCGCTCCCTGGGCCTGGCCGAGCCGCCCGACACCGAAGCGGGCCAGCCCAGCCCCGACGAAGACCCCTTCGCCGGCCCGCTGGTGGGTCAGCCGATGCCGGACCTCGCCTACTTCGTGGACTCCGAGCCCACCTTCCTCTCGGCGACCAGCGGCTGGCGGGTGATCGAGCTCTGGGCCACCTGGTGCGCGCCCTGCGTCGAGAGCTGGCCCCAGATGCAGGAGTTCGCCACCTCCTGGCGCGACCAGGGCCTGACGGTGATCGCGATCTCCGTGGATGACGACCCCGCACAGGTCGACGAGTGGCTCCAGGACCACACGGCCAATGACATGACCGTCGGCTGGATCGGCCCGGCCGGCCCCGAAGAGCTGGGGCTGGAGAGCATCCCGATGACGCTGCTCGTGGACCCGGACGGCCTGGTGAGGGCCCAGGTCCGCGGCTGGGGAGGGGCCGAAGATCACCGCTTGGAGGAGGCCTTGGACCGGCTGCTCCCGTTAGGATCTTCGCCGCGGGAGGACCGATGATCACCCTCGTCGTCAAGGAGCCGGGCCAGAACGACAAGGTCTTCGAGTACCGGGGCACCATGCTGGTGATCGGTCGCTCGGAGGACGCCGGCCTGATGCTGCCCAACGTCTCTGTCAGCCGCAGGCACTGCTGCGTCAAGGCCCGCGGCAACGACGCCATCCTGGAGGACCTCTTCAGCGAGAACGGCATCATGGTCAACGGCACCGCCAAGAAGGAGCACATCCTCGCGTCCGGAGACTCCTTCGTGGTCGGTCGCTACACCGTGGTCTTCGTCGCCCTGGACGAGCCGTCACCGATCTACCAGGGCAAGCCGGTCGAGACCATGCCCCGCTTCCTCCCCAAGGAGGCCCGGGCCGTCCAGGACGCCACCTATCGCTTCACACCGGACATGGTGAAGAAGTTCATGGAGTCGAGCCGCCTCGCCAAGGGCGGGTGCCTGGTGACCACGGTGGGAGAGGAGTTCTCGACGGTGCTGGGCGAGGGCACCAGCGCTGTCGGGCGCGCCGGCTGCGCCATCGTGGCCAAGGGCTTCTACTGGGGGCCCCGGGCCGCGGAGGTCTCCTGGACCGGCACGGCCCACCACATCAAGAAGATCACCCCCTGGGGCACCCTGAAGGTCAACGGCCGCAAGGTCGCCGAGCGGCGCCTCCGCGAGGGCGACGAGCTGCAGATCGGTCGCTCCAGGTTCCGCTATGCGGTGGACGAGTAGGCGGCCGAACGCTCGCAACAGATCTGGCGACCATCCGTGACGCCCGGTGACAAGCTCCGCGCCTACCTTGTCCTTGGAAGGACGGGGCAACACGCCCTGGAACCCGAGCCTCTCACGATGATCGAGGCTCGGGTTCCTCGCCTTCTGGGCCCCTTCCAAGGGCCGGACAGGTCCTGACCGGCGGTGCTGACACCCTGCGCGGGTGCGCATCCTCCACCTCAGCGACACCCACCTCGGCGTGCGCAAGTTCGCGCGTGGGGCCCCGCCGCGCTGGTCCCGGGCCGCCGATCACCACCAGGTCTTCCGAGAGGCCCTCGCCCCGGCCCGCTGGGAGGAGGTGGACCTCGTGGTGCACTCCGGCGACCTGTTCAATCGAAGTCGACCACCTCGGACCTGGGCCCAGAAGGCCATCGAGACCCTCTGCCGGGCAGCCCGGCGGGTGCCGGTCGTCGTGATCTCCGGCAACCACGATCGCCGCGGCCTGCGCCGCCACCTGCCCACGGAAGCACCCGGCCTCACGGTGGTCGACACCCCGACCCGCCTCACCCACCGGGGCGTGGCCCTGGGGCTCGTGCCCTTCCGTCGCCGGGCCGACGCCTGGGCCACCGCCGCCCGGGAGGCCGTCGGTCCCGGCGTCGACCTGCTGGTGACCCACCAGGCCTTCGACGGCGCCAGGGTGCCCGGGCTCACCTTCCGGGTCGGCGCCCAGCGCGACACCGTCGGACCCCAGCACCTGCCGCCCGGCATCTCCCACGTGCTCTGCGGCCACATCCACCCCCGCCAGGTCATCGAAGTCGGCCCCACCACCGTGGTCCATGCCGGCAGCACCGAGCGCACCTCCTTCAGCGAGTGTCGCCAGACCAAGGGCACCGTGCTGTGGGACCTCGGCGAGCGCCGGCCCTGGCGCTACGTCGACCACCCGACCCGACCGATGGTCGTGGTCACCCGCCCCGACCAGCTCGGCCGGGTGCGACCCGAGAGCCTCGTCAACATCCCCCGGCGGGCCTGGACGGAGGACCTGGAGCAGGCGGTGATGGCCCGCGGGGGCTGGGTCGTCGGGCCACCGCGGCGCGACCAGCCGGCACCGCCACCTCCGCCTCGATCGAGTCAGCTCGGACTGTTCATGGCAAGGTGAGGCGGTGCTGCTCCGACCCGCCACCGAAGCCGACCTCCCGCTGCTGCACGCCTGGGACAACGACCCGACGACCGCCGGACCCTACGACGAGGTCGGTCACGCCACCCTGGAGCAGACCCGGGCGCTCTGGCTCACACCCTCCGCCGACCCCCGCCGCACCGATCGCCGGGTGCTCGACGCCGGAGGGCGGGCGGTGGGCATCGTCACCTGGATCCGTCATCCCCTGGACGCGTGGGTCGGGCTCTTCGGGCTGGCCATCGCCGACCCCGCCGACCGGGGCCAGGGACTCGGGACCCTCGCCCACCGGCTCACGGCGGACTGGATCTTCGGAGAGCACGAGGACCTCGCCAAGCTGGAGGCCTGGGCCGACGTCCAGCACGTGGCCGAGCGCCAGGTGCTGCTGCAGCTCGGCTATGCCCTGGAGGGTACCCTCCGACGACGCAACCGCCTGGCCGACGGCTGGCGCGACCTGTGCGTCTACGGCCTGCTGCGGGAGGAGTGGGAGACGGGAGCGCCAGCCCCCGGAGGCGAGGCCCCGATCATGACGGTCCTGGCGGTGGCGGACCTGGCCCGGTCCACCGCGTTCTACGAGGCCGTCTTCGGCTGGCCCCGACGCATCGACGTGCCGGTGCTGGTCGAGCTCGCCCTGCCCGGCGGCGGTGGACTGGCGCTCTACCAGCAGGAGGCCTTCGCCCACAACACGGCCCAGCTACCGATCGCGCCCCCTGAAGGCGCGATCACCGGGACCGAGCTCTACTTCCACTGCGGTGACCTGGACGCCGCGCTGGAGCGCATCGAAGCCGCGGGGGGCCGGCTCCTGACCCCCCGGAGCCCGCGTCCCTGGGGCGACGAGGCGGCCTACTACGCCGACCTGGACGGCAACGTGGTGGCGCTGGGTCGACCCCTCGGCCCCCCGGAGCCTCCCGATGGCTGAGGCCCTCCTCTTCGCGCTGCTCGCCTGCACCTCCGCGCAGGACAGCGCGTCCCCGACCGGGCCCACCGACAGCGCGGCGGACTCCGGGACCGACACGGCCACCGGGGCCCGCACGAGCGCCTGGACCTTCGACAGCGACACGGTCATCGTCACCGTCGAGGACCCCGACAGCCCCGCCCGCACCTACACCTTCTCCACCACCCACCCCCAGCGCGACGGCGCCCCCTCCGAGCGGACCCTCTCCGAGGACCCCGAGGGCCCGGTGCTGCGCACGGGCAACGACCTGCTGGACGGGCTCTTCGCCCTGGCCCTCGACGAGGTCTCCCAGGCCAGCGTGGCCACGGTCTCCGACGGCTCCTTCGCCGGGGGCACGCCCCAGGACTGCGACTGCTTCGAGACGGGGGCGCTGTGGCCCTGGGTCTGGACCCGCGACACCTCCTACGCCGCCCACCTGGGCCTGGCCTGGGTCGACCCGGAGCGGGCCCGCGACTCCCTGGACTTCAAGCTCTCGGAGCGCAAGAGCAGCCTCGGCGGCGGCCTGCTCCAGGTGGTCCAGGACACGGGCTCCGGCGGGTCCTGGCCCGTGAGCACCGACCGGGTCGGCTGGGCCCTCGGCGCCGCCCGCACCCTGGCGTTCCTCGACGACGACGCCCGGGAGCTCTGGCTCCCCCGGGTCCGGGAGGCCCTCGCCAACACCCTGGAGCTGCACCGGCAGGTCGCCTGGGACCCGACCGACGGCCTCTACCGGGGCGAGCAGTCCTTCCTCGACTGGAGGGAGCAGAGCTACCCGTCCTGGACGGCCGGCGACGTGGTGCCCATCGCCAGCTCCAAGGCCCTGTCCACCAACCTGCTCCACCTCGAAGCCCTGGCTCTCACCGCCACCCTCACCGAAGCCCTCGGCGAGGACGCCACGGCCTGGTGGACACAGCACGCCGAGCTGGAGCAGGCCCTCGACACCTTCTGGAGCGCCGGGAGCGGCACCTGGCACAGCGTGCTCGGACCGCCCCTGGACCCGAGCCTCTGGGCCCAGCAGGACGCCCTGGGCATAGCCCTCGCCGCCGTGGCCCTCGACGAGGCCCAGGCCGCCGAAGCCCTGGAGAACCTCCCCTTCACCGCCGCCGGCCCGCCGGTGATCTGGCCCCAGCAGCCGTTCACGCCCATCTACCACAACCGGGCCGTGTGGCCCTTCGTCACCGCAACCGTCGGCCGGGCCGCCCACCGGGTCCGCAACCCGGAGGTGGCCGTGCTCGTCTTCGACTCCCTCGTCCGTGGCGCGGCGCTGAACCTGTCGAACATGGAGAACCTGGAGTTCCTCACCGGCGCCAACCACGTCGACGACGGCGAGTGGTCGGGTCCGGTGGTGAACTCCCGCCGCCAGCTCTGGAGCGTGGCCGGCTTCCTCTCGGTGGTGGTCGACGGGCTCTTCGGGGTCCGGGCCGACCTGGAGGGCCTGCGCACCGACCCCTTCGTGCCGGCGGAGCTGAGGGAGCGGTGGCTGTCGGACCGGGTCGTGCTCCACCGCTTCCCCTACCGCGGCGAGCAGCTCGACCTGGAGCTGGACCTGTCGGCCAGTGACGGCAGCGGCACCGCCCGGGTGGTGGTCGACGAAGGCGACCCCGACACCTTCTTCGCCCCCCTGGAGGCGACCCTGACGGGCCCGACGTCTTCGAGCGGCCCGCTGAGCCTGGAGCTGGGCGACGGGGGCGAGTCCGGCGTGAGCCTGCAGGTCTACCGCGACGGCGTCCGGGTGGCCGAGGACCTGGCGCCCGGGACCTGGGTGGACCCGGACATCGACCCCAGCGAGGACCGGACGGTCTGCTACGCGATCGCCGCCGCCCACAGCTCGACGGGCCTGGTCAGCCAGCACACCCCGGCGTCCTGTTGGTGGGGCCCGTCGTATGAGCGGGTCGGCGCGGTGGAGGCCACGGAGTTCGTGGCGACCGGTGGGACCCTGGTGAACAACCACGGCCGCTGGCACTACCAGGACTGGGGGGGGCCGGAGCACGTCCTGGAGATCCCGCTCACCGTCGACACCGGCGGTCCCCACTGGCTCCAGGCCGTCTACGGCAACGGCAGCGGCCCGATCAGCACCGGGGTGACCTGTGGGCTGAAGTGGCTGGAGGTCCTGGACCCCTCGGGCGCGGTGGTCGCCGAGGGCCCGCTGGTGATGCCCCACAGGGGCTCCTGGGAGGACTGGGGCGACTCGACGGTGGTGGCCGCCGCCCTGGAGTCCGACGTCTCCTACACGGTCCGGCTGCGAGACCAGGAGAACATGAGCAGCCTGGAGCACCACGCGCTCTACGACGGCGCTGGTGGCGGCAGCGAGGCCCACAACGACGTGAACATCACCCAGCTCAAGGTGCTGCGACGCGCTGGGGGGTGAGGACCGCCCGGGTCTCAGAGAGGGTCCCGCTTCCGAGCATCCCGGAATAGGAGAGAATCCCGCGCCGGACCCCAGCGCACAAGGAGATCGAGGGTGCGAGCCAGACAAGCCCTCGTGCTGGGCCTCCTCTACGTCCTCGCCGTGGTCCTGGTGGTCGTCCCCGACCGGGGGAAGCGCGCCACGGCCTCTCCGCGCGACGCGACCGCCGCCCCGGAGCTGCCCGAGGAGGACAGCACCGCCCTGGACGTGCTCTTCGTCGGCGACCTCGCCCTCGGCGAGGACTTCGCGCGGCCGGAAGGCGCCGAGCCGCCGGACGACTACGCCGCACCCTTCGCCGCCCTCGGCGACCTCTTCACCCACTGCGATCACGTGATCGCCAGCCTCGAGACGCCGCTGATCGACGCGCCGCCGGACCACCTGCGGGACGACGAGCAGCTCTACTGGTCCCGGGCCGACCTCGCACCCCCGGTCCTGGCCGAGCAGGGCATCACCGCCGTGTCCCTGGCCCACGACCACGCCCTGGACTTCGGCGAGCAGGCCCTGCTCGACACGACCCTGGCCCTCGACGGGGCGGACATCTCCTGGTTCGGCGCCGGCCGGGACCTCGCGGAGGCCTCCGAGCCCCTGCACATCGCCCAGGACTTCGGCGAGGCCGGCACCTCCCGGATGGCCGTGCTGACCGCAGACGCCCAGACCAGGAGCATCAAGCTCGCGGGCGATGGCATCCGTCCCCGCCGCCTCCACCTCGGCCGGCTGGGAGAGCAGATCGAGGCCCTGAAGGCCGCCGACCCCGAGCTCTTCGTGGTCGTCTACCCCCACTGGGGCCAGCCCTATGGCTGGCAGACCACCGAGCAGCAGGAGATCGCCCAGGCCCTGGTCGAAGCCGGCGCCGATCTGGTGGTCGGCCAGGGCAGCCACATGATGCAGGAGGTCGAGCGGCACGGCGGGGCCTGGGTGCTCTACGGCCTCGGCAACTCCGTCTTCACCTCCCTCGGCCAGTACCAGAAGAAGCGACGGGCGCTCCCCTTCAGCTTCGCCCTCCGCGTGCAGGTGGCCGCGGTCGACGGAGAGCTGAGACGCACGCTGCGCCTCTACCCCCTGCACACCGACAACCTGGCCAACGGCTACCGGCCCCGTCCCGTCACCGTGACCGAGATCGGGGAGGTCTACTGGCGGCTGCAGTGGTTCGGCTACGAGCACGACCGCCACCTGAAGGCCCACCTCCGGCTGGAGCAGGACCGCTTCGGGCGTCACTTCGAGCTTCGGGCGCCGACGAGCACCGAGGAGGGCTCATGAGCGCCCTCCGTCGAGGCTTCCCCAAGGTCACGGCGATGGCCGCCTTCATCCTGCTGGTGGAGACGGTGCTCTTCCACCTCGTCGCGGTGCTCTTCGACGACTTCACCGCCACCGGGGTCATCTCCTGGGCCGTGCTGGGCATCGGCCTCGGGGCCTGGGTGGCCAGCCGCGTCGAGCTGGAGGAGGATCTGCTCTTCCTGCTCTGCTGCGTGGGCGCCGGCGCCACCGTGCTCGGGGCCGCCGCGGTGCTGGTCCTCTACCCGAGCCCTCTACCGATGGCCCTCGCCATCGGGGCCTGCTTCTTCTTTCCGGTGCTCTACATCGCGCTGGTGTTCCGGCGACACGCGGCGGACCGGGTCTACCTCTTCGAGATGGCCGGCGCCGGCCTCGGCGTGATCGCCACCGTGGCCCTCTTCGGGCTGCTGCGCAGCGAGGGCATCCTGCTCTTGATCGCCGCCGCCACGCCGCTGCTGGGGCTGCTCGGCTACCTCACCTCGCCCCGAGCCAGTCGCCGCGGCCGCTGGCTGGCCACCCTGCTGGTGCTGCCGCTGGTCGCCGGTGGCGGCACGCTGCTGGGCCTCCAGGTCGCCAACGACACCTTCAACGTCATCAAGGTCTTCGACCGGGACGCGCCCTACGACGAGGGCAAGATCTTCAACACCAGCCGTCCCCAGCGCCTCGTCGCCAGCTACGACAGCCTGGTCGGTCGGATCGACGTGCTGAAGGCCAAGGGCCAGCACCTGGTCTGCTACAACGGCTACGCCAACGACCACTTCAAGCCGTTCCAGGTCAAGCCCTACGAGCACTACCGGGCCAAGGGCATCGAGTGGCCCACCGGTGACGCCCGCGTGTTCTACGGCCTCGTCGACGCACCGCGTGTCTTCGTGATCGGCTCGGCGGCCCGTGGCGTCACCAAGACCCTCAAGAAGATCACCCCGGTCAGCAACATCGTCCCGATCGAGATCAACCCCGGGATCCTGCGCATCATGGAGGAGGACTTCTACGAGGAGAGCGGCCGGGCCTACGAGGGGCTGGAGCCCGTGCACGGCAACGCGCTGTCGATCCTGAGGACCTCGGACGACCTCTACGACATCATCACCCTGATCAACACCCACTCCGGCCGGACCATCGGCTACCGGTCCGGGCCGGACTACCTGCACACCGCCGAGAGCTACGAGCTCTACTTCGACCACCTCGACGAGGACGGCTACCTGCTCTTCGAGGAGCGGCCCTTCAACCGCTCCGGCGAGCTGGGGCTCTACCGGATGATCCACACGGTGTGGAACGTCCTGGCCGAGCGGGGCGCCGAGGACCCTGCCCAGCACTTCCTGATGTGGGACTGGGTCGTGAGCCGCACCCTGAAGTACCCGGCGATCGACCTCGGGACCGAGGAGCCGGGCGGGGTCTACCGGCACCGGGAGGCCTACTACCGGGGCATGATCGTGACGCGGGAGCCGCTGGTGGGCGAGCGGCGGGAGCGGGCGCTGGAGTGGTACCGGGACGCCGCCCACGTGGTGCGCATGGTCTACCTGCAGGACCACGTCGAGCAGGCCGAGTTCGCCCAGCTCTTCGACATGATCGAGGCCGACGACTTCGCGCCCCTGGCGGCCGAGGGCTTCGACAGCGCCCCGCTGACCAACGACCGGCCCTTCGCCTCCCTGTCGACCCGCTCGGTGCCCGAGGTCTCGGGCATGGTGCGGACCTCGGGGGCGGTCTCCCTCGGCCTGGGACTGCTGTTGCTGCTGGGCACGGCGGCCGGCAGCCGGCGGGGTGTCGCCCTGCGCCTGTCCGTCTTCAACGTCCTGGTCGGCTTCGGCTACTTCCTCATCGAGATCCTGCTGCTCCAGGTCTACCAGAACGTCTTCGTCTCCCCCTCCCTGAGCCTGGTGCTGGTGCTCGGCACCCTGCTCATCGCCTCCGGAGCCGGGGGCACGCTGGCCGGACGGCTGGCCCCCTGGAAGGCGACAGCGCTGCTGATGCCGGTGGCGCTGCTGACGGTCCAGGCACCGAGCTTCTTCCTAGCCGTCGGTGTGCCCGGTGGGCTGGCCAAGGTCCTCAGCGTGGTGCTGGTCGCCGCCACCGGGCTGCTGATGGGCGTCTTCTTCCCCCGGGGGCTCCAGCGAGCCGGCGAGTGGGGCCTGCGGGAGCGGATCCCGCACCTGTTCGCCCTCAACTCGGTGGCCGGCTCCTTCGCGGTGGTGCTCGCCCTCTTCCTCGGCATCCGACTGGGCTACAGCAGCGGCATGGTGATCGCCCTGGGCTGCTACGTGGCCGCAGCGCTGGTCCTCGCCCCACCGCAGACCGAGCGCTGAGGCTGCTACCCTCGCGGGCGAGGCCGCCGCCATGTTGACCCTGCTGCTCAGCGCCTGCTTCTACCTGGACGATGCCGACGTCACGAAGCGGTCGGCCGAGACGGCCACCGATGCGGACGGCGACGGCTGGCCCACCCCCGAGGACTGCGACGACGACGACCCGACCGTGAACCCGGACGCCATCGAGATCTGCGACGGCCTGGACAACGACTGCGACCACGACACCGACGACGCGGACGCCAGCCTCGACACGACCACCACCAGCGAGTTCTACGAGGACCACGACGAGGACGGAGTCGGCGACGACGACCTCCCCGTCCAGGCCTGCTTCGCCCCCGAGGGCACCTCCGCCGTCGGGGGGGACTGCGACGACACCGACGCCAGCGTCGGCGGTCCCGTCGACTGGTACGTGGACGCCGATCACGACGGCTACGGCAGCGGCGACCCGACCACCGCCTGCGAGGGCCTCGAGGGTCAGATCGCGGTGGGGGGTGACTGCGACGACCTGGACCCGGCGAGCTACCCCGGTGCCCCCGAGACGTGCGGCAACGGGGTGGACGAGGACTGCGACGGCGACGACGACGAGCACGACCGGACCCCCGTGGACATCGCCCGCGTGGTGATCGTCGGCGACACGGCGAGCGATCGGGTCGGCACGGCCCTCGCCTGGAGCGAGGACCTGACCCAGGACGGCCAGCCCGACCTGTTGATCGGTGCGCCGGGAGTGCAGGACGTCGGTGCCGTCTACCTCGTCACCACGCCCATCTCCGCAGAGACGCTCGACCTGGCGAACGAAGCCGTGGTGGTCCTCGGCGAGGCCGAGGGCATGGAGCTGGGCGCCTCGCTGGCGGCGACGGCCGACCAGGACGGCAACGGCCACGCCGACTTCCTCGCCGGGGCCCCCGGCTGGGACGCGGCCTACTACTTCAGCCGCAGCGTGTCCGTCGACTCGTCCACCCGCTTTGCCGACGCGATGTTCTACGGACCGGACGGCAGCGGGACCGGCTCCGTGGTGGCCTTCGCCGGGCGCTTCTACGAGGGCGCCGACGCCCTGGTGCTCGGGGCGTTGGCCGAAGGGGACGCCGGCTCGGCCTATGGCGTGGTCTATGTCAGCCTTCCCCTCACCGGTGGGGCGCGGGACCTCAGCAGCAAGGCGGAGACCATCCTGAAGGGCAGCGCCTCGGCCAGGCTGGGCACGGCGGCGATCTCGCTGGGCGACACCGACTTCGACGGCCTCGACGACCTCGCCCTCGGTGCCGCGGGTGCGGGCGACGGGGCGGGCGTCGTCTATGTCGTCCCGGGAGGCACGGAGGGGGCCCACGAGGTCGCCGAGGTGGCCCACGCCTTCGAGGGTGAGTCCGCCGACGACCAGGCCGGCACCGCGGTGGCGGCTCCCGGCGACGTCACGGGAGACGGCCACGCCGACCTGCTCGTGGCCGCGAGCCGGGCCTCCGGCGACGGTCTGCGCTCGGGCGTCGTCTACCTGGTGGCCGGGCCCTTCGAGGGTGGGGGCAAGCTCGTCGACGCCGCGGCGCGCATCGAAGGCGAGGCGGCCCAGGACGGGCTGGGCACCTCCCTGGGTGGGCTGGGTGACATCGACGACGACGGCACCGCCGACCTCGTGATCGGTGCCACGAGCGCCTCCGACGGGGGGGTGGCCTATGTGTTCCTGGGACCCCTGAGCGGCACGGTCGCCGCGAGCTGTGCCACTCGGCGACTGGTGGCCGAGAGCACCGGAGACAAGGTCGGCGCCGCCGTGCTCGGCGACGTGGACTCGAACGGGGACGGCACGTCGGACCTGTTCATCGGCGCGACCGTGGCCGATGGACAGGACCCGTCCGCTGGCGCGGTCTACCTGATCGACACGGCGTCGCTCGGCAGGTAGTGAGGGTCTACAGGGCCGCCAGGAGCTCCTCGACCGTCAGCCCGTCGAGGCCCAGGGTGGCCAGGGTCTTGGCGCCCTGGGCCAGGTAGTCGATGCCGGTGATGATCGAGCCCATCGTCACGATGGCTCGCGACACGGGCGTGGGCACGCCGAGCAGCTCTCCGAGGGAGCAGTAGAACACCAGGCCCATGCCCATGTCCTCGTGCCAGTAGCGGTGGTCGAGGGTGTCGGGGCTGCGGAAGCCCATGAAGCCCGGACCCTCGGAGTAGCAGGCCAGGTAGTCCTCGCTGGCCGCATAGCCCTGCTTCACGCAGGTGATGGGGTCGGCCTGGGGCGAGCCGCCGAGGGCGCTCTGCAGCGCCATGCGCTCCTGGTCGAGCTTCTGGATCAGGTCCGCGACCGCCTGGCTGACGCCGTCCTTGTAGAAGAACATCTCCGCTCCCTGCTTCTCGAAGCGGGCGGCGTTGAGCAGGGCGACGGGGGGGTGGATGATCGGGTTGGCGTTGTTCAGGCCGGCATCGAGCACGTTGGAGGCCCGGACCAGGGCCGGGAAGAAGGCCTCGATCGGCGGCCCCCAGTGCTCGATGGCCCGCGCCGGCAGGGTGGCCCAGGTGAGGTAGGACACCTGGACGCCGATGTCGACCGCCGTGGCGGTGGCCCGGCAGCCGTAGGTGAGGGTGGAGAACTCGGCGAGCACCGGCAGGTCGCTCACGCCCAGCTCCTTGAAGACCCGTGCCATCAGCAGCGAGCCGCCGGTGGAGCCGGGGTTGAGCACCACGAGCTGGTCGCCGTTGACCAGCGCCGCCAGCTCCCGGGCGATGCGGTCGTGGGTCAGGGCCTGGGTGCAGACCATCAGCACCTGGGCACCCTGGACCGCCTCGGCGAGGTCAGCGGTCACGACCTCGAGCTCGACCTCGCCCTCGAGGGCGCCGGTCACGGTCAGTCGGCGGGTCCTGGCCAGCTCGTCGATGTTGGCGCGGTACTCCGGGAACTCGAAGAGCCGGACCTCGACGCCCTGGAGCGCAAGCTCCGCTGCGGCGGCCTTGCCTCCGTTTCCCGCTCCGATGACCGCGACGGTGTGGACCATGGGACCTCCATAACACACAGGGGGTCATGTAATTCGCCTTTCGCCTTTTCCAGCGAGGCAGGAGGGACACAGCGGGCCAGTCCGCCGGGCGCACGGACGGCCAGCGCGCGGAAGTCGGGGGGTTGAGAGTCAAACCCCCGAGTCCTGCGCGCTCTTCACCCCTCGAGCGCGCAGAAGTCGGGGGGTTGACGCTGAACCCCCGAGGTTCTGCGCGCCCTCAGCCCTCGGGGCGCGCAGGAGTCGGGGGGTTGAGAGTCAAACCCCCGAGTCCTGCGCGCGTCACCGGGCCGCAGCCGCGGGCCTGACCTGGGCGACGCTCCCTCCGTGCG
>CAZCVP010000169.1:0-18510 GCA_964501915.1 uncultured Enterobacterales bacterium
TTTTTTTTCTTTCTTATTTGTGCTTTTAACTTTTTTTTAAACCATGGTTTTTTTACGTGTGTAAAAAAAACGTCTAAAAAAAAAAATAATTGAATTTTTTAAAATTTTTTTTGGAAAAAAAACTTTTTTTTCAACTTGTCTTTTTTTCCCCCTTTTTTTGGGTCGGGGGGGGGGTTGTGGGTTTTGTGGTGTTTGGGGGCTGGTCGGGGGCCGGGGTCCCAGGACACGGCGTCGATCACCGTCCCCGACCTGTCCCCAACCTCCACATCGTCCACGGCCCACGCCCAACCACCCCTCGCCTGCCCGCTCGTCGGGGAGAGCTCGACCCGCAGGACCGGACGCTGCTACAGGTCGACTCCGGACAGCAGGTAGGCGCCGCCGGCGTCTCTGGCGAGGTCGTCGAGGGAGGGCAGGCCGACGATGAGGTCGTCGAGGCCGTCTTCGTCGAGGTCGCCGGCGTTGGCGAGGAGCGGGTAGTAGACGGGTGTCGTCAGCCCGAAGTCGGCGTCGCCGACGTCGAGGGTGCCGGCCAGGGGGCCGTAGAAGACGAGGACGGCGTCGAGGGTAGCCACGGCAAGCTCGTCGTCGCCGTCACCGTCCTGGTCGCCGAGGCTGCAGCCCTGGTAGTCGTGGCTGCGGACGACGTCGTCGTCGAAGATGCGGGCGGTGGCCTCGCCGGAGTCCAGCCCGGCGCCGGTGGTGGCGCCGGCGTAGACCTGGATCAGTGGCCAGGTCTCCTCGAAGCGCCAGTTGGCGCCGATGACGACGTCGTCGAAGCCGTCCCCGTCGAGGTCGGCGGCCAGCTCAAGGTCCTGGCCGTCGCCGAACCAACGCTCATCGTGGGTCTCGTCTGCGTCGGCGGTCAGGCGCGTGCCGGTGGCGGGGCCGTAGAAGAGGAAGGCGCGTCCCGCCCCGCCGCTCTCGTGGAGGATGCCTGGAGCTCCAAGCACCACGTCGTTGTAGCCGTCGCCGTTGACGTCGCCGTCGCCTGCGAGGCCCAGGGCGGCGAACTCGTAGTGGTAGTCGTTGACGAAGACGGCGTCGGCGTCGTCGGAGGTGATGTCGGCGGTGATCGGGCCCTGGAAGAGGTAGGCGGCGCCGGCGTTGAGGTCGCCGAGGGAGGACCAGGGGTCTCCGATGAGGAGGTCGTTGACGCCGTCCTCGTCGATGTCACTGGGTGTCGCCATGGTGGTACCGAAGGAGGTGATCTCGATGCTCGTGATCGATGCGCACGCCTCGCTCAGTGAGCTCCGGTCTGCTCGGCCCCCGCAGAGGATGGGAACCGAGCGGTCGCCATGGAGCCCGACAGCCAGGTCGTCCAGGCCATCCCCGGTGAGGTCACCCCCCCCGGCCACGGCCACTCCCGCCTTGTCGAGGTACTCCGCCCCAGAGAGAAAGGTCGCCACGTCATCCAAGTCGGAGACGCCCCCGAATGGGCCCGGGACCACATGGACGCCCCCCAGGTAGTCGCCACCGCCTTCGTCCTCCGGCGCCCCGAGCGCCACGTCCAGGACACCGTCTCCGTCGAAGTCGCCCGCCGGCGCCACGGAGTACCCGGCCTCGGCCTGCTCTCGGCTTCCCAGCAAGGCGGCGAAGGCCAGGTCCTCCAGGGACGGCCGTGCGTCTTCGGCCGTGTCTGCGGTGTCCTCGGTCTCCGAGTCGGTCTCCGAGTCGGTCGTCGACTCCGTGTCCCCCGTCTCGGTGAGCGTGGCCGAGTCCGGCGAGGCGGTGTCGGTGGTGTCGCCGGTGTCATCTCCGCCGCAGGCGAACAGGAGCAGGGAGAGAGGGATCGTCGTCATCGCGCCTCTCCTTCAGCAACGACTGGTGCGACCGCAGGGGTCCTCTTCCGCGAGGATCTCCGGCATCGGCCGGGCGAAGTCGTCTTGGAGGTAGAGGTGGGCGAACAGCGCCAGGATGTCCGAAGCCCATCCGACGTAGGTGGTCTCGTCGGGGTAGGTGCTCGTGAACTCCCAGGGGTGGAAGGTCACCCCCACGTACTCCCGCGGCTGGGCGATCGACAGCTCGGTGAGCACCTGGTCGCGGTCGACGCCGGCGGCCGTCCCGACGGCGAAGTGAGCCCCCCCGATCTCGGGCACGTCGTAGCCACGGTAGGACGCGCAGCTCGGGGACGAGAGCGCGGACAGTGGCCCCAGGTCCGCGGGATCCGTCGTGCAGGGCAGGTTCTCCTCCTGCTTCCCCTGCCAGAACACCGCCCCCGCCTGCCACTCGTAGTCCCTGAAGGCCGTGATCTTGCCGTGGTTCGCCGCGAAGCCCGCCTCGAAGGCCTCGTCGCCCACGCCGTGCTCACGCTGGAGCTTCTCCTTCAGCTCCTCCAGCAGGCCGAAGGCGTCGCTGACGGGGTGCCGGTGCCTGAACGAGGTCGCCCAGGCCATGATCTCCTCGAGCTTGCTCCAGTCGTCCGCCGGTGACGGGTCGGGAGGTCCGGCGTGGATGTTGATCCAGACACCTGTGCGATCGCGGGGCCCGGCGGGACCGGTCCGGTCCGGGAAGTCGAGCTCTCCGGCTGCCGCATACGCGGCTCGAGCCGTGCTTCGCGGCGACGGAGCCGGCACCGCGGAGTCCACCCCCCAGTGGGCCTGCCCCGAGGAGCCGAGCGGTACCTCCTCGAGGTCCGCCCAGGAGACGTGGATCGGCATCAGAAGGGGCGCAGCTCCAGGCGCCCACCGGCCCGGATGAGGTTGCGGGTGGTGGTCGTGTTGTTGATGACGCTGAAGCCGAAGCGGACGAGCTCGTAGCCGTTGAGGGTAGTCTTGACGTCGGCGAAGGTGTCGTAGAAGAAGCCGACGGCGGTGCGCTGGGTCCCGATCGAGGCCGTCCCGGCGGGGGTGTCCTCGACGTTGGCGTACTGGAGGTAGGGCTCGACCTGGATGTCGCCGATCTTGTGTCGCAGCTCCATGACGATGCGTGCGGACCAGATCATGGGTGTCGGGATCCAGGGCGTGCAGGGCACGGACACGGCGGTCGAGGCGGAGATCGCGTACAGCGTGGTCCAGGGGGGTGGGAAAGGACTTGGTGTTGCAGGACATGGTGGACTCCTTCGTCGTACGCGAGAGCGTACGGCGCCGGAGAGGGCGAGAGGGCGGGGTGCAGGCACATCTCTCCGGACCTTGTTTTCTTTTCTTCATTTGTGCCTTCCCGGGGTGCTTTTTGTTGGGTCGACAGACGAGGGACCTTGCATTCTCGGAACACAAGACCGCAAACACGCAAGTGGCCTACCGTCCCCGAGCCCTCGAGTCCGTCCTGGCCGCCTACGTCGACACCTTCTCGGCTGTCTTGCTCACGGGCCCCCGGCAGGCCGGCGAGACCACCTTGCTGCGGCACTTCGCCCGCGGGCGCTTCGGCGAGGACCTGGCCATGGTGTCTCTCGACATCCCGAGCGAAGTCGCGTCCTTCCGCCAGGATCCGGACCTGTTCTTCGCCAGCCGCCCGGGTCCGCTCCTGCTGGACGAGGTGCAGCAGGTGCCCGACATCCTCCCGTACCTCGAGCGTGAGGTGGATCGGGTTCCGGGCCGCTCCCGCTTCTCTGTTGTCCGGGAGCCAGCACTTCCCGCTGATGCGGGGGGTTCAAGCACGGCGCCTCGCCCCGAGCGCGGGCGCCGAGGGGGCTGCGGGCCTTCCGGAGGATCTATGGAGACCAGGCTCCCCTCGGCGTCTTTGATCTCCCTGCACCCCGTGGTGGAGGAGGTCGAGCGGGGGGTCTGGAACCTGCCGCTGGGGCTGCTGCTCGCCGGGCTGCCGGGGGACTGGCTCGACGCGCGTGATCCACAATGCCCCCATGCCCCGCCCGCGCCCCTGGCGACCCACCTTCCGCTGCGACCAGTGCCGCCGCTGGCATCCCGTCCAGGGCCTGATCGCCTGGCTCGGCCAGCCGCCGGCCATCGACGGAGGTCGCGTGCACTTCCGCTGCCGGGCCTGCCGGGTACCGCGTCGCTGACCCCCGGATCAATCCCTCAGGGGTGGTCTCTGACCTCTTATACTCACACCCTGCCGGTGCAGGCCGGCTGGTAGGGGCCGATCCGCATGGGACGACGAGATCTGAGGAAGCCGAGCGCGGGTGCGAGCAAGCCGGCCGCGGTCGCGCCGGCCCTGCGCGAGGAGCGCCAGGACCAGGTCCTGCGACGACTCCAGGAGCGCTTCGGCAACCAGGTCGCCGAGCGCCTGCTGCTGGAGGCCCCGTCCGACGCCTTCGAGCTCTACCTCAGCGACCTCGTGGCCTCCGAGCGCAGCACGGGCGCGGACTTCAGCGCCTACCTGCCCGGCCAGGCCCCCCAGGAGTGGGCCCGCTTCGCCCAGGCCTGGTACCGGGTGCTGTGGGCTGAGCGACAGCCCGAGAGTCCCGTCGTGGAGTCCTTGCCCGACCTTGAGCCGGCGCCCCTCGAGGCGGTCGGCACCCCCGCCGAGTCCGCCGCCGGACCCTCCCAGGGCGGCGATGCCCCCGCCGAGGCGCCCCGGGCGGGCTCCGAGGGCACCTCGGTGGCCTTCGGAGGGCTCGCCATGCGCCGGGCCGCCGCCGACGAGGGCGTGGACCTCGAGGATCCCGTGGCCATCGCGGCCTGGTTCGAGACCCTCCAGCAGCGCACCAGCGCCGGTCGACCGCTCACGGAGGGCGAGCAGGCCTTCATGGAGCGGGTCCACGGCGATCCGCTGCGCGATGCCCGCGTCCACGAGGGCGCCGCGGCCCAGGAGGCCGCCGCCGACATCGGCGCCCGGGCCTTCACCATCGACCAGGACATCTGGCTGGGCGAACGGGCCGACCTCGGCACCCGCGGCGGGGCCCGGTTGCTGGCCCACGAGGCCACCCACGTCCTCCAGAACCGCGCCGGTCGCGGCGCGAGCGCCACCACCTCCGTGAGCGAGCCGGGTCAACCTCTGGAGCTGGAAGCGGAGACTGCCGAGCGAGCCGCCGATCACGTCTGGGAGGAGCGCAAGGCCGCCTGGGCCTTCATCCCGCCCTCTGGGCTGGACTCGCGGGGGCAGTTCCTCGCCGACTGGATGCTCGGACGGCTGCCCTCCACCGCCAACGAGGCCCCCGACGAGCTGGTGCGGGAGGGCCTGCGGGCGCTGCTGGCCCAGCGTGCCCATCGGCGCCTGGGCGAGGCTCGCCTCACCCTGACCTCGGGGCTGGCGGGCGACGTCGCTCGCGACGACGAAGCCGCCACCCTCGCCGAGCTCGACGCCCTGGCCCGCAAGGTCACCGCCGCGCAGGCCGAGCGCGACGGCCTGCTCTTCCTGGTCCAGGTGTCCGGCGCACCGGCCCGGGAGGAGTTCCTCGGGCTCCAGGAGAGCTTCGCCCCCTACCCGAGCTTCAGCGACCAGCTCGAGCGGACCCTCACCTCCCTGCGCCGGGAGGACCCGGTCACCGAGGTGGTCCAGGAGGTCGGCGGCAACGGGGCCGGAGAGCTGGAGATCGACGCCGAGCGCGGCCGCCAGACCCTGCGCCTCGTGCGCCAGCTCGCACCCCAGCTCGGCCTGTCGGCCTCGGCCGTCGAGGTCCACACCGACGAAGCCGCCGCCGCCCAGACCCGCGCCCTCGGCACCCGCGGCCTGGCGGAGGACGGCGCGATCCACCTCGACGCCGACGCCTTCCAGCCCGGCACCGCCGACGCCCGCGGTCTGGTCGCCCACGAGCTCACCCACCTCGCCCAGGAGGGTCTGGCGCCCGCCGACCACGTCTCCCCCGGGCTCGTGGCCGAGGCCGAGGCGGCCGACGTCGCCTGGCGGGCGGCGTCCGGCGGGCACATCGAGGCGCCGAGCTTCGGCCTGCCCACGGGCCACGTCGCCGCCGAGGGCAGCGTGGATGCCTCGGGCATCCTGGCCACGCTGACCACCGCCAACGAGACGGTCACCGCCGCCCAGGGCAGCGTCAGCCAGCCCACTGGAGGCCCGGCCGGCGGCCAGGACCCCAACGCCAGCGAGGACAGCGAGCGCAAGCTGGAGCAGTACGAGGACGGCGTCGACGGGGTCTGCGAGATGATCGAGGACCTCGACGCCTTCGACGATCTCTGCGACGCGATCGACGACGAGGAGCCCACCCAGGGCCACCTCAACCGGGTGATGGCCAACGAGCACGCCGCCAGGCTCCCCAAGATGTGGCAGGGAGCCCTGGAGGGTGGCGAGGTCGCCGGCCAGATGCAGCGGGCCTTCAACGAGGAGTTCGACGGCCGCGGCTTCTGGGAGGAGACCGAGCTCGCCTTCGAGATGATCTGCCGGACCGCCAAGTCCATGGCCCGCCCGGAGCCCGAGGCAGCGGCCGCACGGCAGGAGGCCGCCAACGCCGAAGGCGAGGCTGCCAACGCCGAGCGCGAGGCCAACGCCAGCGGCGAGGCCGGTGGCGATGCGGCCGGTGGTGCTGGCGGTGCCGAGGTCGGGGCGGTCGATCCCGCCCTGGCCCAGTACCTGGGCGCTTCGGTCGAAGAGGTCGCCCCGGCGATCCCCTCCTTCGACACCCTGCGCACGGTGACCGATGGCCAGTTCGCGGCCATCACCGACGCCACCGAGCACCGCGCGGCCTTCTGTGCCAGCCCGCCCGACATCGAGCAGGGTCGCGGCGGCCAGGTCATGGAGGCCCTGTTCGAGAACCTGATCGGCTCGGGCTCGGCGGCCTTCACCGATCAGCTCGTCGACGGGCTCATCTGGGACAACGTCGGCAAGCTCGGCGACCTGGCGGTCAGCGGCCTCACCAAGGGCAAGCTCGGCACCCCCTTCGTCGGTCCGATCATCCAGCTCGCCCAGAACCCGCCCTGGACGGCCGGTGCCTGGGGCTTCGGCGAAGGTGGTCCCTTCACCAACCTCGCCCAGGGCTGGGACAACCTCGGCAACACCCTCGACGCCTTCAACTCCGCCGAGTCCGCGGGCGACTACATCGGGATCTTCTGCGCCCTGCTCGCCGACATCTTCGGCATGCTGCGGGACCTCATCGACGGCATCTGCACCGTCCTGAGCACCCTGTCGGCCCTCTGCTACGTGGTCGGCGGGATCTTGATCATCGTCGGCATCGCGCTGCTGTGGCTCGCAGGCGTCGGGGCACCGCTGGTGAGCGCCGGTGGCTGGCTCACCCGCATGGGCGGCATCCTCGGGCGCATCAACACGGTGCTCGAGCCGGTGGTGATCCTGCTCTCGGGCCTGACCATGGTCTTTCGGACCATCGCCGCCCTGCTCGTGCCCTCCGACCTCTACGCCCAGCAGCTCCAGGGGGTCGGCGAGGACGCCAGCAACTTCGGCGAGAAGGGCGGCGCCAAGCTCGGCGACATGGCCGCCGAGCGGGCCAACGAGGCCATCGCGGCCCCCTTCCAGAGCCGCACCAGCGACCCCGGCGACACCGACAGCGCCCAGGGCTCCGAGGGCGAAGCCCTGGCGGGCGACATCGACACGACCAACCAGGCCGATCTGGACCGGGTGGCCGACGAGGCCCAGACCGCCCTGGACGACGAAGCCCGGGCGATGGGCGAGGACGTGCCCACCCCCGACGACGACACCCCCGCCCAGGACGACGACACCCCCGCCCAGGACGACGACGACACCCGCCAGCAGGACGACGACCCCGACGCCGACGGCACCAACCGGCCCAACCTCCTGCGGCGCATCGCCGACCGCATCCCGGTGGTCAACACCGCGGTCCAGGGCGTCCAGGACGGCTGGAACGACGCCAAGCAGGGCTTCTCCGATCCGGCCCGCTTCGCCCAGGAGGGGCTGAACCCCCAGCTCCGGGCCTATGTCGACGGCCAGATGTCCGAGCGCATCACCACCCTGGCCGACCGGGCCCGGGACCTGCGCTCCCAGATCGACGCCATCAACAACGATCCCGACGGCGACCTGATGCAGGCCGCGTCGCTCCAGGCCGATCTGAACGCCACCAACCAGCGCATCGTCGACCTCCACGGCGACATCACCCGCCAGCGGGACCTGATCCAGGACATCGAGCGCCAGGAGCGCGCAGCGGCCGAGCTTCCCGACAACCGGGAGGCGCTGGAGGAGGCCGAGGCCGCCCAGCGCCGGGCCGAGGAGGCCGAGGCCGCGAAGCAGCGGGAGATCGACAGCGCCAACGAGCAGCTCCGAACCGCCGAGGAGACCCTGCGCCAGCAGCAGGACGCCGCCACTGAACACACCGCCGACAGCGAGCACGCCGCTGGCGACGTCACCCGCCACCAGACCGAGGCGGCCGACCTCACGACCCAGGCCACGGACCTCACCACCCAGGCCGCCGACATCGACCGGGCCCGCGCCCTTCAGCCGGCGGCGGACACCGCGCGGTCGACCGCTGACGACCTGCGCAGCGACCTGGTCGGTCGGACCACCAGCGTCGAGATCGACGGGGCTTCCCGGGATCGCCGGGTGTCCGAGGTGCGGGTCAACGACGACGGGAGCATCTCGCTCCAGGTCGAGAAGACCCGCGGCTCGCCGGATCCCCAGTGGGTCGACGCCGGCGACATCCGCCAGGACCGCTTCCAGAACGAGGTACGCGCCGCCGAGACCGCCGAGCGCGACGCCAGCACCCGGCAGACCGAGATCGACGGCATCCTCGAGCCCTACGGCGGCGACAACGCCGAGCCGGCCGACCTGCGCCAGCAGGCCACCGGTCTCACCGAGCAGGCCGCGACGGAGCGGGAGAACCAGGCCCACGCCCAGGAACAGGTGGATCGGCTGGCCGGCTCCACCCCGCCGACTCCCGACGAGAACCCCGTCACCGACGCCCGCAACCGCATCACCACCCTCCAGGGCGAGCTCACCACCCTCCAAGAGCAGACCACGGCGGCGCAACAGGCCACCGAGACCGCGCGGGCGGCCGCGACCGGCACCCCCCAGGAGGAGTCGATCGCCCGCCACCAGGAACACGTCCAGTACCAGGACGGCCGGGAGCGCACGGCGGGCGAGGCCTTCGCCCAGCACCTCACCTCCACCTCGTCGGGCAACGCCATGGGCGGCACCGGCTCCGCCTACAAGGACCTCGGCGGCGCCCTGTCGAGCTGGGCCATCGAGCTCAGCGGGGTGATGAGCATCTTCCCCACGGAGATCACCCAGTCGGCCCACACCCAGCAGCAGCAGCAGCAGGGGGGCGGCCTGGGCATGGTGGTCGAGACGACCGCGCTGACCGGCCTGGACGCCGTCTTCGACACCGGGCCCCGCGAGACCCCCGAGCAGCTCAACGCCATCGGCCGCACCCAGGCCTCCGTCGAGGAGCGCCGTCGCGCCGCCGTCGAGGCCCTGCTCAACTGCGAAGCCCCGGTCGACTACCAGACCTTCCGCGACCACCGGGTGGCCGCGTCCACCGCCTACGACGGCTACATCCGCGCCCACGCCGAGGCCCTCCGGGCCTACCGGGCGGAGGAGATCGTCGGAGAGCTGGCGGCGGGCACCGGTTCGCTGGCCGAGCAGGGTGGGCCGGTCCTCGCGGCGAGTGAGTCGATGGCCCAGCCTCTCCAGCAGTCCATCGGCACCGAGGATCGGCGGACCGCGATCATCAGCGGCGCGGACTCCGAGGTCCCCCAGGCCGACAGCGGCCTGGCCGGCATCGTGATCGAGCTGATCGCCAAGCTCGGCGACAACTCCGACGAGATGGACGAACAGCCCAACGCCGGCGGCGCCGAGTCGGGCCAGCAGATGGCCGACGGCCAGAACGTCGCCCGCGACGAGGCCTCGAACCGCACCGACCAGGTCTCCCAGGCCTCCGAGCAGAACCGGCAATTCCTCAACGAGGCCGTCTCGCTGCAGTCGGCCCAGCAGGAGAACGTCGCCGGCAACATCAGCGCCCTGGAGGCCCGGCAGCAGACCGAGCTGCAGATCCAGGACGAGATCAAGGCCCAGAAGGCCGGGCACCTCGCCGAGCGTGAGCGCCAGCGCGGCATCGTGTCCGAGAACGCCGCGGCCTTCAACTCCGAGTTCCAGCAGATGGACACCTGGCGGCAGGACTACGACGCCAAGAAGGCGGCGGTAGAGTCCGAGTTCTCGTAGGCCGGGACACTCTGGGGCAGCATGTTCGAACACCTCGCGCCTGACCTCCTGGTCGCGGCCGTCCTGGTCGTCTGCGCCCTCCTCGGGCTCCGTCACCGGCGGGCGGAGGGGATGCCGGGCATCCTCTCCCGCGCCTCCCTCGGCTTCGGCTGGCTCGGGGCTGCGGTCTGGCTCGGGCTGGTGGGGCTGTTTGTCGTGCCCTGGCTGTGTGGACCGCTGGCGCTGGTGCTCGGCCTCGTCTGGGGTGCGATGGCCACACGGGGCCAGAAGGGGGGCTTCGGGCTGATGCTGACCGGGCTGTTCTCGGTCGGCGTGACCTGGGGCTACGCCAGCTTCGTGCACGAGTGGCACCACAGCCTGGAGCCGGACTCGATCGTGGAGCTGAGTCCGGAGCGAGCCGCGGAGGTCGACGACTGGACCCTGGCGTACTTTCCCACCGCGAGCTGCTTGCCCGAGCTGCGGGGACAGGATGCCTGGCGGCAGAAGAGCCGGACCCTGACCCGCACCGTCGCCCCGCTGGTGTTCGCCGGCTGGAGCAAGGCCCTCCCGGTCCCGGCCTGGATCGGTCTCGGCGAGCTGCCCTCCCGTCGCATGAGCGCCGAGGAGGCCTGCCGGATCGAGGGCGACGTGGGACCCATCGCTGGCCTGCGCACCCTCCGCGACGGCCACACGGACAACGCCATCTCCAACGCCCTGGAGACCCACGGCCTGACCGAGGTCGCGGATGCGCCGGTCTTCCGCTTCGCCCCCACGAAGAGGACGGTGCTCCAGCACCTCAGCATCGGCCGGGCGGCCTTCGCCCTGTTGGCCGCCCTCTGGCTGCTGGCCCTGTTCGGCGACATCCACGATGGGCGCAGGTCACGGTCCCGCGGCGCCGGGTCCGATTAGGGAGTCCCATGTCCGACAGAGACGCTCGCCTCGCAGCCATCCGGGAAGCCCTCCGGGGCGTCCCATCCGAGGACCTGCGCCGCGCGGCCGAACACCTGGGTGGACCCTGGGGGAAGCTGCTCGACCGGGTCACCGATGCCCTGGCGTCCAACGACGACGACGCGCTGGAGGGGGCGCTGGCCGGCGTGCCCGATCCCGCTGACCTGGAGCGGCAGCTCGCGCCGCTGCGCCGGAGCGCCGAGGGCCGCGCCGCCGCCCTCCAGGCCCAGCTCGGTGCCGCCCAGGCCCGGCTGAGGGCCCTCCGGACCCAGCGCGAGCAGCTCCGCGGCAGCGTGGACCCGCTGCGCGAGGCCGCCGAAGGGGACGAGGATCTCCAGCAGCTCCTGGGCTCGGCCGCCTCCCACCTCGACGATGAGGCGCCCTGGACCGCGACCGATGCCCTGGCCGAGCGCCTCGAAGGGCTGTCCGCCCGCCTCGCCGGCCTGCCCGCTGGCCGAGATCTCGACGCGATGGTCACCGTCGACCTGGCGCTCGAGGGGGCCGAGCTGGAGCGGGAGGCACGGGCGGTGGAAGAGGCCACCCGACCGATGCTGGAGGACGTGCCCGTGCTCCTGGACCGCAGTGCCGAGCTGGCCGTGGAGCGGGGCCACGCGGTCGCGCCCGCCGCGGCTGTGCAGGCGGCCCGGGTGTGGGAGGCCCGCCTGGGCATGGTGTCCCCGGAGGTGATCACCCGCTGGCAGCGCGCCTACGACATCTCCCAGAAGCAGCGGCAGCTCCAGGCGGTCTGGATCTCCGGCAAGCGGTTGCAGGCCGACGCCGTCCGCCGGGGGGACTTCAAGCGCATCGCGGTGCTGGCTCACCACATGGCCGACCTGGCCTACGCGGTCGGGGCTCGCCGGGAGGCGGTGCTTGCCCGGATGGAGGAGGCCCAGTGCCTGGCCCGGTGGCCCGAGCACCACGGCGCCGCCCGCACCTACATGGCGGACGCGATCGAGATCGCTGCCGACGGTGACGACGCCCTCAAGCTCCAGGCCGGCCTGATGGAGGGCCAGACCCTCGAGCTGCTGGGGGACCACGCCGAGGCCCGCAAGGTCTACGAGGGCGCCCTGCGATCCGCCAAGGGACAGTCCCCGCCGTCGGCGGTGCTGGGACGCATCGCGCTCCAGCTCGGGCGCCAGCGCCTGGGCGCAGGCCAGCACCACCGGGCTGACCAGTGCCTCACCCTGGCCTGGGACGCAGCGCTGGCCCAGGGAGACGCCGTGCTCCTGGGCAACGCCGCGGCGCCGCTGGTCGAGCTGAGGCTGGCCCAGGACGACGAAGCCGGCACCGTCGCGGTGCTGCGAGGGGCCCTGGCCCGCCTCGCCGGCACCGAGGTCGCCGCCGCGCTCACGAGTCACCTCGAAGAGCGCTGGGGTGCGGAGCGGGTCGCGGGGTGGCTGGCGAGCGAGCCGGGGTAGCGTGGCGCTCGCCTGGTCCGACGAGCATCAGTCACACAGGTTCTCTCCCCACACCGCCTCGTCGTTGTCCTCGTGGCACTCCCCGATCACACCGACCGCTGCGTTCCCCCCGTCGATCCGCGCCAACAGGTCGTCGTAGGCGGAGGCGCCCGAGACCGAGAACCGGATGGCGTCGCTCCACTCACCCACGGGGATGCCGTGGAAGGCCGAGAAGCCGAGCGCCGTCTCGGACTCACCGGCGATGCCGTAGAGAGCGACCTCCACGTCGACCTCGACGTCCGACATGCCCACGTTGCCGCCACGGAGCCAGACGTAGAGCTTGTCCTCGTCGCACTCCTCGCGGCACACGGCCACGAAGTCGACCACGAGATCGGGGGTGATGCCGCCCGAGCCGGCGAACACATCGCCCGACCGGAAGTTGTTGTAGGCGTCCCAGTTGCGGCTGACGGCCTTGGGCACGGAGAGATCGTCTTCGATGTTGGTGATCGCGTAGGCGTGCTGGTTCCAGACCGGTCGGGCCGGGCGCCAGCTATCGTCGGCGTCGCCGATCACCCGGATGCCGCTCTCGTTGCTGGAGTAGACGCCCGAGGCGTAGATGATCTCGGCGTTGCCGTCATGGTCCACGTCGGCGATGGCCGGGTACTCGGAACAGGTGGCGCTGGAGTGCCGGGTCTCCCTGAGCTTGATCCCGCCGGTGGCCCCATCGAAGACCCAGACGTCGTTCTCGTCGGCGTAGACGACCTCAGCGGCGCCGTCGCCCTCGAAGTCGAAGACCGACGAGCCGGTGAAGCCGGAGGAGTAGTCGTTGGTCGTGCGGGTCCAGAGGGTGGTCCCGTCGGTGTCCAGCACCACGTACTGGCCCATGCCGGCGACGCCGATCTCGGGGTCGCCGTCGTTGTCGAAGTCGGCCACGGTGGGGGGGCCGCTGGTGGTCCCGGTCACGCCGTTGCGACGCCAGAGGATCGCCCCGTCGTCGTCCATCAAACGCACGCTGCCGAGGGTGGTGGCGACGATCTCGCCCTTGACATCGGCGTCGAAGTCGGCCACCGCCACGAAGCCGTCCTGCTCGCGGTTGTGCCACAGGGTGGCGAGGTTGGCGTCGTAGAGGGCGTTGCCCGTGACCACCTCCAGGCGGCCGTCGGCGTTCACGTCGGCCGCGACGCCCATCGGGGCCGCCCAGCCATGGCCGGAACCCTCACCGAACTGCCCCTGGGCCACCTTGCTGCCGGTCTGGCCGTCGAGCACCATGTTGCCCAGCAACACCTCGCCCCGGCCGTTGCCGTCGAGGTCGTAGATACCCACGGCGCCACACTGGGCTGTCACGACCCCGGAGAAAGCGGGCCCGGTCCACTTCAGGGCCCCCGTCGAGCCGTCGAAGGCCTGGGTTCCCGACACGCCGGAGGCGACGACCTCGGGCACGCCATCCCCGTCCAGGTCGCCGATGGCCGGCGACATCGGCTCGGCGCCCACCCCGCCAGCGTGCCAGTGGACGTGGCCGTCGTCTCCGGAGAGCACCCAGGTCTCGCCGGTCAGGTAGGCGGCGACGACCACGTCGGGGATGTCGTCCTGGTCGATGTCGCCGTCGCCGTCGTCGTCGGTGAGGTTGCCGATGACCGGGGTGGCGTAGACGTCGCCTGGAGCGGGGCTGGCCCACTTCAGCACCGGCGTGAAGGTGCCGACGGTGGGCTCGAACTCGCAGCTCTCGTCGGTCCACGCCGGCTCACCTTCGTAGGTCTCGTCCAGGCAGTCCGGGCCGGTCGAGGGCTCGCCGGTGTCGGTGGCCGAGTCCCAGCGCCAGGAGTCGGTCACGGTGGAGGTGTCCAGCACCCCCAGCTCGTCCTTGCCGGCGTTCAGGCCGTACTCCGTGCAGGACAGGACGACGACGATCGCGAGAGGGGTGACGAGCACTGCGGCTCCGGGTGGAAGGGAGGCGGAGCATACCCCCGGTGGCGACGGGCGGACAGCACTCCGCCTGGAGTCGGAGCGGGTGGCGTCGGTGGTCGCCTTGTCGCGGCACGCGGACCGAAGTCGGCGGGTCGAGTCTCGACCACGGGACTTCGGTCCACCCCGCACCGGGGCCTTGACGCTCGCCGAGCCGGACCTACGCCTCGTCGCCATGGATACGATCGCCTGGAGCATCACCCTGCGGCTCGCGGAGGACCGGGTCCTGCTGCCGGGCCCCGAGGAGCGGCGCGTGTGGGCCCGCGTCGTGCTCGAGCAGTCCCGGGAGTCCGGCCTGCTCGCCTTCCACGGGCCGGACACCCACGCCCACCTGCTGCTCGCCTGTCCCCGCCCGCTCGCCGGTCAGACGGTCCAGGAGATCGAGACGGCGCTCCAGCACCGCCTGGACCTCGAAGGTCCCTTCGAGCGGGCCCGCTTCCGCCCGGTCGACGACATCTGGCACCTGTCGAACAGCCTCCACTACGTGCTGGGCCAGCTCGAGCGGCACGGCCTTCGGCAGGACCCGGCCCAGGAGGCCAGCAACCTCCCCGACCTGGTGGGCCTGCGTCCCCTGGGCGCCTGGACGGCCCCGAACGTGCGGCGACACCTGCCCCGAGTGGACCGGGCGTCACTGCTCGCCCACCTGGACGTCCAGGAGCTGCCCGAGCTCCCGGAGCCCGTGGACCCGGCGGTGCTCGTGTCGGCGGCCGCCTCCGCCGCCTGCGTCTCGAGCCTGGACTCCAACCGCCCGGAGGTGGTGTCGGCCCGGGCCGCGGTGGCCCAGGTCTCGTCGGCACCGGCGACCGAGGTCGCCGCCGCCCTGGGGCTGTGCCCCCCGGGGGGTGCGCCGCTTGCGGACCCGGGAGGCCGACCCGGCCCTCCTGCGGGCCGTCCGCCTGCAGGCCGCGCTGCTCTCGGCTCAGCAGGTGGAGCCCCTCTTTCTGGCCGGCTGACCGCCTCCTACCCCAGCCCCCAGCGCTCCCCACCGACCACACCGCTGAAGTCCGCCTTCTCCAGCTCGGCCCCCTCCAGCCGGGCGCCGGTGATGTCCGAGAGCGAGAAGTCGGCCTGCGCCAGCTCGGTGCCCCGCAGGTCGCAGCCGCGCAAGAGCGACTCGCGCGCGTCCACGTTGCGCAGCCAGCCGCCCTTCAGGGAGGCGCCCTCCAGGTTGGCCCTCACCAGGTGGGTGGGGCGATCGCTCCAGGTCTGGCCGGGGTCGGGGGAGTCGAAGTCCAGGCGCAGGCCCCGCAGGTCGGTGCTGCTCATCATCGCGCCCCGAGGCCACGGCCCGTAGGGGCGACCGGCGACGGCGTTGAGGCGGGCCTGGTCGCAGCGGAACCAGTGCTCCCGGCCACCGGCCGGGGCGAAGAGCAGCCAGTAGCGCCCGTCCCGGATCACCGGGGTCTGGCGGGGTGGGCGGTCCGAAGGCTCCGTAGCCCCCTCCCAGAGACGGGAGGGCTCGCGGAGGGGCTGATCCCTCGAGCCGGCCCAGCCGTCGCGGATCGCCATGCGATCGTGCACGACGCTGGCCAACAAGAAGAGCGCGTCGCCGAGGTGGGCATCGGCGTGGTGGAGCCGGGGCACGGCCCGCTCGGGGGCGGTGAGGTGCCGCGTGATCCAGGTCTGGACCAGCGGGGCCAGGGTCGGCTGGTCCTCGGCGTCCCGGCGCGGCCGCAGGGCCACGCCATCCGTCCACCAGTCCCAGAGGGCGGCGAGGTCGTCCCGCACCCGGGCCCAGCCGTGCTCCCAGCCCAGGCGCCGGGTGGGCAGGCCGCGGGTCGTGCGGGCCAGCTTCTTGCGGCTGCGGCCGAGCTCCCAGTCCAGGAGGTTCTGGAGGTGGCGGGCGACGGCCGGGGAGAGCCACTGGGGCGAGAGCAGCCGGCCCAGGTCGTGGGCCAGGGTCCAGCGGGGGTCCCGGGGATGGAAGTCCGCCCCGAGCTCGCGCTTGCGGCGCCCCTTGCCGGAGCGCCCGGCGCGCTTCAGCACCTCGACCAGGGCCTCGGCGAAGAGGTACTCGCGAAAGGACTTGTGGAGGAACTCGCAGCCCGCGTCGCGTCGACCGCCCTTGAAGTAGAAGGACACCATCATCGCGGCGACGGGGTCCTCGCTGACGGCCCGGGCGCGGTCCTCGGTCTCCTGGGGCGCGGAGCGCAGGCCCGCCTTGAGCTCGGCGAGCGACAGGTTCTCCTTGCCCCGGATGGTCAGGGCGGCGGCGGTGCCCCACAGCAGCTCCCTCAGCTCCTCGCCCGTGATCCGCCAGGCGGGACCCTCCTCGAGGTGGTCGTCCGGCTTGCCGGCATGCCGACAGGTCTGGTCGACGAGGTGGCGGTAGAGGTTGCTCGGGTTGTCGAGCAGCCCACGGAGATCGCCCCGCCAGCGCACCATGAGCCTCAGGGCGATGTGGGCGAGCAGGGGCAGTCCCAGCACCTCGAGCTTCTGCGCACCGTCCTCGCCGTCGCCGTCGGCGCGGGCTTCGAAGCCCTCGGCGTAGCGGCTCAGCAGCGGCGTGAAGTCACGCTGGATGCGCCGTGGCCAGACGTCGGCGGCGTCCTCGAAGCGGCCGACCCGGGCCGCCCGGCGCACGCCCTCGATGTAGCTCTCGAGCTGGGTGGGGTGGAAGGGCCGCAGGGTCAACACGGCGGTCTCTCGCCGCAGGAAGCGACTCTCGGCGACGAGCTGGGAGGGACGGCCCGTGAGCACCACCCGGATCGGCACGCTGGTGCCCATCAGGTACTCGGAGCGGACCTGCTCGAGCATCGTCTCCACCTGCTGGCGCAGGTCCACGGTCGACGCGAGGTCCAGCTCGTCCCAGCCGTCGAGGATCAGCACATAGGGACAGATCGACGCCGACCCGAAGGTGACCTCCTCCCGGAAGACGTCTCCCTCGCAGAACAGGTCGCGCGGTCGCCGCACGCGGGCCCGCTGGCCGGGCCGGGCGAGCCCGACGGCTCGCGGCAGGGCGTCCCGGACGTGGCGGTCCAGGGCCAGGTGGCGCAGGCGGACGCGGATCGGACGCAGTCCCTCGTCGGTCAGCGCGGCGGCCAGCCTCAGGGTGAAGGCGGACTTGCCGCTGCCGGCGGCGCCCTGGATCACGATCGCGTCGTCGTAGTTGGGGTCCCCCAGCAGCTCCAGGACCTCGGCCAGGAGCGGGTGACGCCCGCCGTTGCGCTCCTCGAAGGGGTCCAGGGGGACCTTGCGCCGGGTGCCCTCCGCGTCCCGGAGGACGTCGCCCCAGCGCAGGCGTCCGCAGTCCGGATCCACGTAGACGTCGGACAGCGAGAAGGGCTCGCGGCCGAGCGCTGGGCTCCCCTCGAAGAGGTGGCGCTGGACCTGGGCGTGCTCCAGCAGAGCGTCGTGGGCCTGTCGCTGCTCGCCGGTGCCCTGGACCAGCAGCCGGTGGGCCCCCTCGAAGCGAGCCCGGGTGCGGTCGTGGGACAGCAGGGTCTTGAGGTTCACCGAGAACCGGGTGTGGACCTCCCCGACCAGGCGTCGGACCTCCGCCTCGCCGTAGCCGAAGCCGAGGGCGTAGGCGCCCAGGTAGCCATCGGCCTCCACCATGAAGGGGTGTTCCAGGGCGCCGGACAGGGAGAAGTCGTCGAAGCGGTTGGCGCCTTCGACCGGGCGCAGGGCGGCCAGCGCCCGGTCCATGTCCCGTGCCAGCGCCCGGCGCTCGCTCCCCTCGACGCCGCCGGCCCCGAAGGCCGGGTCCCCAGCCCCCTGCCCGGCGACGGTGCACGCCCGGGCGGTGTGCGGGGACATCCAGCTCTACGGCGCCTTCCTGCAGGCGCTGGGCTTCTGCAACCCGGACACGGACCTGCTGGTGGCCCACGGCGCGGTGCTGCTGGAGCGGCATGGGGTCGAGGCGCCGCCGGAGGGGGTGGGCGCAGTGGCGTTCGAGGTGGGCGACGGGGAGATCCGGGCGCTGCTGGGGAACGGGACGCTGCGCGCGGACGAGCACCGGCTGGGGATCCTGCTGGTCGACCCGGCGACGGGCCAGCCGCTGCCAGCTGACTACGGGCCGCGGACGGAGCAGCAGGCGGACGCCACGGGCGTGCTCACCGGCGCCACGCTGACCGCCGACCTGGCGGCGCTGCCGGACGAGGTGCGGACCTGGCTGCTGGTGGACGCCACGCCGGTCCAGCGCACGACGCTGGCGGTGCGCTGATCCGGTTCCACGGCCCCGGGACCGCCCTGCTCGGCGCGCTGTTCGGCGACTGACCCGACTGCTACCCTGGCCCTTCGTGGCGGGGGGCAC
>CAZCVP010000170.1:0-7896 GCA_964501915.1 uncultured Enterobacterales bacterium
GGCGAGGGTGCAGGCCCGGAGGTCCCTTGCCGGATCGGGGCGAGGGTGCAGGCCCCGAGGTCCCTTGCCGGATCGGGGCGAGGGTGCAGGCCCGGGGGTCCCTGGCCGGATCGGGGCGAGGGTGCAGGCCCGGAGGTCCCTTGCCGGATCGGGGCGAGGGTGCAGGCCCCGAGGTCCCTGGCCGCGGCCCTTCGTCCCGGGTGGCAGCCCCAACGCTCCCCCGGCCCACGGGATCCGGAATCCGGAACCAGTGGGCCGGGCCGCCCCCGCGCCCGGGTGAGGAGGGCGAGGCTGTCCGCATCGCCGCTGTCCCTCTGTCGAGTCGTCACCGGGGCTGTGGGCAACCCGCAGGCTCGTCCAAGGAGGCCGTGGGCGGGCTGTGGCTCATGGTGACCTCCCCCACCCTGCCTCGCCTCGACGTGACCCGGCCACGCCAGCGGCTCCGCGTGGCCAGCAAGCGGGCGGATCGCGGCGCGGTCAACTCGCGTGATCCGCCCGATCAGCTCCAGGCGAACACGATCCACACGTGCAGCCCCAACCCCGCCAGGAGCATCGCCCCCACCCCGCCATGAAGCCGGCGCCACCACGCCCGGTGCTCCAGGTCCCGGGCCGAGGTCTCCGCCGGCCGCAGCGCCCCGAGGGCCACCTGCAGCGGGATCAGGAGCCCGAGCACCAGGAGGTAGCCATGACCCGGCCCCGTCGTGTGCACGAAGAGCGCTCCCAGGGCCACCACCCCGAGAGCCCGGTGGCGCCGCAGGAGCGCCCGGCTCCGCTCCGCCAGCGCCGTGCACCGCTGCCAGGCCAGCCACACCTGGCCCACCACCAGGCCAGCCAGCACCGCACCCGTGAGCCTGCGCCAGAGCTCCCGCTGCTGCCAGCGATCCAGGGGACCCCAGGACACGTCCAGGACCGCCTGGACCAGGTAGAGCCCGACCAGCAGGAGGATCCCGGGCGCGCTGCGCTCAGTCCTCGGCATCGGCGGGCGCGTCCTGGCCGACGGCCTCGATGAGGAGCTCCACGGTGCGGCGCGAGGCCCGCCGCTCCTGCTCCGCCATGAACACGTCGGCGCTGGGCAGGTACGGGCCGTCCGACGGCCACCGCTCCCCCACCTCGGGAGCGAGGTCGAACTTCACGGCTCGGTCCAGGTAGCTCTGGTAGGTCTCCTCGAAGGCCCGGCGCAGCTCGGTGAGGACCTCGAGCAGCTCATCGATCGTGACCCGCCCGCGGGGGTAGGTCCAGGTGGTGGCCCCCATGACGTCCCCCAGGGCCCAGTCGTCCTTGGGGGTCTTGGCGTGATGGCTGTGGCAGCTCACGCAGGGGGTCGCCACGGCGAAGTCGGGGAACATCGCGGTGTGGAGGCCCTGCTCGGAGTCGTAGAAGAAGCGCGGCTGCTGGTCCGCAACGAGGTCCTTGAAGATCGCCAGGCTGCGCCCGGTGAACCTGTTGCCCCGGTTGATGGCGTACTCCGCACCCAGGAAGAGCCCCAGGTCCACGGGGCTCCGGTCCAGACGCACGGCGATGCCCCGGAGAGCCACGGCGGGCAGAGGGCCCGTCTGACTCCCCTTCACCAGCCAGTTCTCGTCGTAGCGCAGCCCCTGCTGGATGCCCGGACCGACCACCTCCTCGGTGTAGAGGGTGCGGAAGGCGGCGTTCTCCATCGCCACCAGCTCCAGGAGCAGGTCGACGTCGATGCGCTGATCCCCCCCCAACTCCTCCTCGCCTGCCTCCGGCAGGGGCGGCGGGGCGCTCGCGAAGAGGTAGGCGCACAGGGCCACCCCTCCCAGCACGGCCAGGACCCAGCGGGGGGTCCACGATCCGGTGCGGAGCTTGTCGCCGCTCATCCCTCCAGCTCCCGACCCGGGGTGGCCTCGAAGCGCCTGTCCCTCCCATAGGGGGACTCACCGCCCTCCAGGTAGAGCTGGACGGCGTCGAGGTCGAAGGCCTCGTCCAGGGACTCGGGGACGGCGTAGAGGTGGTTGCCGTGGAAGTCGTGGCAGCGCAGGCAGGTGTCGAAGCGGGCCTGGTCCGCAAGCTCCTGGTGGGAGGTGTCGAGCGGGTCCCGCTCCAGCTCGAACTCCCCGTGACAGGTCTCGCAGTAGTCCCCCTCCCGGGTCACACGCCCCCCCCGGTGCTCTCGATGACAGGAGACGCAGTGCTGGGGAGCGAGGGTCGCCCGGGCCTCCTCGAAGCGACTCTCCCGGAAGCGGAAGGGGGGATGGCGGTCCTCTCCCTCCCGATCGTGGCAGTCCTCGCAGACGGCGTTGTCCACCGGCGCGTGGACGAAGGGGGCCCAGCTCTGCCGCAGTCCCAGGAGCTTCCGGGTGTTGGCCTGGAGCTGCTGGCGCACGGTCCCCAGCGCGTCGAGGTGACACTCATCGCAGTGCAGCTCTTCGTGGCCGATGTTGGCCGGTCCCTTGGCGAGGACCCTCTCCGCTGGGGGCGAGAGGGCCACCAGGGTCAGGCCGGCGGCGAAGGCGGCCGGGGCCCGGACCCGGCGCCATCCCCGACCGGGCGGCCGACCCAGGAGCTGGCGCAGCTCGGGCAGGCACGAGGCACAGGACCGCCCGCAGCCCAGCTCCCTCATCAGCCAGCGGAGGTCGTGGCCCTCCGCGATGGCCTCCAGGACCGCCTCCTTGGAGACCTCCTGGCACTCGCAGAGCCAGCGGGGATCCGACATGACGTGGATCCTACGTTTTGGCGGACAGGCTGGCACGGAGCGTGCGTCGGTCCACCTTGCCCGTGCGACCGGTCGGCAGCTCCTCCAGGATCCGCACGGCGCGAGGGACCTTGTGGGGCGCCAGGCGCTCACGGCACCAGGCCCTCAGCTCGGCGGGGGACACGGAGCCATCGAGGACGACGAAGCCCGCGGGCTGCTGGCCGTAGGCCGCGGACGGTGCTCCCACGACGGCCGCGGAGCGCACCTCGGGGTGCTGGGTGAGCACCTCCTCCACCTCCGCCGGGTAGACCTTGGCAGCACCCACCGTGATGACCTCGCTGGACCTTCCCACCAAGCTGAGGAAGCCCTCCTCGTCGAGACAGCCCAGGTCGCCGGTGTGGAACCACCCCTCCCGGAAGGCCCGGGCTGTCGCGGTGCGGTTGTGGTGGTAGCCGGGGGAGATCTGCGGCCCCCGCAGGCAGACCTCGCCCACCTCGCCCGGTCCGACGGGGCCCTCGGGACCGCGCACGACCACCTCGCAGCTCGCGGGTCGTCCCACGCTGCCGGGCCTGCGACCGGGTCCCCGGGGCGCACCTCGGGTCACCCAGGTCGCGGCCTCCGTCAGGCCGTAGTTGTCGACCAGCGGCAGGCCGAAGGTCGCCTCGAACCGCTCCTGGAGACCCCCCGACAGCGGCGCAGAAGCGCAGAGGGCGTAGCGCAAGGAGGTCGCGGGGGCGCGATCCCCCGCTCCGGTCAGGCGGACCAGGGCCCGGAGGATCGACGGCACGGACGAGAAGCAGGTCACCTCCTGCGCGGCACAGTGGGCCCAGAAGCGGGCCACGGAGAAGGCGTGGAAGCGCTCGTCGAGGACCACCGTGCCGCCGTGGACCAGCGGAGCCAGCACACCGACCACCAGGCCGTGGCCGTGGGTGAGGTTCAGGACACAGAACATGCGCGTGGCCTCGTCGAAGCCGAAGTGCGCCGCGGTGTCGTCGATGCTCGCGAGCAGGTTGTCGTGGGTGAGGACGACGCCCTTGGGGTCGCCGGTGGTGCCGGAGGTGTAGAGCAGCAAGGCTCGCGGGTCGGGGCGATCGGGTCGGGGCACCGAGCCCGCCCCCAGCTCGGGGAGAGCCTCCACCACGAGCGCAGCCCCGGAGTGGCGGGCGAAGAACTCCCGCTCGCGGGTGCTGGAGGCCGGGTCGATGGGCACCGCCACCGCTCCGAGGCGCCAGGTCCCCAGGACGAGCGCCACCAGGCCCGGAGAGCTGGGCAGGCGCAGCAGCACCCGGTCGCCAGCTCCGACGTCCCGTCCGGACAGCCACGCCGCCGCCGCGTCAGCCCGCCCCCACAGCTCGGAGCGCGTCCAGCGACCCCCCTGCCCCGGCCGGACGTCCACCAGCGCCGGGGCCTCGGGGTCGAGGCCCGCCAGGGCCTCCAGGCGATCGAGCAGGCTCACGAGCCCCGGCGCGCCTCGGCATAGGCGGCCAGCCGGTTCACCGAGCCGAAGTTGTCCTCGACGATCTCGTGGGGCTTGACCTGGAAGCCCCCGTGGCGCTCGAGGAACTCGACCACGTCCAGCACGGCCAGGGACTCGATCACGCCGTGGTGGCCGAAGAGCGGTGTGTCGTCGGTGAACTCGGCGGGCTCGAGGCCGGGATCCAGCTCCTCGAGGATGTAGGTCCGCAGGGCGGCGCGCAGGTCCGTGGACATCCTCTGTGCTTATCGCCCCCCAGCCGCCCAGGCCCCCCAGCAGGGGCCCGAGCCCTGGCGGGGATCCCGGTCCTCGGGGACGCCCAGGGCCGCTCGCAGGGCCCTCCGCCCGGCGGCGCGGTCGTCGTGGTAGAGGCGCTCCAGCGGAGGGTAGGCGGTCCCCACGGGGCAGGCCTCCCGGGACGCGCAGCTCCCCGAACAGGCGTCGGAGACCTGGTGGAAGGACGAGCAGCGCTCCACCTCCCAGCGCCCCTCCACGAAGGCCTGCCCTGGACAGGCGCGCTCACAGGGCGCGGCACAGCCTCCGCAGACATCGGGGCTCGGACCGGTCTCCGGCAGCTCGAAGGGGACGAAGCAGGCCGCCCGCAGCCCCATCCAGGGTCCCCACCGGGGGTGGATCACCAGGCCGAGGCGGCTGGGCGCTCCGAGTCCCGCCAGGACCGCCAGGGTTCGAAAGTCCAGCGGGAGCGCCGCGTCCCAGGCGGCGTAGCACCAGGGATGGGGCTGGCCCGAGGTGACACGTCCCACGACCCGGCGGACGAAGGCGTCCAGTGGATGCTCGGTCTCCAGGAAGCGTCGGGGGTGCTCCCGGAGGTCCGAGATCATGGCCTCCCAGAGGGCGGCTCCGCCGCTGGCGACGACCACCACCGAGCGGGCGCCCGGCGCGATGACCGTCGAGCGGACCTCCGGTCGGGCCACCGCGTCGTGGCGATCCGCGCCGACCACGCCGAGGTGGTTCAGCCCACCCGTCGCCAGGCCCCGGCGCAGATCCTCCAGCCAGGTCGCGGGATCCGCCGTCCCGTCCCTCATCTCGCCTCCGTGGCTCAGGGACGACGCCGCGAGACCAGCCCGGCGAGCACGAGGACGACCAGCACCGAGGAGCCGTGGCTCCGGCGGGAGCTGGCGCACCCCAGGTACTCGCCCAGGACCGAGACCACGATGGAGTCGGCCCCCAGGAGCCAGCCGTCATCGACCACCAGCAGGAGCTCGTAGTCCCCGGGCACGTCCGGCTGGAAGGTGGCGACGAACCGATCGGCGCCCACCAGGTCGTCCGTGCGAAGCCGGGAACCCTCGGGGGCGACCAGGACCGCCCAGGCCGCGGTGATCTCGTCGCCGTCCGGGTCCCAGGAGAGGCTCCCGTCGAGACGGACGTCCTGGTTCACGACCGCCCGCTGGACGGACTCGGCCATCGCCACCGGCGCGCCGAACCCGGACAGGCCCGTGACCGCCTCTTCGAGGATCTCGATGCTCGCCTCGGCGACGTCGACCTCGACCCCGTCCGACACCTCCAGCGCGAGGGTGTAGGTGCCGACGACGTCCGGTCGGAGGAGCAGCACGTCGCTGTCGGAGTCCGGCGTGTTCTCCCCCGCCAGCTCCGAGCCCTCCGGCGCCGCGAGCACCTCCCAGGAGAAGGTGAGGGGGTCGTCGTTGGGGTCCCAGGAGTCGCGCCCGTAGAGGAGGACGTACTCCGTCACGACCGCCTTCGGGGGTCCGGACGCCACCGCGATCGGCGCCCGGTTGCCGGTGAGGATCGCCTCGATGTCCAGGGTGACGCTGACGGCGTGGGGGTTGGCGTTGGACTCGTAGACCACCAGCGCGATGTCGTCCTGGACAGCCACGAACGGTCTCATGCCGCCGCCGTCCTCCGGCTCGTCGAAGGTGAGCTGGTGGTGCTCCAGCAGGTTGAGCTGCAGGTCGAGGACGGCCAGGTACATGTTGCCGAAGTCCACGTCGAACTCGGCGGCGGCCTCCCGGGCCACGTGGACGACCAGGTAGACGTCCTCGACCCGGGCCACGCTCTGGGGCCAGTAGACCTCGTAGCCGGGGGAGAGGACCTCCACCTCGACCCGCTCCAGCGGCTGGTCGACCCAGGGCTCCAGCCGGTCGACGATGAGGGTGTTCTCCTCCCAGGCCGAGGCGAAGCGGAGGACGGTGCCCGTCTCCGGCTCCAGGATCAGGGCGTTGCCGGCGATCGGGGGGACCGGGTTCACCTCGAACGGGGGATCGTCGAGGACGACCCCTCCATCCAGGGTCACGAAGGGAGACCAGCCCTCGACGTAGGGGTGGAAGACCGTGCCCCGCAGGTCCCCGGCGCACAGCACGGGCGCGTCGTTGTAGCGGAAGTCCGTGTCCCGCTCGGTGATCACCCCGGACTCCAGCACCTCGAAGTCCGAGTCGTAGACGAAGTAGTAGGCCGAGTCGTCGTAGGACTCGACGTTGCCTGAGCAGACGTGCAGGTAGGTCCCGTCGTCGCAGGCGCTCATGGCGTGGTCGACGCAGGGGTGGATCTCCCCGGTCAGCCCCTTGATGGCCGGCGAGGCCACGAGGTCCTCGTCCAGCTCGAAGAGGCGGTACTCGTGCTCGCCGGAGGCCAGCAGCCACCAGCTCCCGCCGTCCGCGGGAAAGGCCTTGCCCCACCCACCACCGACCCCCAGGTTCTTGGTGTCGCTGATGTCCGACACGATCTCGCCACTTTGTTGGGCGAGGGCGAGGCCGACTCCGAGCAACAGCAGGGCAGTGGGCATCTAGCGCTTCGCTCCGAGCTGGAGGGCGAGGGAGTGTGACACGGGATGGTCCGGGTCCTCGGCGAACAGCGTCTCCCAGCCGATCCCCGTCCAGGTGCGCAGCGGCCGCTCGGCCTGCCAGAAGAGCACCGCACCGCCCTGCAGGGCCGTCCACGCGCCTCCGTCGACCACCCCGGTGTCCGGGTCCCAGCGCTGGAGGGCCACCACCGGACGGACGAGGTCCAGCACCGCGGGAGGCAGGTCCAGCTCCAACACCGCCGCCGCCGCCACGCCGAGGAAGCCGCGGCGGGCATCGGGCTGGTAGGTCTTGCCTCCCAGGCCCTCCACCAGCACCCGGGCCGGGCCCAGGTGCAGCTCGCCCCCCGCCTGCCAGGCGACCGTGGTGGTCTCCGAGCTGCTGCCTTCGACCTGGTAGAGCACCGTCCCGACCACGGCGACGGCCTCGACAGGAGCGACCCGCAGGCGGGCCACGCCCTGCTTGCCGAGGTCGGCGTCCAGGGTCCGCCAGCCGCCCCCGTTGGTGACCTGGAGGTCCAGGGCGACGGGACCGAGGGCTCCCGTCCAGAGCACCCCGAGGTCGAAGGGCTCGATCACCTTGGAGCGCCTCCCGAGGTCCCTGTAGGCCTGGGGGTGGGGCACGAACCAGCCGTTCTCCAGGTCGTAGTGGTCCCGGATGCCGAACAGCGTCTTCTGGACCCCGGCCGTGACCGTGTGCTCGACGCGGCCACCCACGGTGCCTGAGGCGGTGACATAGGCGAAGGGCAGGGTCACCTGCCAGTCGTCCGGGTACTTGTCGACGCTCACGTTGCCCTCGCCGCCGAGCACGGGCGACGCCACCCCGGCACCGTTCTGCCGCACGTCGATGACGATCACAGCGGTGGCGTTGTCCGCGAGGCGGGCCCGGGTGCCCACCCCGGCGCGAGAGCCCAGGAAACCCCACCACCCCTCCCCCACCCCCCGGCCCCCCCCCACCGCGCCCGAGGCGGCGCACCCAAACACCCCCCA
>CAZCVP010000170.1:7906-11318 GCA_964501915.1 uncultured Enterobacterales bacterium
GGGGGGGGGGGGGGCCGCGCCGCGGGGCCCGGGGGCCCCCCCGGGCGCGAGAGACCTGGAACGCCAACGACCCGTCCCCGTCGCCGAGGCCCCCCAGCTCGTCGCCGTAGGCGTCGAACCGAAGCTCGCCCATCGGGACGGCGACACCGACCCGCGGACCGGAGGGTGTCGGTCTCTCGGCGGCCTCGACGGTGGGGTCCTCGAGGGGGGTGTCCTGGGCCAGGGCGGCCCCACAGAGCAGCAGCAGCATCGGGTGTCCTCAGCCTTCGTTGCGGTGTTCGTTCACGGCGCTCCCCCGTCAGCGGGTGGCCGCGGGCCAGACGACATCGGTGAGCGCCGAGGTCCCCTCGTCCGTCGTCTTGCGGACCAGGCCGTAGCCCTCGGAGATCCAGCGCAGCTCGCCGGTCTTCTCCTCCAGGATCCGGAGCGCCGGCAGAGTGTGTCCCCCCGGCAGCGTCAGGGTCTCCTCGGCCTCGACGGTGTAGACCCGGGTGCGGTTGGCCACCTCCACGACGGCCCCGTCCCGGATCTGGGTCCGGCGGTACTCGCTCGTCCACCCTCCGCCGACGGTCGTGCCCACCACCCACCGGACGACCGGCGGGTCGAAGACATCGACGTCGTCGGTGTCGTCGTCCTCGCCGTAGCGGACCTGGCGGAGCCGGACCTCCTCCTTGGAGCACATCCAGGAGTGCACGCTGGTCTCCTCTCCGTCCCCCTCCCGGACCTCCCGGAAACCGCTCGCGTCGGGGTTCGTGATCCGGATCCACCCGCAGGTCTCGCAGTCCTCGGCGGCGGCCTGGCGCAGGGACAGGCCCGGCATGGCCAGGTAGGCATAGCGGTCGCAGCGGCCTCCGAGGCTCGGCAGCGGCAGGTCCGGGGGCAGGGGCACCTCGACCGGCGCGTCGTAGCAGGCCACAGTGATCGTCAGCAGCGCCAGAGGACCCACCGCCTCCTCCCGTCGGTGGAGGATACTCCACAGGTCGGTGCGCGCGGCCGGGGAACAGGAGGTTCGGTGTGAGGATGATCGGCTGGCTGATCGGGGCGATGTTCCTCGCCGGGACGGGCTGTGTCGATGTGCCGAGTCCTCCGACCGCGGGCCCGCCCGGACCCTCCCAGGGGGCCGGGCCACCGGGCACGCCCCCCGGTCCCGGAGCCCACCCCGGCCCGGGTGACCCCATGACCCCCGGCGGTGGCCCGGCCAAGGGGGCCCAGGGCCAGCGGGCCTCCGGACCGCTCCAGGTCGCGTTGGTGCCCAGCGCCCGATCAGCGGGCCTCCTCAAGGCCCTCGTGGCCCGCCTCGATGGGCCGAGGGGTAGCGGCAAGGGCCAGGGCAAGGGCAAGGGCAAGGACAAGGACAAGGCCAGCGCCCTCGAGGTGGACGTGTGGGTCCCGGAGGGAGACCGCCTCGTCTCGATGGAGCTGACGCGCCAGGGGCTCCGCCAGGCGATCGGGACCAAGGACGCCCCGACCCTGGTCCCGCAGGGTGGGACAGAGCCGGTCGAGAGCGCCCTGATGGAGGGGGCGGCGGACTGCGCCGTCCTGCCGGGGGCCACCGTGATCCGGCTCACGGACACGGCATCGGGTCCCGGCCACACCCTGGTGGTCGTGGCCCAGCTCGGACAGTCCGGGGGCGAGAACTCCGAGCTCGTGGTCGCGGCGCGCCCGGGGACCCAGGGCAAGGCGGCGACCGCCTCCCGCAGCGCCAGCTCGGGGGACCTGGACGCCGTGCTCGTGCTCTCGGGGCTCGTGGGAGACGCCCCCCGGGTCCTGGCAGACGACCAGCTCGTCCCCGCGCTCGTGGAGGGCGAGGTCGACCTCGTCGTCGCCCCCGCCCACCGCCTGGAGGAGGCCTTCACGTCGGGCGCGGCCGTGGCCTGGAGGTCTCTCGAGGCCGCCGAAGCCGCCCCGTCGGTGGCCGTGCTCGCCTGCCGGGTCTCGACGGTCGGCAACGAAGAGGCCCGCCGCGCCCTCCAGGCGCTGCTGGGTACCTACCGGGGCTTCCTGGAGCGCCGCGCCGACAGCGACCGGGCCACCGGAGACACCCACTACCCCCCCGACGGTCGGGTCGACGTGGCGCGGCTCCAGTCGATGCTGGCCACCCTGAAGTCCCAGGAGCGGATCGGCCACGCGGAGCTGGAGATCATCGACCTCGAGACCCGGCTCGAGAGCGGTCCCCCCGAGGGGGAGACCGTGCTCCTGGTCGACAACCGGCTGGTGGCCGACCGGCGGGGCAAGGGGGGGCCCGCCAGGAAGCCGAAGGGCGGGGGGGGCGGCGGGTCGGAGTGACCCTGTGTCCTGGTAGCCTCTCGGGGATGCTGCTGTTGACCCTCGCGCTGTCCTGCTCCCGTCCACCGGCCCCGGACCTGGCGGCCGAGCCCGCGGAGCACGTCAAGCTCGGCCTGGGGAGGGCGGGCTACGCCTCGGCCGTCGCCTGGTTGGCCGCGGAGGAGGGCGCGTTCGGCCGCCGGGGGCTCGACGTGTCCGTCATCCAGTTCTGCGGTGGCGACGACGCGGTGAGGGCCGTGGCCGGGGGCGACCTCGACTTCGCCCTGGTCGGCGGCCACCCGGTGCTGCGGGCCCGCGTCGATGGCGACGACGTCGTGATCCTGGCGGGGCTGGTGAACCGCTCCCGGCGACGCCTGGTCGGCCGGGCGGGTCTGACCTCGCTGGAGGACCTGCGGGGCAAGCGCGTGGGGGTCGGTGGCAAGGGGGGGGCGGATGCCCTCGTCATGCGCAGCGCGCTGGGCCGTGCCGGCCTGGGCCCGGACGCCGTCACCTACCGCTACGGCCGCTCCTGGAGCGTGGGGTCCCTGCAAGGGGGCAAGCTCGATGCCTTCAGCACCCAGGCGCCGGCCGAGAAGATGAAGCAGCAGGGCCTGACGGTCCTGCTCGACCTCGCGACCTCGGAGCAGCCCTTCCCGGTCCTGGTCCTGGCCGGCCGGTCGGCGGACGCCGAGTCGGAGCAGGCCCGCGGGCTGCTGGCTGGCCTCGGCGAGGCCATGGCCGCCTACCGGGACGAGCCCGAGGAGGCCCTGGCGATGCTCGACCGCCACCTCGCCGCCCCCCCCGCACAGCTCAGCCAGGGCTACCGGACGCTCGGACCCGGCCAGTTCTCCTGGCCTCCCTACGCCGCCACCGAGGGTCTCGAGGCCCTCCTCGACCAGATGGCCAAGGACGAACCCGCTGCCGGAGACCTGGCCCTGACGTCGTTGGTGAACGCCCGCGTCCTCGACGGGCTCGTGGCGGCGGGGGCCTTCGGCGAGCCGACCGGGACCCCGTAGACCGGCGCCGCGGTCACTCCGCGTAGCCGAGCACCTCGAGCTGCTCGCGGTGGTCCGCCGGCGCCCCGCTGGGGACACCCGCCGGCCGGGACCTCGGCCACGACTCCCCCCCCTCCCGGGGCTACACCACC
>CAZCVP010000170.1:11328-18499 GCA_964501915.1 uncultured Enterobacterales bacterium
GGGGCTACCCGCGTCGCGGCAGCCCCGGCCGGGGTGGGGTTGGGGCGGCGGCCCCGGCGCTGGGGACACCGGCCGGCGGGGACCTCGTCCAGGACTCCCCCCGGTCCGGGGGCTCCACCTCGAAGAGACCGGTCAGGGCGCGACCGGGCATGTCGCGGGCGGCGTCGATGCCCAGGAGCCCACACAGCGTCGGGGTCACGTCGGCGAGCACCGCCGTGGGCTCGGTGCCGCCCTGGCGGACCCGGGCGCCCCAGGCGGCGATGAAGCCCACGTCCCGGTGGCGCGCCTCGAGCACGGGCGCCTGCTGGTCGGCCCCGAAGCCATGGTCGGACAGCACCAGCAGCGTGGTGGTCTGTGGGTCGAGCAGCGCCATCACCCGCGACAGGGTCTCGTCGGCCGTCGCGTAGGTGTCCTCGATCCAGCGGCGGCCCTCAGCGAGCTGCGCCGGCGTCAGGGGAGCATCGACCCAGGGGAGGTACTTCTTCAGGGCGCGGGGGTTGTCGCCCGGGGTTCCGGCGTAGGCCGCCATGCGGGCACCGGGGTCCGCCTCGAGGACCGCGACGGCCCGCGGCGCGACGAAGGGCCACCAGAGGTGGCTGAGCTGGTCGATGCCCATCCAGTAGACGGCCCCGAGGCGGGCGTCCATCGGCTCCCAGAGCCCTTCGAAGGTGCGGAGGTGGGTCTCGTCCTTCGGCAGGGGATGGTGGCCACGCCCGAGGGCCTCGAGCTGCCAGCCCTGCCTGTGCCCACGGATCCAGCCCTCGTCGGGCACCAGCCTGGCCACCTCGGCGGCCAGCTCAGGAGGCCACGTCGCGTCCCTGCGCCGGACATCGACCAGGTGCGCGGGCACGACGATCTCCGGGTCGAAGCGGTCCGACGACATCTCCCACACCAGGCGCTCCGACACCAGCGCACCCCGGACCTCCGTCGCGGGCCAGGTCATCAGCCACCCGCTGACCACGACCCGGTCTCCGCCAGCGCTGACCCGATCCCAGATGCGGTCGGTCCGGACGTCGGCACCGCTCGGCACCCGGCCGTCCGGGAGGGTCCACCCGGTGACGCCGTGCACCTCCGGGGGGTAGCCGCTCGCCAGGGACGTCCAGATCGCCGGGGACAGGCTCGGGGACTGTGTCCCCAGGTCGGCGACGACCCCCTCGTCGTAGAGCCTCCGGAAGGCCGGCAGCGCCCCGCGCGCCAGGCGCTCCTCGACGTAGCCACGCTCCAGGCCGTCGAGTCCCAGCAGCACCACGCGGTGGGCGGGAGCCCGACTGCAGGCCGCCAGGAGCAACAACATCACCACGCGGGCAGTCTACCCGCCGGGCTCGGGCCAGCTCGGGGACAGCACAACCGGGGCAGTCCGAAACCCCAGCGGCCACAGCCGCATCAGCGCCCCAGGATCTCCCGCATGTCGGCCCGGTCGATGTCGGAGATCTCGTCCCGGACCTCCTCCATGTCGGCGCCCGCGCAGCTCCAGTCCACGTCGAGCGCCAGGGCCAGCTCCCCCGCCAGGGCGAAGAAGATCTCGAAGTTGCCCATGTTGGCCGCCGCTGTCGGGTAGGGCCCCACGAAGCCCTTCATGATGCCGGGCATCTGCATCGGCCCGAAGCCGTCCGTGAAGCTCGCCCACTGCTCGGTCGTCGGCTCGAACTTCCACTGGAAGCCACCGCCGGTGAACGCACCTCCGGAGGTGCAGACCGCCCGGCCCGAGGCGTCGGCATCGATGACGAGCTGGACCTTGGGCCAGGCCTGGCAGTCCCTCCGTCCCACGACGATGGTCTGGTGGCCGAAGCTCTCGGCGCTGTCGATCCACTCGGAACCCTGGCGTCCGAGATCGGCTGGCAGAGCGCTCTCGTTCCAGGCCTGGCAGAGGGCCGTGGTGAAGTCGGGGTCGAGCAGGGCCCCCTGGCCAGCGAAGGCGGAGGACAGGATCACGAGCATCATGGCGTTCTCTCCGGTTGGGGCCGGCCCGATATCAACGGGACGTGCTCGCAGCACCGATGACCCAGGACACGCCGGCCACGCGGCTGTCCGAGTTGTCGAGCGGCAAGGTCCCCGAGCCTTCGGAGACGGCCCCGATGATGACGTAGAGGGTGTCGCCGGCCCGCCAGCCGGACCAGGCGCTGACCGGCACCGTGAACTCGCCATCGTCCTGGGTCGTACAGACCACGGACTCCGTCTCACTGGCGCCATGTCCGGCGTCACGCCAGAGATGAAAGACGATGCGATCACTTCCGGCCGGTTTCCAGACGAAGGTCAGGTCTTCGCTCGAGAGAGACGGAATCCGGTCTCCCGTGAGGTCCGGGCTGATCAGCTCCAGGACCCGGGGGGTGTGGGCGAAGTCCTCGACCTCGAAGGCTGGAACTGCGCTCGACCCCGGGTAGGACAGGCCGTAGCTCGACTCGGCCCGCCAGGTGGACGTGTCGAGTGAGCCCACGAACCAGCCCTGCTCTTGGGACCAGGTCAGCTCGACATCGCTCTCCTCCGCCAGCAGATCGACATCGCTGACCTCGGGCTCCCAGGCCACCCAGGTCCCCAGGTCGGCCTCGCCAGAGCGGCAGAGGTCCTCTCCGGGGCCGTACTCGTCCCAGAGGTGGGTGTCGGCCGGCACGTCGAGGAAGCGCCAGCGAGCGCCGCCATAGTCGCTGGGCGCGGGAGCGGACCAGTAGGTGCCCAGGTAGCTCACCCACTCCACCACGCCGATGGCGCCCGCGAGCCCCGTGGCATCGTCGAAGTCCAGGGAGCGGAAGGTCTGGACGGCGTTGCCCCCCGCCGTGGAGACGACCAGGTCGACGATCCCGACCGCCTCGATCTCGGGGGTCTCGACCACCAGCCCGTCAGCCGTCACCGAGACCACCCGGGCCTCCGAGCCGTCGAGGTGAACGACGACATCATCGGTGAAGCCACCCCCGTCGAGCTCGACCCGGGTCCCACCGCCGCGAGGCCCGAAGCCCGGGGAGATCAGGTCGATCCAGGGCAGCACCGGGTCACGGTCGGGCGAGCCTGTGTCCAGGCCCGTCTCGCCGGGCTCTGCCGTGTCCTCGAGGTCCGGCGCCGCGGTGTCGGCCCCCTCTGCCGTGGTGTCCTCGAACTCCGTGTGTACCTGGGGTGTGCAGGCAGCGATGGCCGTGAAGGTCGCGGAGAGCATCGTGAATCGCACGGTTCGAGACCCCTTCCCTGGGTTTCCGATGGACTTCTCTCCACCAGGAGCCAAGCAAGTCCGGACCCGTGTCACGAAGGATCGAAACAGGCCCCCTTCCGGGTCACGGACCGTGGCGAGCCGAGCCGCACCTGTCCGCCGATCTCACCGTACCGACCGGGAAGTTCGGGTGCGTCGGGCCGGGTGACCGACGGCTGTCCTTGGGCTCAGGCTTCGGAGCCGTCCTGCAGGTACTCGTTGAGGTTGAGCTGCACCATCATCGGGCCCATCAGCGGGAGCGGGAAGGTGGCCAGGATGGCGTTGTACCAGGCCAGGCTGCGCCCGTTGAGGCGCTCCGCCATGTCCAGGTAGCGCAGGTTCAGGATGACACCCCAGACCCCGCCCGAGAGGATGGTCATCACGACCTGGGTGACCGGGTCGTCTCCGAAGGCCTTGCTGGTGCGGGCCAGCCAGATCAGGGCGTAGGCCCCGAAGGTGCAGGTCAGGAGGATCAGGAGGATCATCAGGTTCTCGTCCGTGTGCTTGTTCACCGGAGTCTCCTCACTTCAGGCCAAAGGCCGGGTAGACGGTGGAGAGGCCGAAGACGTACTCGGTGACGCGCAGCTGCCACCGGATGAGACCGACCAGGAAGTTCCAGATGGCGTCGGGCCAGGCTCCCGTGAAGAGCACCGCGAAGAAGCCCACGACGAAGGCCAGGCTGCCCGCGAGGCCCAGGATGCCCAGCGCCAGGAGGTGGGGGATCAGCATCACGCAGATGATGCCCGAGAGCCGCAGGATGACGGCTCCGCGGCTGATGGCCATCTCCGGCTGGAGCTCCAGGTCGACCGGGAAGCCCTCTCCGCGGACGTTCATGTCGATGTGGGGGATCTCCTCGGTCAGGCCCATGGCCGAGGCGGTCATGCGCACGTTGAACCGCAGGAAGCGCTGCTCGAAGGCGACGAGACCGGCGTGGTGCTCACCACCGATGATCGCCAGGATCATGTCCAGCACCCAGACGACACACGCGGCATAGCAGTAGCCCACCCACAGGAAGAAGTGGGCGACGTAGAGGACGTAGTACACCCCCAGCAGCCTCAGCAGGAAGTTGAGCCGGGTGTACTCGCTGGCCTTGTCGAGCCGGAGCTGGACCGTGGACCCGGTGGACCCGGAGGCCTCGGCCTGGTGGGCCACCGCGGGGGCCAGGATGGGCGCCATGGTGGGCTGAGCGGGTCGGGCCGGGGCCGCCGGGGGCGGACCTCCACCCGCGGCCGCCGCCAGGTGCGGGATCTCCGCCAGGGGACGCCAGGAGTCCGCACCAGGCCCGTAGGCCTGGGTCTGCGGGCCCAGCTCCCCGGAGCGGATGCGGGCGACGATGTCCGCCTCGGAGTGCGGTCCGTCGCTCTCGCCGTTGATCAAGAGGAACCAGTTCTTCTCGTTGCTCATCTCCACTCCGGTGGAACCCTGTCCTGGCCTACCTCCGCCGGGGCGTCGGGGCAACCGAGCGGCGCGGATCGGATCAGGCTTCGGCCGATCACGGGGGGCGGGAGACCCCCGGTCGACGCCCTACCGACACACCAGCATCGCCGGATAGCTCCCCAGCGAGCCGTTCACCGGCGTCCAGCCCTCGGGAACGGACGTGATGCCGACGAACTTGCCCGGGATGCTCGGCGGGGCGTGCTCCGGGTGCCAGGTGGTGCGGACGAAGGCGCACTCCGAGTAGGTGGTGCCGGGCGCGACGCCAGCCTGTGCGTCGAGGGCCGTGGCGAGCAGCACGCCCAGGGCGAGGCTCAGGACCAGGGCGACTGCGAGTCGGGGGGACATCGGACCTCCTGGGCGGGGTCGCGATCCTGCCACGGTCCGTGCGCGGGGCCTACAGGAAGTCCCAGTAGAGCGCCGCGTTGAGCGCCTCCAGCCGGCTGTGTACGTCCAGCCTCCGGTAGAGCCGCCGCACCCGGCTGGAGAAAGCCGACCGGCTGATGCCGAGGTCCTTGGCCCCCTCCGCGTAGGTGAGGCCGGTCGCCAGGCACTCCAGGGCGCCCTGCTGGGCGCTGGTCGGCGCCGAGGGCATCGGGCCGGCCGGGGGCGCCTCTCCCTGGACCGCCAGCGCCCACACCGCCTCCAGGAAGGAGACCACGTCCGGCAGGGGACCGATGGGGTGGGTGTTCTGGTTGTGGGTCTGGCCGCTGGGGCTCGCTGCGAGCATCGTGCGCAGCTCCAGCGGGGTCAGCTCCCGGCCCAGGAGACGATCCCCGAGCTCCGCAGCGACGGCGACCAGGCCGGCCACCATCGCCGAAGCCGCCGACGTGCCGTTGAAGCTCTCCGTGTAGGCCTCGTCGGAGTCTCCGCTCCAGTAGAGGTCAGCGGGAGCGTAGAAGCCGCCCTGGGAGTGGGCCAGGGTGACGACGGCCTCGCCGTAGCCCTGGACGTCGACGCGGCCTCCCCAGCAGCCGCCGATCCAGCTCCGGGCGGGGTCGTACCCGCCCGGCGGGGCGCCAGCCCCGACGTAGATCGACTCGCTGTCCTGGGTGGCCCGGTCCAGCTTCGTGCCGTCCAGGTCGTAGCTGCCGTTGCCGACGGGGATGACGACGTGCCGGCCCGACGCGGTCGCGACGGTGACGGCGTCCAGGACGTCGGCGTCCCACTCCGCCGGTCGACCCCCGGACCCCTGGGCCTCGACCAGCACCACGTCGCCCGCCGACAGGGCGTCGGAGGCCCGCTCGATGGCGTCGGCGAAGTTGAGGGTCACCGAGCCCCCGGAGACGACCTCCAGAGGGAAGGCCACGAAGACACCGCCAGCCTGGACGAGGCCGTCGATGCCCCTCCCGGCCTTGGCGGCGGCGAGGAGACCGAGGGTCGCGTTGGCGTGGCCGTCGTAGCGGTTGTTGGCGGAGAGGGCGCCGTCGAAGGTCAGCCGCGGACCCAGGGGCACGAGCTCCTCGTGGGTCGGTACGCCACCCCGCTCCACGACGCCCACCCGCCGGTGCCGCCCCAGGGAGGCCGGCCAGCCGCGGAGGTCGCCGGCCGACATGCCGTCCGGGGCGGCGTCCAGCCAGGTCTGGCGGCTCCGGTAGTCCCCCGCCGTGGGGGGTGGGGCCGGCTCCCACAGGGGGCGGACGAGGGACACCTCGCTCCGGGAGGTGAGGAACTCGAGCGCGGCGATGGCCGGGACTCCCGGAACCAGGCGGACGAGCACCCAGTCGTTGAGATCCGGGGCGGCCAGCCCCGGACGGCGGGCCTCGTAGCGGGGCCCGTAGGCCGCCAGGCGGGCGTCGAGGTCAGCCGGGGCCCGGGTGAACCAGGGCACCACCGCCACGACCTCCCGCAGCTCCATCAGCCCCGCCACCCGGGTCGCCCTGAGATCGGAGCGGTCCGCCGGGTCCGGCAGCGCCGAGAGCGCCAGCGTGTCGAACCGCAGCAGGACCGCCCCGTCGAGCGGGGGAGAAGGGGGGATGGGCGCGAAGGCGCTACCGCCGGCCATGGCCTACCAGCCCGGCGGACCGGCGGCGAGGTCGGAGGCGAGCTTGTTGCGGAAGCTGGTGCTGGTCTTGTCGTTGGTGGCGAGCAGGTAGCCCCTGATCATGCCGAGCTCCTCGTCGTCGAGGCCGTACCCGGCCTCCAGGAGCCTGTCTGCGACCACGTCGAAGGGCCGCATGAGGTCGCGGAAGTCCTTGTCGTCGATGGCCCGCTGGGCGATGGCCTGCAGGCGCTGCTGCATGTCGGCTGGGGAGAGAGGGGGATCGAATTCAGCCATGGGTTCGGGCTCCATCGGGTTGGGGGGGACGTAGCTGTCGATGAGCCGCTGGAGGGCGGCCGGGTGAGGGGTGAGGGGGAGCGCCCGCCGGGCACGTCGGGCCAGGACCTGGAGCAGCGCCGCCGTCACCTGGACCAGGCCGGCCGACCGCAGCAGGTCCCGTGCCCGGCCCCCCCCGCCCCGGCGGGGCGGGGGGGGCGCGGGGGGGGGGGCGCCGGCGGCGGCCCCCCCCCCCCCCCCCCACGCCGAGATCGGGCCGCGGGGGCGAGGAGGAGCGGTCTAGA
>CAZCVP010000171.1:0-18371 GCA_964501915.1 uncultured Enterobacterales bacterium
ACAGGGACGGAAGTTGCCTCGCGCACCAGTACACTACTTCCGCCGTGGTCATCTACGGAGATGTGAGATGAGCGACACCCTCTTCCAGCACATCCTCGTGCCGACCGACTTCTCCGAGGGGTCGATGGACGCCCTGCGCCTGGCGGGCCGGCTGGCCGAGCGGTGTGGAGGCCGCCTGTTGCTGCTCCACGTCGAGCCCCTGAGCGCCGTCGCCCCACCCACGGGCATGCTGACGGATGGTCTCTGGGAGCGGCTGGAGAGCGTCCAGGACGCCGTCTGCCGGAGCGCGGCCGAGAGCCTGCGTCGCCTCGCCGAGGAGGAGGTGCCCTCCGGCGTCCCGGCCACGGTGAAGGTGCTCACCGGTCCCGCGGGCCAGACCATCCTCGAGGTCGCCCGCCACACCGAGGTGGACCTCATCGTGCTCGGGACCCACGGTCGCACCGGGCTGCCACGTGTGCTGATGGGCAGCGTCGCCGAGCGGGTGGTGCGCCAGTCCCCGGTGCCGGTGATGGTCGCCAAGGCGGGCCAGGTCGGGGACTGATCGTCGGGGCGCCTCCGCGGGGGTCCCAGGTTAGTGAGGTCCCCCCGAGACCGGCCCCTGGTGGCCGCGATGAGCCGGTTCGTGTGTCCCGACCCCTGAGAGGAGCCGAGCATGAAAGTCGCCGATCTGATGACCCCCGAGCCGGTGACCATCCCGCGCGACGAGACCCTGCTCGCCGCTGTCGTCCAGATGCGCTTCCACGACGTGGGCTCGCTGCCCGTGGTGGACCCCTCGGGCGTGGTGTTGGGCATGATCACCGACCGCGACGTCGCCCTGAGCGCGCTGAAGGTAGAGGGGTCCCTCGCCGGGCTCTACGTCGCCGACGTCATGTCCAGGACCTTGCACGCCTGCCACGCCGGCGACACCATCCGCCACGCCGAGGAGCTGATGCGCAAGTACCGCGTGCGTCGCCTGCCGGTGATCGACGAGCGTGGAGCTCCGCTGGGCATCCTGTCGCTGGCCGACCTCGCGCTGGCCGCCTCGGACACGCTGCACATCTTCCAGGCCCGGGACCTGGCCCGCCTGGTGGCCGCCCTCAGCACGCCCAAGGTCCCACCGGAGCGCCACGACGAGAAGGACTGACAGCGGCGCTCAGCCCCCCTCCGGCAGGCGCCGGTCGGCGGACGGTCTCGCCTCGTCCTCGGTCGGCTCGTCCGCGACCGCCAGGCGGCCCTCCAGGCCCGGCCCGGCCAGGGCCAGGCCCCCTCCGGTGTCCAGGGGCTGCTCAGCGACCGTGAGCCCGCCGGGTCGGGCGCTCCCGCTGCGCTCCTGGATGGCCTGGATCGCGGCCCGGGCCGCCTGCTTGACCACGCTGGCCGTGCCAGCCGCTCTCGCCAGCTCCGAGAGGGGCTCGACCTGGCCCAGCCCGCCGAGCTCCCCCAGGGCGGCGGCGGCGAGGGCCTGGGTGCGGGCGCTCCCGTGGGCGAGCAGGGCGGTGAGGCGCTCCGCGGCCCCCGCACCCAGCAGGTCCTCCCAGGTGCACGAGGGGGACCGAAGCTGACTCGCGGCGACGACCCGGACCGACAGGTCGGGATCCTCCAGGGCGCGCTCCAGGGCGGCGGCGCAGTCCGGGTGTGCCGGGTGACGGCGGGCGAGCACCTCGAGGTTGCGGGCCCGCACGCCGGCCACGGGGTCCTGGTGGGCGTTTCTCGCCAGGGCTGGCGGGATCGCCTCGGGGGCCAGGGCCAGGTCGCGGGCCTGGTCGCGGACCGCCACGATCCAGCCCTCGAGCACCTCTCCCTTCCGGCAGACGCCGGACTGGACGAGCTCCACCTGCCCGTCCTTCACCACCGCCTTGGGATCCCCCAGCCGGGCCAGGATGCGCTGACGGGTGTCCGCGTCGAGCACCGCCAGCAGGTGGTCTTCGGGGCCACGCACCAGGGCGGCGTCGTCGAAGGGAGGGTCGCCGATCTCCACGTCCGCGCCGGTGAAGGCCCGCTTCACCAGGCCGGAGAGCACGTGCTCCCGACCGACCTGGAGGTCGGGGGGCACGTCGATCGCCCGGGCGACGACCCGCGTGAAGGACTGGGCGCTGTTGCCATAGCTGCGGGCGAAGGTGTCGACGACGACCTCCACGCGGTCCAGGTAGCCCACGAGGGCGTCGGCCTTCAGCCAGCCCCGATCCTCGCGGGCCAGGCCGAGCCGCTGGCCGACCTCGACCCAGGTCTTCCAGCGAGCGGCGCTGGCGGCGTGGATCGCCCAGATGACGGCGCCCACCGCCGCCACGGCGGCCGCGGTCCCGAGGACCGGCAGGAGCAGGGCGATCGAACCCACTCCGGGATTCTGCCCCACGTACAGCGTCGCGTGCGTACCGGGGGCCCGACGAGGTAGGGGGGCTGCCGGAGCGCCCGTGTCCTTCTACACCGCCACCGTCTGGGTCCACGTCCTCTGTGCCTGCGTCTGGGTCGGGGGCATGGCCTTCCTGGTGCTCGTGGCGGTGCCTGGCCTCCGCGGCGTCGAGCCCCGGGAGCGCGCCCGGCTCATCGAGGGGCTCGGGGTGCGCTTCCGGACCGTGGGCTGGGTCTGCCTCGGGCTGCTCGTGGCCACGGGGACCCTGAGCCTGTACCTGCGGGGCCTCGGTCCGAGCGTGTGGCTCAACCCGGCGTTCTGGGCGGCGCGCTTCGGGCGGACCCTGGCGATCAAGCTGGGGCTGGTGGCCGGCATCCTGGCCCTGGAGGTCCACCACGACTTCTGGGCTGGTCCCCGGGCCACGCGGCTGCTCCAGGAGGACCCCGAGTCGCCGGAGGCCACGACGGCGCGGAAGAAGGCGCGCCTCCACGGACGGTTCTCGCTGGTCGTCGCCCTGGCGGTCGTCGCCCTGGCGGTGCTGTTGGTGCGCGGGGGCTGACCCGCTACTCGAAGGGAGACACCGGGTCGCCCTGGACCTCGATGACGGCCTGGAGCTCCTCGGCGACCGTGCCCATCGTGCCCCCCTCGAGCGGCTCCAGCGGGTCGCCTCCCTGCTCCAGGGGTGCCTCGACCGAGACCACGGTCTTCGAGGCGCCGAGCACCTCCTGCTCCATGCAGTCCGTGGCCTCCTGCGAGATCTGCTCCGAGCGCTCGACGGCGAGTCGCAGGAGCCTGAGCTGGAGGGTCCAGCTCTCGGCGTCGCAGGCCTGGGCGGCGTCGACGGCGTCTCCGTAGAGCTTGCTGGCCCGCTTCTGGTAGGCCGCCAGCGCCAGCAGCTTGCGTCGCAGGCACTCGGCCTCTTCGCCCAGACCGCCGCCGACCGCGGCGTAGTAGTCGTCCTGGACCGCGCTCCACGCGCCCCAGGCCGCCCGATCCAGCGCCAGCGGGGCGCCGGTGTCCAGGTCGTCCGTTCCGGCACCCTGCTCGCCGAGGGCCTGTCGCATGCAGGTGACCTGCTCCTCCCGCTCGGCGACCTGGGCGGGGGAGGTCCCCGCGGCCTCCAGCAGCGCCTCCAGGGTCTCCCGCTGCCGGGCCTCCTCCTTCATCACCCGCTCGACCTCGCGCGGCTCGTCCCGCACCTGGGCGACCTCCCGCTGGGCTGCCAGGTCCTTCATCAGCGCTCGGTAGTCCTCCCAGGCCTGGAGGACCTCGTCGTCGAAGTACCAGAGCGCGGGCTCACCGAAGGGAGTGGTGTCCGGCTCGTCGTCCGGCTGCCAGCGGCTGGCCTGGATCGGGGGCCCGGCCGGTCGGGTCTCCGAGGACGCGTCGGGCGCGTCCTGTGGCTCCGAGCCGGGAGACCACCAGGTGCCGTCGTCGCGAGGCACCTCCGCGGCCCGGCCGACGATCCAGTTCGGGACCTCGGGAGGGCCCGCGTCGTCGTGGCTCGGCGCCGGGTCCTCGGCGGCGGCCGGCTCCGGCTCGGCCGCCCCTTCCTCGCGCAGGGAGGCATCGACCTGCTTCCACATCCGCGGCGTCTCGCAGGCCCCGCCGAAGTCCCGGTAGCAGCGAGCCTGGCGGCTGCTGAAGCCGAAGCGCTCCCGCAGACAGGTCTCGTAGGCCGCGAGCACCTGGGGTCCCGGCGCCTCGCTCAGGCCCGCCAGGGCCTCTCCGCCGCTGGCTTCGAGCAGCAGCAGGAAGGAGACGCGGGCCGGAGGCTCGGTGAAGCTCCCCGCCTCGCAGAGCTCGCGGGCTCTGTCGGCCGCGGTCGCGTCGTCCGGCGAGGCTTGCGCTGGCCCCGTCAGGGCCGTGAGCAGCAGGGCGATCACGGGCAGCACGACACGCTCGAGGTCTGGGACAGGTGGGCGCCGCGCAGTCTACAGGAGCGCGGCGAGAGCCCGCTGGTCCCGGGCGAAGGCTCGGGTCACTTCCGGTGGTCCACCCAGGCCTCGTAGGGGCAGTCGGTCCCGCAGGCGTGCTCGCCGACCAGCTCCAGCGCCCGCCGCAGGGCGTGCTCCAGGGCCTCGAACCAGTGGCCGGGCCTCGACGCGAAGAGGTTCTCCTCGCCGATCTTGTTCGCGGCCCCGGCGCGGTGGAGGTAGGCCGTGGTCGCCGGACTCATGCCCACCAGCAGCAGCCGACCGCCGCGCTGCTCCATGCTGGTGGCGATGTGGCACAGCTCGGCCACCGAGGTCCGGTCGAGGTTGCGTACCCGCTTCAGTCTCAGGATGAGGATCTGGACGTTCTCGCTGTTGAGGATGTCGTCCACCGCGGCCTGGAGCTCGCCGGTGGCGGCGAAGAACAGGCTGCCCTCGACGTTCAGCACGTGCACGGTCCTGCAGTAGCGCACGCCTTCGGGGATCGGCGCCCCGATGCCCCGCTCCCGGCGGGCGACCTCGCGGATGCGGCCCTCGGCGTCGAGCGCCACGTCGCGGAAGCGGAGCAGCCGGGCCCGCCGCAGCACCATGATCAGCGAGATGCCGATGCCGAGGTAGATCGCCTGGTCCAGGTGGAGGACGAAGGTGCCGAGCAGTGTGGCGGCGAAGGCCAGGCGGTCCCCGTTGTGGCTCCGCAGCACGCCTCGGATCTCGGGCACGTCCACGAGGTTCCAGGCGATGACGAGGAGCAGGCCGGCGAGGCCGGCGATCGGGATGTGACCCAGTGCGGGCCCCAGCAACACCACCGAGCCCAGGACGAAGACGCCGGACAGGACACCGGCCATGCGCGTCCGAGCCCCCTCGCGCTCGTTGAGCGCCGAGCGGCTCAGGCTGCCGGTGACGGGGTAGCCGCCGGTGAAGGCGGCCATGAGGTTGCCGAGCCCCTCTCCGGTGAACTCCACCGAGATGTTCAGGCGCTGGCCCGACCGGGAGGCGATGTCGCGGGCCACCGAGGTGGACTCCACCATGCAGAGCACCATCACCGCCACGGCGAGGGGCAACAGGGTCGGGACCAGGCCCAGGTCCGGCATCGTCAGCGGCGGCAGGCTGGCCTCGATGGGCGCCAGGTCCGCCACCGTGCGCAGTCCGTGGTCGCCGAGGCCGAAGACGGAGGTGGCGAGGGTGGCGGCGGTGAGGGCCAGCAGCGCCGCAGGGGCCCGCGGCAGCCAGCGCTTCAGGGCTACGATCAGCGCCGCTGTGCCCAGGGCCACGCCGACGCTGAGGCTGTCCGCCTCGCCCCAGGTCCCGACCCAGTCGGCGAGACGGACCGGCAGGTTGCCGGTGGTGCCCTCCGTCGCGGTCACGTTGGGGAGCTGCCCCAGGCCGATGAGGATCGCGGCACCGGTGATGAAGCCCAGCACGACGGCGCCGGAGATGAAGTCCACCAGGGTGCCCAGGCGCAACAGGCCGGCGAAGACCTGGAGCGAGCCCACCATCAAGGCCAGGGTCACGGCGACCGTGGCCGGATCGTCGGACAGGCCGGCGGCGAAGGCGGTGCCGACCAGCAGGCTCACGGCGTTGGTCGGGCCGGTGATCAGGTGCCGCGAGGTCCGGAACAGCGAGGCCACGATGGCGGGGAACGCGGCGGCGTAGAGCCCCATGGCGGGCGGGAGCCCGGCGATGAGGGCGTAGGCGATGCCCTGGGGGATGCACAGGAAGGTGATCGCCAGCGCGGCGGGCAGGTCACGTGCGAGATCGCCCCGGGAGTAGCCGCGGAGATCGGTGCAGGAGAACCAGCGGATCAACCAGCGCACGGGGCCCTATACCCCGACCGGGGGTGGGGCAGGCGGAGGATCGACGCGTCGGGGCTCGGAGCGAGCCCCACCCGAAGTTCAGTCCACATGCTTCAGGTCCAACAGCAGGGTGCCGGGGCCGGCGCCATCGCCGGTCTCCCAGGTGACGGCCAGGCTCCGGGAGGCCAGGCGACCCACGCGCAGGTCCCACCAGGCCTCCCCTTCGAGCCGGATGGGTGGCAGGTCGCCGGCGCCAGGCCCCGCGGCCCCCTGGCTCACCAGCTTCGCCAGGGGCACACCAGCCTCCCGGTAGAGCCCCTCCAGCGTGTGGTGGCCGTCGACCTCCAGGTCGACTGTCGGGGGCCAGAGGTCGGCGAAGGGGCGAGCGAGGGTGGGGTCGGGCCAGCTCGCGCCGGGGGCCACCGCGGACTCGGGAAGCCGGAGGCCCAGGACGTGGTGGGGGAGGGCGTCGGACCACTCGCCGGCAGCGACGTCGACCAGGCGCCCGTCCATGCTCAGGACCAGGCCGACCGGCTCGGCGCCGCGGCGATCCCGCTCGGCCTCCCGGGCTCGGGCGTACCGGTCCTCGGTGAGGGCCTCGCCGCCCTGGTCGAGGGCCACCCCGAAGGCGGTGAGACGCCCGACCAGCTCGGCCACGCCGCGCCCGTCGACCCCGGTGACCGTGTAGGTCCAGTCCTCCACGCGCGCCCGGTTCTGGTCCTCCGCCTCCCAGGTGGTCGTGAGGCGGTAGCGGAGCTGCTGTCCGGGCACGAGCCGCCAGCCGAGCACGGTGTCGGTGCCGGGTAGGGACTCCAGGCCCCCGCTCCCGGTGCACGCCAGCAGTCCGAGCAGGGTGGCGACCACGGACGAGCCCTATCCCGTCGCGGGCAGGGCCCGCAGCGCGGCGTCCAGGGCCTCCAGGGCCCGGTCGACGTGCTCGGCCGTGTGGGCGGCCGAGAGGCTGAAGCGCAGCCGCTCCTCTCCTCTGGGCACCGTGGGCCACCGGATGCCGGGCACGTAGAGGCCGACTTCGCAGAGCGCCTCGGCGACGGCCATGGTGCGGGACCCCAGCACCAGGGGCACGATGTGGTGGTGGCCCGTCGCGGCGAGGCCCAGCTCCCGGAGACCGGCACGGAAGCGAGCCACGACCGCATCCAGGGCACCACGCCGCTCCGCGGTCGCCAGCTCGAGACCGGCGAGGGCCGCCCGGACCGCCGGCTCGGCCAGAGCGGTCGTGTACACGAAGGAACGCCCCTGGGAGATCAGCAGCTCCTTGAGGGGGTGCGGTCCGATGACGAAGGCACCGGCCGCACCGAAGGCCTTGCCGAAGGTCCCGACGAGCACGTCCGGTCGCACGCCCTGGGCCGCGGCCGCACCTCGGCCACCGGGCCCGAGGCAACCGACGGCGTGGGCCTCGTCGACCACGAGCGCCTCCACACGGGCCCGCCAGCCCGGGAGGTCCAGGGTGTCGCCGTCCATGGAGTAGAGCCCCTCCACCACGCCCCCGGCACAGCCCGGCTCCGGCAGGGCGCCGTGGGGTCGGACCGAGCGATCGGCCCGGCCGAGCCGCAGCCCGTCGATGATCGAGGCGTGGTTCAAGGCGTCGCTCGCCACGAGGTCGCCTCGGTCGAAGAGCGTGGTGAGCACGGCCAGGTTGGCCTGGTAGCCGGAGGAGAACACCAGGGCTGGCTGCCCGAAGTGCCGCTCGAGCGCCTCCTCCAGCTCGCGGTGGCAGGTCCGGCTGCCGGCGATCAGGCGAGAGGATCCGCAGCCCGCTCCCCGCCAGGCGCCCGCGACCTCGGGGTGATGGGCGAGGCCCAGGTAGTCGTTGCTGGAGAAGACCAGCAGCTCCCGGCCCCGGCAGATGGCCTGCACCGGTCCCCGGGGCTCCAGGGCACGCAGGGTCCGGTCCAGGCCCGCGGCCCGCAGGCCAGCGACCCGGTCTCCGAGCCGACCGAGGGGTCCTGAAGGTGACACGGAGGTCAGGGGTGGGGCGCGGGGCGGATCTGGAGACCCTGGGCGGTCAGCATCTCCCGATCGCCGCAGGTCTCGCGGCCGGCGGTGGTCAGGTAGTCCCCGAGCATCAGGCCGTTGGCGCCAGCCCGGAAGATCTCCGCCTGGCGGTCACCGAGGTTGACCTCGCGGCCGCCACAGACGATCAGGTCCTTGTCCGGCATCATCAGCCGCAAGAGCGCGATGATCTTCAGGCAGTCGAAGGGCGTGAGGTCGTGCTGGTCCGCCAGGGGGGTGCCGGGTCGGGGGTTCAGGAAGTTGATCGGCACCGAGTCGACGCCGAGCTCTCGAAGGTCCACCGCCAGCTCGATGCGCTGGTCCCAGGACTCGCCCATGCCGAAGATCCCGCCACTGCAGACGTAGAGGCCGAGGTCCTTCGCGGCCTGGATCGAGGCCACCTCGTCGTCGTAGCTGTGGGTCTCGACGATCTCGGCGTGGTAGCTGCGCGCGGTCTCCAGGTTGTGGTGGTAGGACTCCATGCCGGCGGCCTGCAGCTCGGCCAGGTGCCCCTTGTCCATCAGGCCCAGGCTGGCGCAGGTCTGGAGCCCGGTCTCCGCGCGGATGCGACGGAAGGTGTCGGCGAGGCTGTCGAGCTCCCGCCGGCTCGAGAGTCCTCGCCCCGAGGTGACGATGGAGAACTCGCGCACCCCGCGATCCGCGGCCACGCGGGCCTCGGCGGCGATGGTGTCGGCGTCCTTGAGCCCCCAGGTGGGGGACTCGGTGTCGAAGTGGGCCGACTGGGAGCAGAAGGAGCACTTCTCGGGGCACCGCCCACTCTTGGCGTTGGTGATGCCACAGGTGTTGACCTGGTCGCCCTTGAAGGCCCGCCTCAGGGTCTCGGCGACCGCGAGCAGGCGCTCGAAGGTCTCGCCGGGCTCCAGGGCGACCACGATCTCGGCCTCGCTGCGGTCGATGCCCTCGCCCCTCAGGCCGCGGGCCTGGATGTCCTCGAGGTCGAGCTGCACCGTCGGACTGCGCATGGCCACCTGGCTCCGGTCTGGATCGGGTGGCTAAACGGAGGACGGCGCCCCGTCAACCCGCTTCGCTGACACTGTTGACGGCTGCCACCCACAGGGGAACGCTGACGGTGAGGCAGGCGCCGGCCGGTCGACCGCTCTCCGCGACCAGCGAGCCGCCCTGCTGGCACACGATCTCGCTGGAGATCGCCAGGCCCAGGCCTGTGCCCTTGCTGGGGGGCTTGGTGGTGAAGAAGGGCTCGAAGATGCGCGGGAGCACCGCCTCGGCGATGCCTTCGCCGTCGTCGATCACCCGCGCGATGGCTCGTGCCCCCTCGAGTCGGCTCACCACCTCGATGCGGGTCGTTCCCGCCGACTGGGCCGCGTTGGAGATCAGGTTCAGGAAGACCTGGGAGAGACGTCCGGGGTTGCCCTCCACCAGCAGCTCTCCACCGAGGCGGGAGACGAGCTTGATCCTGCCGGGGGCGAGCAGGGGGCTGGCGACGCGGATCGCCGAGCGGATGGCGTCGTTGAGGTCGAACCGGGTGGGCGCGGTCTCGGCGGAGCGGCTGAGCACGCGCAGGTCCTGGGCGATGGCGCGGATGCGCTCGGCGCCATCGGTGGCATCGACCAGCGCCAGGTCGAGCTCGCGGAGCAGGTCCTGGCCCCCCGTGCCCTTCTCCCACCCGGCCAGCAGCGGCCGGAAGGGCTCCCGGTCGAGGATCGGGCCCACACGCTTCAGCACGGCCAGGCCCTCGGAGATGTGGTTGAGGTTGGCCACGAGCCAGGCGATCGGGTTGGTGATCTCGTGGGCCACACCCGCCGCGAGCTGACCGATGGCGGCCAGCCGCTCGCTCGTGACCAGCCTGGCCTGGGTGTCCTGGAGCTCGGCGATGTGGCCCCGGAGCTCGCGGACCAGGCGGGAGTTCTCGAGGGCCAGGACCGCCTGCGAGGCGAGCACCGCCGCGACCTCCATGTCACTGCGGCGGAAGGGGGTGCGGGTGCCGATGCGGTTGAGGTTGAGCACTCCCACCAGGCGCTCGCCGGAGAACAGGGGGTAGACGATCGAGGAGCGGACCCGGTCCCGCGAGACGCGGTCCTGGAAGCGGGGGTCGTCCCTGAGGCTCTCGGAGAACACAGCCGGCTTCCTGTCCATCGCGACCCGGCCGGCCACGCTCTCACCGAGGCTGATCGCCACCTTCCGGCGGACCTCTGACGACAGCGTGTGGGAGTGCGCCACGCAGAGACGGCCGTCGTCGTCGGGCAGCATCAGCGAGGCATCGTCGGCCTGCATCACCTGCATGCCGACCTCGACCACGACCTGCGGCAGGAGCTCGGCCTCGGCGGTCCGCAGGATGGCCTGACTCGCTTTGTAGAGCGCCTTGGAGCGCTTGACGCGACGGCGGCTGATCGCCTCCTCCACGAGATCGGCCAGCGACTGCTCCGAGTCCGGGTCGAAGAGGGCGCGCTTCTCGAGCACGTCGGACACTCCGAGACGGAAGGCGCCGACGGCCAGCGTGGGGGTGAGGAGGCCGCTCATGACCAGGATCTCGGCGGAGCCGGCCAGGTGGGTGATCTTCTCCACCAGCTCGAGGCCCGAGACTCCCGGCACGCAGAGGTCGCAGAGGACGACGTCGAAGTCGTCCCGGCTGAGCAGCGCCAGTCCCTGCTCGCCGGTGCTCGCGTGGACGAGGGTGTGCTCCGCTGGGAGCAGCAGCAGCTCGATGAGCCGCTGGTGCGTGACCTCGTCCTCGATGACCAGGAGGTGGCCCGGCATAATCCTCCGGCAGGCTCTACGGTCTGCCTCAGCTTGACTTTAGGCGAAGCGGCGCCGGGCTGTGGCGGGGATCTCCCTTCAGGGCAGCGTGAGCGGGTCGTGGGAGACCTGGTTCACCTTGTCCGGGTCGCGCCGCGCCAGGTCCTCGAGGGTCTGGACGTAGAAGTCCTCCATGGCGGCCGCGTCGCCGGCGGGCGCCCGCGGGAGGAAGAACTCGGTGTCGCCCTCGGCCGTGCACTTCTTGCCGGGGCCGAAGTCCCAGGCCGCGGCGGTGGCCTCGGTGACCGGGCCTTCGAGCTGGTCCGGCCAGCGCTGACCGCCGTCGATGACCTCGCCGGTGTGGACCGTCAGGGTCGTGCCCTTCTTGCAGGTCCAGGTCTCCACGGCGACCACCGCGTAGTGGAGCTGTCCGTCTTCGAAGCGCAGGCCTTCGTAGCGCACCCCCGCGAGGGCGTCGGACTCGGCCGGGGCGCCGAGGCTCTGCAGGGTCACGCGGGCGAACTCCACCCCCGCGGGGGGCAGCTCGGGCGCGATCTCCAGGAGCGTGGCGATGGCGGCTGCGGCGGCTTCGGGGTCCTGGCCCTCCAGGCTGCCCACCCCGGCTGCGTCGGCGAAGGCGTTGATCACCAGGCTGGTCTCGTGGGGGTCTTCGAGCTCGCGGGCGAGGGCGCCCAGTCTGGGGAGGGCGTCCTTGCCCAGGTTGCGGGCATAGACCTCGAGCACGCCCATGAAGCGGTTGCGGTCGTCGCTGGGGTCGTCGATCTCGGCGGTCAGCAGGCTCTGGATGCCGGGCTTGCGGCACTCGGCCAGGCCGCGGTACCAGCGCTCCGACCAGAAGTCCTGGCCCACCGCCTCCTGGGTCTCGACGAGGAACTCGGCCACGGCATCGCTCTCGCCACAGGCCTGCCCCAGGACCTTGATGGTGCGGGACTTCTCGTCGGACTGGAGACCGTCGATCCAGCTTCGGGCCACGTCGCCGGCGCCGACCTCGATGGCCGCCACGGCTGCGGCGTTGCCGTCCTCGCCGCTGAGGACCTTCTCGAAGGTCCTGGCGGCGGCCTTCCTGGCGCGGGCCGGGTCGCACTCGGCGAGGGTCACGAAGCCCTGGGCCGTGGCCGCGGGCGAGGTCGCAGCCAGCTCCTTCTCCAGGGCCTTCCCGTCGCAGTCCTGAGCCAGGGCGGACCCGATGAACAGCAGCAGCGTCATGATGCCGATCTCCCCTTGAGCACGAGGCGGGTATCCCGGCCATGGTGCGGTGCCGAGGGCTGTCGACACCCGAGGGCGCCGGGTTAGGCCGCGGACCCCCTCGAGCCCACGGAGACTCCATGCGCGCTCCCATTCGCGTCACCGTCACGGGCGCCGCCGGCAACATCGGCTACGCCACCCTCTTCCGCCTCGCTTCGGGCTTCTGCTACGGCGAGGACCAGCCCATCATCCTCCAGTTGCTGGAGATCACCCCGGCGCTCCCCGCGCTCGAGGGCGTGGTGATGGAGCTCGTGGACGGCGCCTTCCCGCTGGTCCATGGCATCGAGGTCACCGACGACCCGCGCAAGGCCTTCGAGGGCGCCAACCAGGGCTTCCTCATCGGCGCCCTGCCCCGCAAGGCCGGCATGCTGCGGGCCGACCTCATCCAGGCCAACGGTCCGATCTTCGTCGACCAGGGCAAGGCCATCAACTCCGTGGCCGCTGCGGACATCCAGGTCGTCGTGATCGGCAACCCCTGCAACACCAACGCCCTCATCTGCCGCCACGCCGCCCCCGACGTGCCGGTCGACCGCTTCCACGCGATGACCCGCCTGGACCAGAACCGCGGCAAGGGCCAGCTCGCCAAGAAGGCCGGCGTCACCACGGACAAGGTCCAGAACCTCGCCGTCTGGGGCAACCACAGCCCGACGATGTTCCCCGACTTCTTCAACGCCACCATCGACGGCCGGCCTGCCCCCGAGGTGATCGGGGACATGGACTGGCTGAAGGGCGACTTCTTCGCCACGGTCACCAAGCGCGGCTCGGCGATCATCAAGGCCCGGGGCGCCAGCTCCGCTGCCTCGGCCGCCTCGGCTGCCCTGGACCACATGAAGACCCTCTGGAACGGCACCGCCCCCGGCGAGTGGAGCTCCATGGGCGTGCCCTCCGACGGCTCCTACGGCATCCCGGCGGGCCTCGTCTTCTCCCACGCCGTCGAGGTCCGGGATCGCAAGGCGACGATCGTCCAGGGCATCGAGCACAACGACTGGGCCAAGGCCAAGCTCGCTGGCTCGGTGGACGAGCTCATGAGCGAGCGGGCTGCGGTCGCCGATCTCCTCGGGTGATCGCCTCCGCTGACGAGCGTCAGCGGGGGGTCCGTGTGTCCAGAATCGGTCAAGATGCCCGGACGGGGCGCGGCTGCCTCAACCTGGGCTTGAGGCTGGCCGCTGGTTCCTGTACATAAGCGGGGCACGGGTACCCCAATGCCCCGGGGGCGGTCCGCGACATCTTGATCGCAGACCGCCGTGGAACGGCCACAGGGTCGTTCCCTCGGTGGCATGGTCATTGCAGCCTTGGGTACCCTTCTCTCCACGGAGGATTCGATGTCGCGCGCCTGGACTGCCGGACTGCTCGTCCTCACCACGGCCACCGCCTGCAACGACTACACCCTGTCGGGAACCGGCGACCATCGGGGGGCCGGGGACCCGGAGATCCTGGTCGTGCCCGAGCTGGTGGAATTCGGCGCGATCGGCGACGGCGAGGTGGCGACCGAGATCTTCACCATCTCCAACGTCGGCGACGGGGATCTGGAGCTCGACAACATCGAGATCGGTGCCCAGAACGGCAGCTTCACGATCATGACCACGGACTGGACCCAGATCCTGCCCGTGGGGGCCTCCCAGGACATCGAGGTGGCCTTCTCGCCGATGGGCGCCAACGAGCAGATCGCCAACGCCATCGTCGAGAGCAACGACCCGATCGTGCCCAAGGCGACGGTCGAGCTGGTCGGCGAGGGCGCCGTGCCCGAGCTGAGCATCGACCCCGATCCCTACGACCTCGGCACCACCTACGTCGGCTGCGCCAACCCGGGCGCCATCGACCTCGTCAACGTCGGGACCGACACCCTGGTCATCAGCGAGGTCGCCTACGAGGGCGAGGCCTTCGACTGGTCCCTGGGGCAGGTGCTGCCTGTCCGCCTGGAGCCAGGCGAGTACGTCACCACGGACATCGACTTCGACCCGCCCGAGTCCGGGGCCTACGACGGTCTGCTGACCGTCACCTCCAACGAGCCGCTCGGGGTCCGCGAGGCCACCCAGAAGGGCTCCGGCAAGTACGCCGCGACCTACCAGGACGAGTGGACCCTGGACAAGGACCCGCCCAGCGACATCGTGTTCTCGGTGGACCAGTCCTGCTCGATGAACGACGACGTCGCCCGCCTGGCCAACAACTTCGACTCGTTCATCAACGAGCTGAGCAACTACACCACCGACTGGCGGATCATCGTGGTGAACGCCGACAACGGGTGCAACTCCAGCGGGATCCTCACCCCGAGCACCAGCGGCTACGCCAACACCTTCAAGAGCACCATCCAGACGGGTGGCGGCGGCATGTACACCGAGGCCCTGCTGACCGTCGCCGAGGCGGCCGCCAGCAAGATGTCCGCCGGCTGCAACGCCGGCTTCCTGCGGGCCGACGCCATGCTCCACTTCATCCAGGTCAGCGACGAGCCGGAGCAGTCCTGGCAGGACTGGAGCTACTACGTCAACAACATCATCAACTACAAGGGCAGCGCCGCCCTCACCCGGATCTCCGCCATCGCCGGGGACTACCCGGGAGGCTGCGGCACCGCCGACGCCGGCACCGGCTACTACGAAGCCGTGAACTACACCGGCGGTGAGTTCCTCTCCATCTGCAGCGTCACCTGGTCCGGGTACATGAGCAAGCTCGCCCAGGCGTCGATCTCGCAGGACGTCTACACCCTCAGCGCGACCGCCGTCGAGAGCACCATCGTGGTCAAGGTGAACAACACCGTCATCACCGGCGACTGGCACTTCGACGCGCCGTCGAACGCCGTGATCTTCGACCAGAACGTCCCCGAAGGTGGCGACAAGGTGAAGATCTCCTACGCAGGACTGGCGAACTGCGACTGAATCGGGTTCAATAGGTCTCTGAAGGGCCCCCATCCCCGGTTCGGGTGGGGGCTCCTCCTCTTCGGGGATCCCCGTTAGAAGCCACGGGTGAGCACCGTCTTCCGCCACGCCTGTACCCGCTGTGGTGCGAGCTGCATGGGCCACCGGGTCCTGCTCCAGGACGGGGAGGCGCAGCGGATGGTGGCCATGGGGGCCCTGCTCGGCGTGCGCGACCCGGTGGACGGCGAGACCCTGCGCCACGCCGACGGGCGCTGTGTCTTCCTCGGGGCCGACGCCCTCTGCCGCATCCACGCCCAGGCCGGGCTGGCGGCCAAGCCCCTGACCTGCCAGCAGTACCCGGTGATCGTGGTGCGCGCCGAGAGCGAGGTGCGGGTCGGTCTGGACCCGGGCTGCTCGTCGACCTGGCAGACCTGGCAGAGCGGTCCCGAGCTGGAGGTCGGGCGAGCGATCGCCTCACGGGTCGCGCTCGACGCCGGGCTGCGGGAGGAGGAGGCGCAGGTCCTCGCCCACTGCGAGGCTTCGCGCACCACGGCGGAGCTGCTCGAGGCCCTGACGGGCCAGGGCTTCGGGGGCGCCTGGGTCGCGGCCTGGGCCGCGGGCTGTCGCAGCATCGGCTTCCCGCTCCCCGACCGCCTGCCAGGCTGGACGCTCGACGCGGACAGCGAGGCCCTGACCGTGGAGGTCGTGAGGCGCATGGTCTACCTGCGCTTCGCAGCGGCGCTGGGCTCGCCGACCGAGGTCGCGCTGCTGACCCTGGGCGGGGCGCTCTTCTGTGGCTGGAAGGACGCCACGCCAGCCGCCTATGGCGTCGCCCTGTCCCAGTGGACACGGGCCGTGCGGCTGCCCACCACCTTCGCCCGGGTCCGGGCGGTCCTGCCGTCATGACGTCTCCGGGCGAGGCGGCGCTGCGGCGAGCAGTGCTGGTGTCGGCCTTGCTCTCGGTCTTCAAGTACGGCCTCGGCATCGCCAGCGGCTCGATGCTGGTGCTGGCCAGCGCCGCGGACTCCTTCGCCGATGCCTGCGCCAGCGGGGTCAACTGGTGGGGCTATCGCTACGCCCGCACGCCCGCCGACGAGGACCACCCCTACGGCCACGGCAAGGTCGAGGGGGTGCTGGCGGCCGGCCAGGGCATGCTGCTCGTGGGGGTGGCGTGTGGCGTGGCCGTGGCCGGGCTCACCGGGCTGCTGGAGGGCCGGCCCGTGCCCGACACCGGGATCGCCGCCGTGGCCCTGGCCACCTCCCTGGTCGTGGCCGCGGGGCTGTGGTGGAGCCTGAAGCGGGCTCGCGAGGCCGAGGGGGGCCTGGTGCTCCACGCCGACACCACCCACTACCGGGTGGACATGCTGGCCGGCGCTGGGGCCCTGGCCGGGCTGGGCCTCGTGGAGTGGACCGGCTGGGCGTGGCTGGACTCGGCGCTGGCGCTGCCGGTGGCCATCTGGATCGGCCACGATGCCTGGCCCGTGCTCCGGGGGGCGGTCTCCGAGCTGCTGGACGAGGCCCTCGAACCCGAGGAGCAGGAGGCGGTGCGCGGGCTGCTGGAGCGCATCCAGGACGAGGAGGAGCTCGCCTTCCACGGCCTGAGGACCCGTCGCTCCGGGCCCCTGCGCTTCGTCGAGGTCCACCTGGACCTGCCTCCGGAGACGCCGCTGGGCACCGCCCACGAGCTGGTCGAGGACATCGCTCGCCAGATCCGCAGTGTCCTCCCGGGAGAGGCGCGGGTCCTGGTCCATCCCGACGCCCACGGCCACACCGACACGGTCGACAGCGCTCTGGAGTGAACCGGGCGAGGACGCTCAGCTCAGCTCAGCTCGCGAAAGACCTCGATCACGCGCTCCACGGCTTCGTCGTCGATGTCGAGGTGGGTGACGAGACGCATGCGACCCGGACCGACGGGCACCGCCAGCACACCTCGCTCCGCCAGGGTGGCGACCGTGGCTGCGGCGCCGTCTCCGCGTACGTAGACCATGTTGGTCTCCGGGGCCTCGGCCGCCCAGCCGGCTTCGATCAGGCCTTCGTAGAGCGCTCGGGCCCGGTCGTGGTCCCCGGCCAGGCGCTCGACGTGGTGCTCCAGGGCGTAGAGACCGGCCGCGGCGAGGTAGCCGGCCTGGCGCATCGCCCCCCCGAGCATCTTGCGCAGGCGGCGAGCGCGCAGGATGAAGCTCGCGGGTCCGCAGAGCACCGAGCCAGCCGGGGCTCCCAGGCCCTTGGACAGGCAGAAGGTCACGGACTCCCAGTGGCGGCAGCGCCGCTCGGCTGGCACGCCGCTCTTCACGACCGCGTTGAAGAGCCGGGCGCCGTCCAGGTGGGTGTGGAGGTCCCGCTTCCAGGCGCCTCTGCCCAGCTCGTCGAGGGTCGACAGCGGGTAGACGCTGCCGCCGCCGGTGTTGGCCGTGTCCTCGGCGGAGATCAGGCTCGTCGGCGCCACCCAGGGGGGACCGCGGTGGACCTCGGCCCAGGCCTTGGCCGGCTCGAGGATGCCCCGGCGACCCCCCACCGGACGCAGGGTCACGCCGGACAGGGCCGCCGGTCCCCCGGACTCGTAGTGGAAGGGGTGGGCCCCGGCTTCGACGATGACCTCGTCGCCCGGCCGGGTCCAGGCCATGATGGCGAGCTGGTTGGCCATGGTGCCCGACGGCGTGAACAGGCCGGCGGCCTTGCCGGTCAGGCGGGCAGCCTCGGCCTCCAGAGCGATGACCGTGGGGTCGTCGCCCAGGACGTCGTCGCCCACCTCGGCGGTGGTCATCGCCGCGAGCATCGGCGCAGTGGGTCGGGTGACGGTGTCGGAGCGCAGGTCGAGGATCATGTCGGTTCCGCCACGGCTCACGAGGGTTCCACGAGAGACGGCAGGTAGTCCGGTGGGGTCGAGAGGCCCAGCAGGTTCAGCACGGTGGCCGCCACGTTGGCCAGCCCCGCTCCCTCTACGGGTGCCAGCCTCCAGGTCCCGGAGGGGTCCACCAGGATCAGCGGCACCGGGTTCAGGCTGTGGGAGGTGCGCGGGATGCGCTGGCCGCCGGAGTCGGTGGCGTAGTCGCCGGTCTCCTTGTCCACCCGGTACATCTCGTCGGCGTTGCCGTGGTCGGCGGTGACCAGCAGGACGCCCGAGACGGCTCGCACCGCCTCCTCGAGCTGTCCGACGCAGCCATCCACGTGCTCGACGGCCCGCACGGTGGCGGCGAAGTCGCCGGTGTGGCCGACCATGTCGCCGTTGGCGAGGTTCAGGCGCACGTGGTCGACGCCGCCGGCCGCGAGCACGGCGCAGACCTCGGCGGTGATCTCGGCGGCCTTCATCTCGGGCCGGGTGTCGAAGGGCACCCGGTCGGATGGGATCTCGGTCCAGTCCTCCAGCGCTTCGTCGGGGCGACCGGAGCGGTTTCCGTTGAAGAAGTAGGTCACGTGGCCGAACTTCTGGGTCTCGCTGATCGCCAGGCTGTGCAGGCCGGCGGCGGCCAGGTAC
>CAZCVP010000172.1:0-18308 GCA_964501915.1 uncultured Enterobacterales bacterium
AGTGCTACCTTCACACGGTAGAAGTCACTGGTTCAAATCCAGTATCGCCCACCATCATACCGAATAGCCACCTCGAACCTTGGTTCTTGGCGGCTGCTCTGCTCTCTATTGCCAGAACCCGAGCGTACAAGCGCCCGACGAAGCTCTGGCTCCTAACTTACATATCGCTCATCGCATGGGTTTGGATCCAGTATCGTCGCTGCCCCGGTCCGCTTGAGACATCCAGGAAATACCGAAATCAGTCTTCCATATTTCATGGTAAAATCCAGCCATGATCCACCGCAGCCGCCACACTGACGCCCTGATGGGCCTGCTTCGGCAGTTCCCCGTCGTCGCGATCCTGGGGCCCCGACAGGTCGGGAAGACCACACTCGCCCACCAGGTGACGGCAACCTGGGATGGCCCCGTCCACAAGTTCGACCTGGAAGACCCCGATGACCTCGCTCGCCTCAGCGAGGCGAAGCTCGCGCTCGGTTCGCTGAGCGGCCTGGTCGTTCTTGACGAGGTCCACCGTCGGCCCGATCTCTTCCAGGTTCTCAGGGTTCTCGTCGATCGACCTGGCACACCCCTGCGGTTCCTCGTACTCGGGAGTGCCGCCCCCGAGCTTCTCCGGCAGTCATCCGAGACACTGGCCGGGAGGATCGCGTACCACAGCCTCCCGGGCTTCGCGCTCGACGAGGTGGGCAGCGAGATGCTTCAACGGCTGTGGCTGCGAGGCGGCTTCCCTCGGTCCTTCCTCGCTTCCAGCGAGGCGACCAGCCTCAGGTGGCGGCGAGAGTTCATCCGCACCTTCCTCGAACGTGACCTGCCGCAGCTCGGGAGCCGCATACCGGGCACCACCCTGCACCGCTTCTGGACGATGCTCGCCCACTACCATGGGGACCTGCTCAACCTCGCGGAGCTCGGGCGCGCGTTCGCCGTCTCCCACCACACCGTACGGAGCTACCTCGACCTGCTCACGGACACCTTCGTCGTTCACCAGCTTGCGCCATGGCACGAGAACCTGCGCAAGCGCCAAGTCAAGCGTCCGAAGGTGTACCTCGCCGATACGGGGCTCCTGCACGCCCTGCTCAACCTCGGTGACCAGGAAGCGCTCGAGCGCCACCCCAAGGTGGGTGCAAGCTGGGAGGGCTTCGCGCTCGCAGAAGTGGCGCGATGCCTCGGCGCACACAAGAGCGAGTGCTGGTTCTGGGGCACCCACCAGGGGGCGGAGCTCGACCTGCTGGTGACCAAGGACGGCCACAGGCTTGGCTTCGAGTTCAAGCGAACCACTGCGCCCCGACGCACACGAAGCATGCTGATCGCCCTCGCGGACCTCCGCCTCGACGAGCTCGTCGTGGTGCATGCAGGAGAGCACAGTTTCCCGATGGGCGACCGACTCCGAGCGGTCCCCGTCGCCCGGCTGGTTGATGAGCTGGCGTAATGATCTCAGGCTCGGCAGCCCTCACTCCCCTCACCCGTCTCGAGGCCCCGGATCGCGACCATCTCCTCGGCCGACCACCCCTCTGCCTCGTTCCAGAAAGTTCGAACATCGTCCAACAAGGCCCACCACCATCTCGGCTGGCCGCCTTGAACCTTGGTTCTTGGCGGCCATTCTGCGTGCAGGACCAGAACCCAACGACACATGGATCGGCGACAACTCCCTCCTTCCAAGGGTGTCACCTGCGCATGGGGTTCAAGTCCAGCGAGGTCTCGCCAGGGTCCCCGCGGACCGAGGCGGCGAACACCATCGCTCGGCGTGCGGTTTCACTCACAAAAGGTGCTACAATACGTTACCTTAGGCATGTGAGTCATTCCACTTCCCACCGGACTTTCAATCTCGCCTGGGTTGATGGGCTTGCCCCGCAAGGCAGGATCAGCTTCACCACCGACGAAGCCCGAGTGGCTCACGGCGGCTCGCCCAAGGCGGTGCAGGCCATCCTGCGCCGGCTCCGCGCCAAGAAGGAGATCGCCACTCCGCTCCGGGGCTTCCACCTCGCGCTGCCGCCAGAGTACCGGCGCCTGGGCTGCCTCCCGGCCCTGTGGTTCATCGACGACCTCTGCGCATTCCTCGGGACGCCCTACTACGTGGCCTTGCTCTCGGCCGCTGAGCTGCACGGCGCGGCCCACCAGCGCCCCCAGACCTTCCAGGTCATGCTCCCCCGTCCACAACGGCCTGTCGGCTGCGGCAGCGTACGCATCGACTTCACGCAGCGCTCCAACCTCGAGCGCGCCCGCACCGTCACCCGCAACACCCCCAAGGGGATCGTGCGGATGGCGACACCGGAACTCACCGCCTTCGACCTTGTGGGCTACCCCTCGCATGTGGGCGGGCTGGGCAACGCGGCGACCGTCATGAAGGAGCTGGCGGGCGAGCTGGACCCAAACGCTCTCGCAGAGGCTGCGGAGCTGTCGCCACTCGTGTGGGCTCAGCGCCTCGGATTCCTCCTCGAGCTCGTCGGTGCCAGCGACAAGTCCGACGTACTCGCCGAGTGGGTCTCAGAGCGTTCCCCTGCCTTCTGCTCGCTCGACCCTGCCGGAACCGGCGGTGAGCATTCGCGAAACGTCCGCTGGAGGCTCGTCCTGAACACGGCGGTGGAACCCGACCTGTGATCCCAAAGGCCTTCATCGACCAGTGGCGCGGCACGGCGCCGTGGGCCTCCGACCACCAGGTCGAACAGGACCTGATCATCAGTCGAGCCCTGGTCGAGATCTTCTCCGACAGCTTCATCGCGGAGCGGCTCGCCTTCCGCGGGGGAACGGCACTCTACAAGCTCCAACTGCCTGCCGCCCGCTACTCCGAGGACATCGACCTCGTGCAGATCGCGGCAGCACCCATCGGGCCGACTATCGACGCCCTCCGCGCCCGCCTGGATGGCTGGCTCGGTCGGCCCAAGCGGAGCTTCTCCGAGGGCCGAGTGACGCTGCGCTACCGCTTCCTCGCCGAGGGCGAGCCACCCATCAAGCTCAGGCTGAAGGTGGAGATCAACACCCGGGAGCACTTCACCGTGTTCGGCCTGCAAGAGCACCCCTTTGCCGTGCGATCCCGCTGGTTCGAAGGCGAGGCCACCATCCAGGGCTACAGCCTCGACGAGCAACTCGGCACCAAGCTTCGCGCTCTCTACCAGCGCCGCAAGGGCCGCGACCTGTTCGACCTCTGGGACGGGCTCGTTCGGGGTGGCGCTGACCCACAGCGCATGGTCCAGGCCTTCGGGGAGTACCTGGACGCGGAGGGCCACTCCGTCAGCCGAGCGGAATTCGAGGAGAACCTCGCCGCGAAGGTCGCCGATGGTCGGTTCATGCAGGATGTCGTGCCGCTGCTCGCACCGGGCATGGTCTGGCAACCGGAGGAGGCCGTGCGGCTCGTCGGGCGCGAACTCCTGGCGCGGCTGCCTGGAGATGCATGGAAGGGTTCCGAAGGGCCCCCTTGATCACCCGCTCATGGCTGCGCTCGGCCCACGAGCGCTCGCACATGGTGGAAGTCCTGCAGCTTCCACCCCTCTGGATCGACCCAGAGAGTTCGAACGTCGTCCAACAAGGCCCACCCCGGTTCAAGAACCCGCCGGGGCCCCCTGCTCCCGGCGGGTTCTTCGTTCAGCGAATGGCTTCGATCTCCAAGCCCAGGTCGAGGGACAGCCAGTCACGGTCTGCGGTCAATGCGGGGAGAGCAGAGCGCTTCGCCTGGGCGAGACAGGCCCGATCGCCGAGCGAGAGACCACGAGCCCGCGTGGACGGGCGCAGGAGGCCGACCTCGTAGGCGAGCCCCTCGTCCAGGTCCGCGATGCGAAGACCCAGCCCGGACAGGGCCAGTCGGATGTCATCGACGGCCATCCCCGCTTCTGCCAGCTTGCCGACGACCTCCGCGAGGTTGACGGCGCTGACAACGCCGCCCGGAATGCAGGCTGCGACACGCTCCGCGCCAGGCTCGGCGTTCAGCAGCGCCAGCAGCGCGGATGCGTCCAGCACCGTGTCACGGGGCATCGACTTCCGCACGCCGCTCGGCCAGGAGCTCCTCCGACAGACGCCGATCCCTCGAGACATGCCGCGCGACCAGCGCCTGTGCTCGTCGCACGGCCTGGCCAGGCGTGAGCACGCGCAGGCCATCGGGCTCCATCACCAGGATCACGGTGTCTCCCGGCCCGATTCCCAGCGCGGCACGGAACTCGCCGGGGATGACCAGGCGTCCACCAGCTCCGATCTTCACTGCCAACTCGGACATACGATGACCTCCATCCTCATCCTACCACGCAGATGCCAGCGTGTCAGGAATCAACAAATGCGCCACTGCGGCCGCATCTGCCATGTCAGTGAAAGTCAACCACGTTCGATACTCATCCAGAACGGCCCACCACCGATCGGGCCCGTCAGAGCATTGCTTCGACGGGCTTTTCGCGTGGCAACCACGAGGGACACACTGGACGTTCGAACCAGGCACGCCCAGCCCGCCTCCCGTAGGCCGCGTGACCGACTTGACGACATGGGTCCCAACGCCTACGATGATGGTAGAGAAATGCCATGAGTACTGCCATCGATTCTGCCGGACGACTGGTCATCCCGAAGGCCGTGCGGGATGCGGCGGGCATTCGACCGGGGACGCCGCTCGAGGTGCGCTTCCGCGACGGTTGCATCGAGATCGAGCCCACCCCGATCGATGTCTCCATCGAGACCGTGGATGGCGTCGCCGTCGCCTCGCCCAGCCAGCCGGTCCCGGTGCTGCGAGCCGAGACGGTCACGGCGACCCGCGACCGGCTGCGCGACGAGCGCGGCTGACTTGGGCGGCACTGCGCTGGACACGAGCGTCATCGTGCCGGCCCACCTGAGCTGGCACGAGCACCACGGGGCGGCTCTCCCGGTCCTCAGGGACGCCCTCACGGGCGACCCCCCTGCCATCCTCCCCGTGCCGGCCCTGGTCGAAGCCTACGCGGTGCTCACTCGCCTCCCCCCGCCCTGGCGACTCCGCGCTGGTGACGCCCACCGCCTCCTGGCGGAGTCGTTCCGCGGCAAGACTCGAATCGTGGGCTTGGATGGCGACGAGGCCTGGCAGCTCCTCGACGAAGCGCTGGCCGGCGAGGTGTCCGGCGGCGCGACCTACGACGCACACATCGCAGCCTGTGCGAGAAAGGCCGGCGCGGACCGACTGGCGACCTTCAATCGCCGCCACTTCGAGCGCCTCGACCTTGGCGACGTCGTCTTGTTCGTGCCCTCGGCGTCTCGAGCCCGGCGACACCAGCGATCTCCACGAGCCGCTCCTCTTCGGCCACGCCCCAGCCCTCGAGAGCCATCGACTGAGTTCGAGCGTCGTCCAGCCAGATGACCACGGCGGAAGCAGTGTACCGGTGCGCGAGGCAGCTTCCGTCCCTGTTGGTCTGGGGTCGCCGCCGGCATGGCAGAGTCATTCCAAGCGCGACCCCGGGCCGACAGGGGCGGAAGGGGGCCGCGCAACGGTGCATTACTTGTGCCGGGGGCATCCAGGGCCCACCACGACGCGAGGACTCGCCTGAACACCGTCTCAGGCGGGCTCTGCGTCTCAGCGGACGGGCGATGCCGGGCTGAGCGGCCCTACAGCGAGGCCACGATCTTCTCGCTCTCCGCCCACAGGCGGTCGGCGAGCTCCTCGTCCTGAGCCTGCTCGCTCGGCTCCCTGACCTGGCAGCTGTCGAAGTACAGTCCCGTCCTGTCGCCTACGTCCGGGTGCACAGCCAGGTAGACCTGGGTGGCGGCACCCTGGCCCACCGTCTTGAGCTTCTCGCGGCCGATGTCGTCGAGCAGGCCGTCGTAGTCGTCGAGGTGCCGGCCGAGCCTGGTCTGGATGACACCCGGATGGAGGGCATTGGCGGTCTTGTGGCCGTCGAGCTGCCTGGCCAGCGACTTGGCCATCAGCAGGTTGGCGAGCTTGGACTGTCCGTAGGCCCGCCACGGCTGGTAGTCGCGCTCGCCGCTGAGGTTGTCGAAGTCGATGCCGACCTCGGGCGCCATGAAGTGGGCGCCGCTCGAGACCATCACCACCCGGCCGTCGTCGGTGAGCAGGTCGACCAATCCGGTGACCAGGATGAAGTGTCCGATGTGGTTGGTGAGAAACTGCAGGTCGAGGCCGAGCGTGGTGCGCGGCTCGGGCAGGGTCATGATCCCGGCGTTGGCGATGATGCCGGCCAGCCTCTTGCCCAGCCCGCAGACCGTCTCGACGGCGGCCCGGACCGAGGCGGGATCCGAGAGCTCGCAGGCGACCGCGGTCCCGGTGACCCCGTGCGCATCGAGCGCGGCCTGGGCCTTGTCGGTGGTCCGAGCCAACCCGATGACCTCCGCGCCACGGAGCCCGAGCACCCGCAGTGTCTCCTCTCCGATTCCCGAGTTGCAGCCGGTCAGGACGTAGACCTTGCCGCTCAGATCGATCCCCTCGCTCACTTCCTCTGCCGTGCTGGCAGCCCCGAACTCGGCCATCTGCCGCTCCTGTGGTGCGGTCTGGGTCAGGTGAAGATCACTAACCACCCGGCCCGCGAGGGTTCACCCACCGATGGCACAGAGGGGCGGTCCTCGTGAGCACCGAGGTCGATCTTCGCTCGCCGTCGCGGACCTGGGGAGGTCTGCGGATGTCGGCCGTGCCGAGCTGCCGCGCGCGGCGGAGCAAGAGATCCTCGGGCCGGGCATCGATCGACAGACCCCGGACTATCCCTCCGTCGTGGCGGCGTCCTGGCTGTCCGCCTGCGGCGGCAGGAGCAGGTCCTCGAGGAAGAAGGCGGCGAGCTCCGCTCGGCCACTCAGCCCCGCCTTGGCGTAGATCGCCCGGGCCTGCTGGCGCACGGTCTGGTCCGAGGTACGCCGCGCCGCGGCGATCTCCTTGGTGCTCAGCCCCTTCAGCAGGAACAGCGACACCTCGCGCTCGGCCGGTGTGAGCCCCCAGGTCGAGAACTGCCCGTCGATGGCCTCGCCGAGTCCCCTCAGCAGGCCCTCCGCCTCGGCACGCCAGGACGCCGCCTGGCGCCCCAGCTCCTCGGAGCGACCGACCGCCTCCTGGGCCTGTGCCCTCGCCACGACGAGCTTGACCCGCGTGTCTCGCGCGTCTTGGACGACCACGACAGCGGAGGCCACGACGCCAGCGACAGCGAAGATCATCACGAGCCCCTCCACCGCGATGTGGGTCGGCGTGCTCCCCGCGCGCCAGTCCTCGACGAGATCGAGCGAGAGGAGCACGATGATGGCGAGGAAGGCCAGACCGGGCAGCAGCGGGCGATAGGACCAGGGGATCGGGGCCTGTCTGCCGGCCATCTTCGCCATCCAGGGTGTTCGGGTCATCGCCTCGCCCGCCCAGCCGACCCGCTGGACAGGTATCACCGTCGGCGAATTGTAGGGCGCCAGCTCGCCTCGTCCATCGGACCACCTGTCGAATCCGCTCTGTCCATGTCCCACGTGCCCCGAGTGCGATCCTCGTCGTCAGCTCGGACCGAGGATCTCCACCCGCCCCTCGTCCAGGCGGTAGTAGGCCGGCACGACCTCCAGCCGTCCCTCGCGGGCCGCTGTGGCCAGGATGGGCTCGTCCTGGCGGAGCGCCTCGGCCGCGAGACGCGCATTGAGCCAGGCGGCGGCCCGGACCCGGTCGTCGCCTTCGCCCTCGACGTGGCCCAGGCGAGGCCGAAGAGCCTCCAGGAGCTCGCCGATGTTGCCGCTGTGCTCGGTCCCGGCGAGGGTGGCCTGCATCACCCCGCAGTTCTGGTGACCGAGCACCAGGACGAGCCGCACGCCGAGCTCGCCCACGGCGTACTCGACGCTGGCGCTGATCTCCCGGGAGGTGACGTTGCCGGCCACCCGCACCACGAAGAGCTCGCCAGGCCCGGTGTCGAAGATGATCTCCGGCGGCACGCGTGAGTCGGCGCAGCCCAGCACGCAGGCGAAGGGGGCCTGGGCTTCGACGAGGCCGGTTCGCTGGGCACCCGACACACCTGCCCGCGGCTGACCGGCGACGAAGCGGAGGTTGCCCGCGAGCAGGCGGGCCAGGGCGGCACCAGGGTCCATGGGGGAGGGAGTCATGCTCGGCCCCCCCGCGCACTGAGACGGGCAACGAGCCAGAACACCAGCCCCGGGCAGAGGCGCACCAGCGCGGCGGCGAACACCCCGTGGCCCGTGAAGACCCGGCAGCGACGACGGCGCTCGATGGCCCGCAACATGACGCGGGCCGCCCGGTCGGACCTCCACATCAGCCAGGCCGGGCGACGATCCACCCAGTCCTCGTGGAAGGCGCCGCTGTTGTCGACCTGGGCGATCTCGCTCTCGACGAAGCCCGGATGCAGGGTCGTGCAGCTCACGCCCGAGCCCCTCAGCTCCACGTAGAGGGTGTTGCCCAGCGAGCCGATGGCCGCCTTGGAGGCCGAGTAGGCCGAGCCGGTCGGGTAGGGCATCACCGAAGCCACGCTGCCCACGAGCGCCAGGCGTCCGCCGGTCTTCTTCAGCTCCGGAAGCGCCGCGCGGGCGGTGGCGACAGCTCCGAGGAGGTTGACCTCGAACTGGCGGCGCCAGGCGGAGACCGGCAGGGTCTCGAAGCGCCCCCCGACCCCGAACCCGGCGTTGGCGATCGCGACGTCCAGGCGACCGAAGCGCCCGAGGACCGAGGCCACCGCGGTCGCCAGGCTGTCCTCGGAGGTCACGTCACAGGGCACGGCCAGCGCCTCCCCCCCTGCTGCCTCGATCGCCGTCACGACCTGCCGCAGGCGATCTTCCCGCCGGCCGGAGACCGCCACCCGGGCCCCCTGCCGCGCACTCTCCAGGGCCATCGCCTTGCCGAGACCCGTTCCCCCACCCGTGATCCAAGCCACCTTGTCCGCCAGTCCACTCATGCCCGACCCTCCGATCCCTCTTCTACCGGCTCCGTTACGCTTGTGCCTCGCCTCGAGGTGATCATGACCGCCTGGCTGGCCCTCGCCCTGCTCGCCTGCACCGGGGACGACCCGGACCCCACCCCGGATCCCGGACCGCTCGAAGCGGGCATGGCACGCCTGCGTGTCCCGGCTCCCGTCGGCATCGGCACGGCCGGCTACGGCCCCCTCGACGCCGAGCCCTCGGACTCGCCCTTCGCCGAGATCTACCCGGCGACGAAGCACCTGCACGGCCACCCGGAGATCAAGGTCGTGGCCCTGTCGCGCGGTGAGGCCTACGAGCTGATCTTCGTGCGCCTGGACTCGGTGGGCACCTTCCAGCAGCTACGCCAGGCCGTGGTGATCGAGCTCGAAGCGCGCCTGGGGCGCACCCTGGACCACTCGCTGGTCATCGGCGCCACCCACACCCACTCCGGGCCGGGGCGGGTCATCGACGGCGGCGGCGTCTTCGATCTCATCGCGGACCGGTTCTTCCCCGAGTTCTACGATCGCCTCGTCGACGCGATCGCCGACGGCGTGGAGGCGGCCCTGGACGATCTCGCGCCCGCCCGCGTGGGCCACGTGATGTCGAGGTGCGACGAAGCCCACGGCGACCGGCGCTGCGAGGACGGCCTGGAGTACCAGAACGGGACCATCCCGGTCCTGGCGGTCGAGCGCGAGGACGAGATCCAGGCCGTGGTGATGGCCTACGCCGTCCACGGCACCGTGCTGGACATCGACGACCTCAACCTCAGCCAGGACGTCTCGGGCGCCATCGAGGAGGCGGTGGAGGACACCTTCGACCACCCTGTGGAGGCCCTGATGTTCAACGCCTGGGGCGCCGACATGTCGCCCCAGGATCCGGGAGACGCCCGCCGGGAGGGCGCCACGGTGCCGGGCGGGTACGACAAGATGGACGCCGCCGGCGTGGCCGTCGCAGACAGCGTCCACCGCTCGCTGGGAGATCTCGTCTGGGACGAGGACCCCACCGTGGCCGGCCACACCAGCCGGATCCACATCGACCGGGACTTCATCGGCTACGAGAGCGACGAATTCCCCTACGACTACGGCGGCGTCTACTGCGCAGGCGAGGAGGACTGCGACCCCGCCACCACGGTGGAGGAGCTCGATCAGCACTGCATCCCCTTCTCCGCGGACTACCCCGCCCCCAACCAGACCCTCGTGACCGCCGGTCAGGTCGGTGGCCTCTACTTCGTGACCTGGCCGGGGGAGGCCGGGACGCTGCTCGCGGAGGCCCTGCTCGACGACATCCGGACCTTCCACACCGAGGTCGAGGACGTCGCCTTCTTCGGCTACACGCAGGACTACACCGGCTACTCGATCCTCGAGGACGACTGGTGGCAGGGTGGCTACGAGGCCTCCGGGGCGCTGTGGGGTCCGAAGCAGGGCGAGCACCTGAGGTTCTGGTCCAAGCTGGCCTTCGGCACCTACATGAAGACCCACGTGATGGGCATCGAGCCGGATCCCGTGGAGCCCTTCGCCGCGGCCGTCTACGACCCCTACATGCCCGAGGACCCCGTGGCGCCAGGCACGGTCCTCAGCGAGGTGGCCTCCGAGGTCGGTCCCACCGACGTCGTGCTCTTCGCCGTGGCCGGGCGAGACGCCTGGCTCGGCACGCCGGTCGCCACCCTGGAGACCGCGGACGGCGAGCCGGTCCTGCGCCCGGGCGGCGCCCCCCTGGACAGCGACGGCTACGCCTTCTGGTGGGATCACACCGTCGACCCGACCTACGAAGACGTCGAGGAGGCCAGCGAGCGCACCTTCACCTGGACGCTCTCGCTGCCGGTCCAGAAGACCGTGGTCGGCACGCCGACGCTGGAGCCCGGCGACTACCGGCTGCGCGTCGCCCTGCCCACCGACAGCGGAGGCGCCGAAGAGGTCACGAGCGCGGTCTTCACGGTGACGGGTGGCTGACTGGGGCGACCGCCCACCCCCACCCGATCCGGCCACGGTCCCGGTCCCGATCCTCTACCAGGACCAGGCCCTGGTGGTCGTGGCCAAGCCCTCCGGCCTGGCGGTCCACCGGGGACTGGCCAGCGACAGCACCTTCGCGCTCCAGAGGGTCCGGGACCTGGTCGGGCGCCGAGTCCAGCCCGTCCATCGTCTCGACCGGGCCACGAGCGGCGCCCTGGTGATGGCCCTGAGCGCCGAGGCGGCCCGCGGCCTCCACCAGCAGTTCGCCGCCCGCACCGTGTCCAAGCGCTACCTCTGCCTGGTGCGGGGACACCCGCCAGCGGAGGGGGTGATCGACTCGCCGCTCCCCAAGGAGGACGGCGGCCCGGGTGTGCCCGCCGTCACCCGGTTCCGCGTCCTCCAGACGATCGAGCGAGCCGCCTGGGTCGAAGTCACCCCCGAGACCGGGCGCTACCACCAGATCCGCAAGCACCTCCGGCGCCTCGACCACCCCCTGGTCGGAGACGTGTCCCGAGGCGACGGACGCGTGAACCGGCTCTTCCGCAGGCGCTGTGGGCTCTGGCGGCTGGCCCTGCACGCCTGCGAGATCGGCTTCGACCACCCCCTGACCGGAGAGCGCCAGGTCCACCGCTGTCCGCTGCCTCCGGACCTGCTTGGGCCCCTCGATCGGCTCGGGGTGCGGATCGAGCAGGATCCAGACGACCTCGGCACGATTGGCAAGCCGTTGCGCGGACCCCTTCCGCCCCTGTCGGCCCGGGGGCGCGCTTGGAATAGCGGTGCTATGCCGGCGGCACCCCCAGACCAACAGGGACGGAAGTCGCCTCGCGCACCGGCTCACCACTCATGCCGAGGGCATCTAGCCACCCCCCACCCCCCGGAGGGTCTTCGCATTCCTTAGGACAGGGTCACCAGATGTCTCTCCCACGAATGGGGGCGGCTCGGGCCCGTCGTAGCCCACGAGTCCCGACAGGGACGCCAACACCCACAAGGAGCACGACATGAAGGCCCTCATCCTCTTCCTCATCGCCCTCGGCATCGTCACCCCCAACAACGCCGAAGCCGCTCCCGGCCAGATCCGGGCCGACCGGGTCGAGCAGGCCATTCGCTCCGGCGAGCTGACCGTCTGGGAGATCAAGCAGCTCCGGGCCGACCAGCGGGCGCTGGAGGCCTACCGGGACAAGGCCGCTCGAGACGGGCGTGTCACCCCCAAGGAGAAGGCGGCGCTGGACTACCTGAAGCGCGAGATGAAGCAGGACTTCCAGCGCTACACCCACAACAACCGCAGTCGCTGACCGACGCGAGACCCGAGCACACTCGGCCGTGTCCCTTCCGGGGGGCACGGCCGACCTTCGTCGGGTGGACACGCCGCGCGGTAGGCTCTCGCCTCGATGGGACTGCGGCTACCCGTCCTGCTGGGGACGACCTTGACGGCCCTGGGCCTCGTGGCCTGGGCCGCGCTGGACCTCGTGCTGGTCACCGACAACGAGATGACCCCCAGCGTTCAGACCGGGGACTGGCTCCTGCTGGGCCCCGGCGAGCCCCGGGTGGGTCAGGTCGTGGCCGTGGACGACCCCACCTGGCCGGGCCGCACGGTCTACCGGCGGGTCCTCGGTCTGGCCGGCAACCAGATCGCCATCGAGGACGGCCTGGTGGTCGCGGACGGACAGCGCCTGGCCCTCAAGGAGATGGGACGCGACGAGCACTCCCTCTACCTGTCGGAGGACAACGGCTGGCTCATCCGACACCCGCCCCGCAGGATCCGTCTCCAGCGCGAGGCCCGGACCGTGCCCCCCGATCACCTCTACCTGCTGGCCGACGACCGGATCGGCGCCCTCGACAGCCGCTGGTGGGGTCCGGTGCCGGCCGCGTCCGTGCAGGGTGTGGTGTGGCTGCGCATCGGCGACGAGGGCACCTGGCGCGGACGGGTGGCCCGCTGGGCTCGGGACGGCCCCTGGGACAAGCCCCGCCCCGAAGACCCTCCCCCGCCCCGATAGGCTCGGCCCGTGCCCGAATATCCCGACGTCACCGTCTACATCGAGCGCCTGGAGGACAAGGTCACCGGGCAGGTCCTGGAGAGGCTGCGCCTGCGGAGCCCCTTCCTCGTCCGGTCGGTCGACCCACCGATCACGGCCTGCCAGGGCAGGCGGGTGATCGGCTTTCGGCGGCTCGGCAAGCGCATCGTCTTCTGTCTCCAAGAGGACCTCTTCCTGGTGCTCCACCTGATGGTGGCAGGACGGCTGCGCTGGCGGGAGCCGGGGGCGAAGCTGAACCGCCGGCTCGCCCTGGCGGGCTTCGACTTCGAGGCCGGCACCCTGGTGCTCACGGAGGCCAGCAAGAAGAAGAGGGCGTCGCTGCACCTCGTGCGCGGCGAGGCTGCGCTGGCCGATCACGACCGCGGCGGGGCGGAGGTCTTCGAGCTGGACCGCGACGGCTTCGCCGAGGTGCTGCGGCGGGAGAACCACACCCTGAAGCGCTCGCTCACCGATCCCCGGCTCCTCAGCGGCATCGGCAACGCCTACTCGGACGAGATCCTCCATCGGGCCGGCCTGAGCCCGCTCACCTGGAGCACACGGCTGGACGACGAGGAGCTCACGCGCCTCTACGAGGCCACACGCGAGGTCCTCACCTGGTGGACCGCACACCTGCGCGCGGAGGTCGGCGACGGCTTCCCGGACAAGGTGACCGCCTTCCGCGACGAGATGACCGTGCACGGTCGCTACCGCAAGCCCTGCCCGACGTGTGGGGACCCGGTCCAGCGGATCGTCTACGCCGACAACGAGACCAACTACTGCCCGACGTGCCAGACCGGCGGCAAGCTGCTGGCCGATCGCGCCCTGTCCCGGCTGCTGAAGAAGGACTGGCCCCGCAGCCTCGACGAGCTGGAGGCCCACAAGGCCGAGCGCAGGCGGGGCTGACCGAGCGCCGCTGTCAGTCGTCGCCGCGGGTGGCCTTCCAGAGCTTGCGGAAGCGCTGGCGAGCGGTCTTGCCCTCCTGGTGGGAGTAGCGCTCCTCGGTCCAGGGGTCGCCGTGGGTGTGGTAGCCGCGGGTCTCCCAGAAGCCCCGGCGATCGACCTCCACGAGCTCGAGGCCGGCGAGCCACTTGCAGCTCTTCCAGGCGTAGAGGTGGTGGACCACCGCTCGGATCGGGCCGCCGTGCTCGGGGGTCAGGGGCTCCCCGTCGTGGTGCGTCGCCAGCAGGTTGTCGTCCCTCGCGAAGTCGGAGAGCGCGAGGTTGGTGGTGTAGGCGATGGCGTCGTAGGCGTGCAGCACGACGTGGGTGGCGGCGGGCGTCGGACGGGCTCGCTCCAGCAGGGCGGCGACCGGCACGCCGCCCCAGCGGTTGTCGAACCGGGACCAGGTGGTCACGCAGTGGAAGTCGCGCTGGACCTCGATGCGGGGCAGCTCGCCGAGGTCGGCCCACGACAGGCTCAGCTCCTGCTCCACACGGCCCCACACCTCCAGGCGCCAGGTCTCCGGGTCGAAGGAGGGCACGGGGCCCTCGTGGAGCACCGGCCAGCCCTGGGTGAGTCGCTGCCCCGGAGGCAGCCTCTTCTCCTCAGGCACCCTGCGCGAGCTGGAGCTGGGAGAAGCCGAACCGGACCTTCAAGGTCATGTACTCCTGGCCGATCTCGAGCTGCAGGTCTTCGACGGCCATCTTCACCTTGAGCGGTCCGAGCCCCTCGCCGCCGCCGAGCAGGCCCTCGACCTGCTCCTTCTTGAGGATCGGGACCGGGTTGAAGCGCACCATCTGCTGGTCGATCAGCTTCTGGGCCACGTCGTCCACCAGGCGCCAGAGCGGATGGTCCCCGAAGCGGATGGTGACACCCTTGAGGTTGCCCTCGATCTGCCCGCTGCCCTGGTTGAAGTGGATCTCCTTGAGGTGGACCTCCGCCCCGAGTCGCTTCGAGAGCTCGAACGGGACCTCGACGTTCTGCCTCAACAGCGTGGCCTTGCCCGCGGCGCTGAACCTGAAGAAGGCCTGGGCCCCGATCTCCTGGGTGTCGTAGACGAACTCCGAGCCGTCGCGGTCCACCTCGACCATCCAGGTCCCCTCGACGCTGAGCACCTGGTCGATGATCTCGTAGACCTGGTCTCGGCGGTCGTCCCAGACGTCCGACGCCTTGTCCTTGACCCGCGTGAGCGCCTCGGACGCGCCACCGGTCTCCAGCAACCCCCGCACCTTCTCCTTCACCTGGAGCTGGCGGGCGAGGTCCCTGGCGTTCTTCACCAGGTCGAACTCCCCTTCCTTGACGGTGACGGGAAGGCTGGCCGACAGCAGCTCACCGAACATGGACCGTCCGATGGACAGGGCCATGTGGTAGCCGTCGGAGATCTGCTTGGGGGCATGAGCCATAGGGGGTCCTCCGGTTCGCGCAGTCTACCGGACGGTCCCCCGGAGCCGCTCCTGGGCGCTAGGAGAGTTCCGTCGCCCGGAAGAAGTAGGCGATCTCGGTCGCCGCGGTCTCCGGCGCGTCCGAGCCGTGCACGGAGTTCTCGCCGATGCTGCCGGCATAGAGCGCCCTGAGCGTGCCCGGAGCCGCCTCGGCGGGGTTGGTGCAGCCCATGATCTCCCGGTTGCGGGCGATGGCGTCCTCGCCCTCCAGGACCTGGACGATCACCGGCCCCGAGGACATGAAGTCGGTCAGCTCGTCGAAGAAGGGACGGCCGCGGTGCACGGCGTAGAAGCCCTCGGCCTCCTTCTTGCTCAGGTGGACCTTGCGCATCGCGGCGATGCGCAGCCCCTCTTCCTCGAAGCGGGCGACGATCCTGCCGATCAGGTTCCGCTTCACGGCGTCGGGCTTGATGATGCTGAAGGTACGCTCGATGGCCATCCTGGACGCTCCTCGCAGGTGCGCGCCCTACTACTGCCCAGGCGCCCCTAGAGCAAGCTCTGGACGATCTTGCCGATGTCGCTCGGGTTGCGGCTGAGGTGGACCCCGGCCTCCTCCATCGCTTCGTACTTGGCCGCGGCCGTGCCCTTGCCGCCGCTGATGATGGCGCCGGCGTGGCCCATGCGGCGGCCCGGAGGGGCCGTGGCGCCGGCGATGAAGCCGACGATGGGCTTGGTCATGTTGTCCTTGGCCCACTCACATGCGTCTTCCTCGGCCGTGCCGCCGATCTCGCCGATCATGACCACCACGTCGGTGTCGGGATCGTCGTTGAAGAGCTGGAGCGCGTCGATGTGGCGGGTGCCGATGATCGGGTCGCCGCCGATACCCATACAGGTCGACTGGCCGAGGCCGAGCGCGGTGAGCTGCCCCACGGCTTCGTAGGTCAGGGTGCCGGAGCGGGACACGACGCCGATGCGCCCGGGCACGTGGATGTGGCCCGGCATGATGCCGATCTTGCACTCGCCGGGCGTGATGATGCCCGGACAGTTGGGGCCGATCATGCGGGTCGAGCGACCCTCCATGTAGCGCCAGACCCGCACCATGTCGTTGACCGGGATGCCCTCGGTGATCGGCACGACCAGCTCCACGCCGGCGTCGATGGCCTCCATGATCGCGTCGGCCGCGAACGGCGGCGGCACGAAGATGACGGAGACGTTGGCTCCGGTCTCCGTCACGGCCTCGGCGACGGTGTCGAAGATCGGCACCCGGTCCTGGAAGACCTGACCGCCCTTGCCCGGCGTGCAGCCAGCCACCAGGTTGGTGCCGTACTCCAGCATCTGGCCGCAGTGGAAGCGGCCGGCGCCGCCGGTGATGCCCTGGCAGAGCAGCCGCGTGTCCTTGTCGACGAGTACGGACATGTCAGGCTCCTCGTGCGGCCGCGACGGCCTTCTCGGCGGCATCCGCCATGGAACCGGCGGAGATCACGGCCAGGCCGCTCTCCGCGATGATCTGCTTGCCCAGCTCGACGTTGGTGCCCTCGAGGCGCACCACCAGGGGCACCTCCAGGCCGACCTCCTTCACCGCGGTCATGACACCGGCGGCGATGACGTCGCACTTCATGATGCCGCCGAAGATGTTGACCATGATGGCCTTCACGTTCGGGTCCCGGGTGATGATCTTGAAGGCTGCGGTGACCTTGTCGGCCGTGGCACCGCCGCCGACGTCGAGGAAGTTCGCCGGCTCGGAGCCGTAGAACTTGATGATGTCCATGGTGGCCATGGCCAGGCCGGCGCCATTGACCATGCAGCCGATCTCGCCGTCGAGCTGGATGTAGTTGAGGTCGTACTGTCCCGCCTCGACCTCCGCCGGATCCTCCTCGGACAGGTCGCGCATCGCGGCGATGTCCTGGTGGCGGAAGAGCGCGTTGTCGTCGAAGGACATCTTGCAGTCCAGGGCCAGCACCTCGCCCTCGCCGGTGACGACCAGCGGGTTGATCTCGGCCAGCGTGCAGTCCTCGGCGATGTAGGTCCTGTAGAGCCCCATCACCAGCTTCACGCCGGACTTGAAGGCCTTGCCCCGCAGCCCGAGTCCGAAGGCGACCTGCCGGGCCTGCCAGGCCCCGAGGCCGACCGCCGGGTCGACCCAGACCTTGACGATCTTCTCCGGGGTGTGCTCGGCGACGTCCTCGATGTTCATGCCGCCCTCGGTGCTGGCCATGATGAGGATCTGGCCCAGGCCGCGGTCGAGCAGCACGGAGAGGTAGAGCTCGGTGGCGATGTCGCAGCCCTGCTCGATGTACAAGGTCTGGACCTGCCGTCCCTCGGCGCCGGTCTGCTTGGTCACCAGGGTCTTGCCGAGCATGTCGGCGGCGGCAGCCGCAGCGGACGCGCGGTCGAAGCAGACGCGCACGCCGCCCTCGCCCGGTGCCTTCTCGCCGGCGAGGACCGTGGCGAGGTCCGCCTCGGAGGCGTCCTCCTTGAAGCGGCCCATGCCCCGCCCGCCGGCGTGGATCTGGGACTTCACGACCCAGACGGGCCCCGGCAGCTTCTCGATGGCGTCGTGAGCCTCGGCCACGGTGGTGGCCGCCAGCCCGGTTCCGCAGGCCACGCCGTGGCGCCGCAGGATCTCCTTGGCCTGGTACTCGTGGATCTTCATCAGTCGTCCATGTGCTCGATGAGGGCGTCGCCGAACTCGCTGCACTTGAGCTTGGTGGCGCCGTCCATGAGGCGGTGGAAGTCGTAGGTGACGGTCTTGGCGCCGATGGCCCCGTTCATCGCCTTCACCAGCAGGTCGGCCGCCTCGCCCCAGCCGAGGCGACGGAGCATCATCTCGCCGCTGAGGATGACCGACGACGGGTTGACCTTGTCCTGGCCGGTGTACTTGGGCGCCGTGCCGTGGGTGGCCTCGAAGAGGCTCAGGCCGGTGTCGTAGTTGATGTTGGCGCCCGGCGCGATGCCGATGCCGCCGACCTGGGCCGCCAGGGCGTCGGAGATGTAGTCGCCGTTGAGGTTCAAGGTGGCGATCACGTCGTAGATGGCCGGTCGGGTCAGGATCTGCTGGAGCATCGCGTCGGCGATGACGTCCTTGATCGTGATGGTGTGGCCGCTCTCGGTGGTCAGGGTGCACCAGGGGCCACCGTCGAGCAGCTCGGCGCCGAACTCGTCGCGGGCGGTCTGGTAGCCCCAGTCCCGGAAGCCACCCTCGGTGAACTTCATGATGT
>CAZCVP010000173.1:0-15671 GCA_964501915.1 uncultured Enterobacterales bacterium
TCCGGCTACGGCCCCAGCGCCGGCTCGTCGCTGCACTGCAGGGCCAGGGACTCCCAGTGCGCCAACGACTACTACGCCCTGGACCTGGTCCTGCCCGACCACTCCAACTCCGGCAAGGGCGAGCCCGTGGTGGCCGTGGCCGACGGCACGGTCATCGACGCCGACTGGGGCAGCTCCGGCTGGGCGAACTACGGGCAGCGGGTCTACCTCGAGCACGAGCCGGGCGACGGCCACAGCTACACCTCGATGTACGCCCACCTCCACAGCATCGACGTCTCCAAGGGGCAGCGGGTGAGCGCGGGCCAGCGCCTGGGCACCCTGGGCCAGTCCTGCAACGGTGAGCTGTCCTGCGACAGCTTCTCCACACCCCACCTGCACTTCGCGCTGCACCGGGACAGCGGCTTCGGCGGCTCCGGCAGCGGGGGCAGCTACGGCGGCCGGGCCGTGATCCCCGAGCCCGTCGACGGCTACAGCGGGATCTCCAGGAACGACGTCCTGATCTCCGGAAACGGAGAGGACGACCCCACCGAGCCCGACCCGGAGCCCACGGCCTGCCTGGTCGCGGCCACCGGCGAGACGGTGATCGAAGAAGAGGCCGACTGCGTCTCTCGGACCGGCTCGACCGGCGACTTCCACGACGCTGACGGCCACGCCGGCCACGCCTGGTGGACGCCGGTCGACGTCGAGGCCCCCGACTACGCCGAGGGGGCGATCTGGTCCGTGGAGTTCGAGTCCGCCGGCGACTACACCCTGGAGGCCTGGGTGCCGGCCGACCTCGACGACCTCACGACCCGGGCCATCTACAAGGTCCAGTTCGACGGCCAGACCGAGAAAGCCTGGCCCGACCAGAGCAGCGTCTCGGCGACCTGGCTCCCGATCGGGACCTTCGCTTTCTCCGCTGGGGGCGACCAGTGGATCCGCCTCGGGGACAACCAGGACGACGGCGCCCAGAGCGGCCGCCGGGTCGTCTTCGACGCCCTGCGCTTCGCCCCCGCCACCGCCGAGGTCCCAGACACCGAGGTCCACGACACCGAGGCTCGAGACACCGACACCCTGTCCACCGACGACTCGGACTCCCCGATCGACCCCGGCGACATCGACGGCGACCAGCCCTGGGACGACGGCTGCGGGTGCTCCGCCAGACCCGCCCCGACAGGCCCCCTGGTCTGGCTCCTGGCCGTCGCAGGGTGGCGTCGACGATCTCGATGAGGCTCGCGCTCGCCTGGATGCTGCTCGCCTGCTTCGGTCCGCCGGACTGGTCGAGCTGCGACGCCGCGCCCTGCCGGGCCGCCGCCGCCGAGAGCGCCTGGGGGAAGGACTCCGAGGAGGTCGCCCAGACACTGCGCACCCTCGACGACCCCTTCGAGCGGGCGGCCCTGCTCGAGCAGCTCGCCTATGCCTTCCCCGCCGATCGGGACCGGATCTGCGGCCTCGCTCCCAGGGACTCCCCGGCCGCCGTGCGCTGCCGCAAGCTCCGCCTGTGGCCCCACCTGACGGAGAAGAGCGAGCCGGGCGGGGACCGCAACGGGCGCCGCAAGGCCAGCGGACCGAGCACCCCCAAGCTGCCCTCCCCGAACATCGAGCTCCCCACGCGCCCCGAGGAGGCCGTGCGGGGCACCTGCGGCCGGGAGGCCGCCTGCCTCACGGACCTCGCCGTCGAGCACGCCCAGCAGGGGGCCACCGTGCGCGGCGCCAACGCCTGCCTGCTGGCGTGGCCCGAAGGCACGGCCGTGCTCGGCGAGTGCCTGCTGCGCGTCGCCCGGGTCGCCTCGCGGGAGCAGGGCCTCAGCGGCCTGCGCGACACCCTGGCCACCTGTGGTCTGACCGGCCGGGTGGAGGTGAACTGTCTCCACCGGGCCCTGGTCGAGGCCATGCCAGTGCCCACACCGGCCGACCATCCGGACCCGGCGGTGGTCACCGAGGCCACCCGGGCCACGGAGCTGGTGCAGCGCATGGTGCCGGGTCGAACCGGGGCGATCTACGCCGACTACATGTGGTCGGAGTGGCTGGTCTCGTCGCTACAGCAGGCCGAGGTCCTCACGGGCCACCTCCACTCCCTGCTGCCACCGGGCGCACGGCCCCACCTGAGGACCGCCGGCGCCTGGTGGCTGGTGCAGCACCAGGGCCTGACGCCTGGGATCGAGGCCCTCGCCGACGGCCTCCAGCAGGCCCTCACGACCCCCGTCGAGCCCGGCTGGACGACCACCGAGCGGCCCGAGCGCGAGTACACCACCCTGAACGCCGCCGCCGGCTACCGCGCCACCTGGACCCGGGATCGGAGCAAGGAGGGCATCCTCCCAGCGATCTACTGCCTCTCCAGCGGGCGCCGGACCGTGGCCGAGGACCCGCTGGTCGACGCCCGCATCGCCGTGCTCGAGGCGGCCCTGCGCGTGGCCCCGGACCTCGATCTCCCGGTGCTGGAGCCCTACCTGGCCCGGGACCAGCCCCTGGCCCTCCGCTGGACGGCGACGCGGATCCACCAGGACCTCTTCCCGCGGGCCGACCTGGAGATGGCCCGCAGCGACCCCAACCCGCTGGTGCGCTGGCGAGCCCGCTCCCAAGGCAAGCCGACGAATCCCTGACCGGACCGGCGAGCGAGATCAGGCCCGTGGACGCCTCGTGAGCCAGCGCCGGAAGATCTGCTCGACCTTCCCGTCCTCGTCGTTGTCCAGCTTCCCCAGGATCCACTTCGAGAGGTCCATCTGCCGGTGGCACCAGGCCGAGCGGGGTCGCTGGTCGAAGATGTCGCCGCTGGCCATGTAGTTGACCATCGGACAGACTCCGCAGAAGGGCCGGTTCCAGCAGGTGGAGCAGCCCGGCAAGGACTCGGTGAGCGAGGCCAGGGCCAGGGTCTTGACCGTGGGGTGCTGGGCGGTCTGCTCGGCGGTGGTCCCGACGACCTGGCCGAGCTCGAAGGTCCGGTCTCCGGTGGCTCCGATCATGCGGGCCTCGTCGCAGGGGAACAGACTGCCGTCGTGGTCGTAGGTCACCTGGCCCGAGCCGGCGCCACAGGGCGAGCGCAGGTCGACGTAGTTCGGGTCGCCCGGGGTGAGCATCTTCTCCAGCACGATGGCCGTCAGCGCCTCCTGGAGGTGGGTGCCCGCCAGGTTCAGCGCCAGGATGCGCTCCAAGGCCTGGCGCCGGAAGGCGATGAACTCCTCCACCGGGTACCCGATGCGCTCCCAGTTGGGCTTGGCGAAGCCCGCCGGGTGCAGTGGACGCAGGTGGATGCTGCGCAGGCCGCGCTCCACGTAGAGATCGAGGATGTCGTCGACCCGGCCCAGGGTCTCCCGGGTGACCGTGAGCAGGGCGTCCACGTGCCAGAGCTCGGGGTCACGGCCGACGTCGATCCAGCGCTGGTTGAACCAGTCCATCCAGTGGACCACGCTGTCGAAGGCGCTGCCACCGGTCCAGGGCCGGTTGAGATCGTGCAGGTCCCGGGGGCCGTCGAGGCTGGTGCAGACCATGAAGTCGTTGTCCACCAGCCACTCAGCGTTCTCCTCCGTCATGTGGGTGAAGTTGGAGACGACGGTGAACTCGAGGGTCTTGTTCTCGAAGCGGTTGCGCTCCCGGGCCAGCTCGACGACGGTCTTGATGGCCGCCATGTTGGCCGTGGGCTCGCCGCCGGTGAACTCGAAGACCACGTTGGGCGAGGTGGTCCGCATGGCGTGGTCCACCACCGCGACCGCGGTCTCGGCCGTCATGTCGACCCGAGGGCGATCCATCGGGACCCGGGAGGCGTGGCAGTAGCGGCAGCCCTGGTTGCACCGCAGCGAGGTGATCACGATGTGGAGGTGGGGACCGACACCCACGAAGGCCTTCTTGCGACCCACCCGGTCGGCCAGGGCGTCGAGGTCGAGGCGCCGACGGATGAAGGCCTTGTCCCGCAGCTCCTCGAAGCGGGGGTGATCCTCGCCCAGCTCTCCGGCCAGCAGCAGGCGGAAGTCGGCGGGGTCCAGCAGCGCCCAGTCCCCCGCGTCGTTGGAGAGCACGACCCGCTCTCCGAGCTTGCCGAAGGAGAACGGGCCCAGCCCGTCGACAGCCAACGGAGGACTAGCAGGGGGTCGCGTCACAGGGCGCTCCGGGTCATCCACTCCCCTATTGCTACCCCGGTAGGCCCACCGCGTCTCCGTCGTCTGGCTGATGTTGCAGATCGCAGGACCACCGTTATGGCCCAGCGGGCCCACACACCTCGGCTACGGCACCCCGATGAAGCCCCGAGAACCACACGGTGGACCGCAGCCCGACAGGGTGTCGCGGATCGATCTCAAGGTCGGCTTCCGCTGCAACAACCACTGCCGCTTCTGCGTCCAGGGCGACAAGCGCGATCGCCTTCCCGACAAGACCACGGCCGAGGTCTGCGCCACCCTGGTCGAGGCCCGCTCCTGGGCCGACGAGGTGGTCTTCACCGGCGGCGAGGCCACGGTGCGGGCCGACCTGCCGGAGCTGATCGAGCACGCCCGCGACCTCGGCTACCGCCTGATCCAGCTCCAGACCAACGGCCGCACCCTGGGCAACCCGCGGGCGGTGACCCGGCTGGTCGAGGCCGGCGTGACGGAATTCTCGCCGGCCCTGCACGGCCCCGGCCCCGCCGTCCACGACCACCTCACCGGCTCCGAGGGGTCCTTCCGCCAGACCGTGCGCGGCATCCGCAACGTGAAGCGCCTGGGGCTGCCGATCCTGCTCAACAGCGTGGTCACCCGCGCCAACACCCCCCACCTCCCGGCGATGGCGGCGCTGTTCGTGGCCCTGGAGGTCGACCAGTTCCAGCTCGCCTTCGTGCACGCCCTGGGCACGGCCGCGGTCAACTTCGAGGAGATCGTGCCGCGCCTGGGCCGGGTCGCGCCCCTGCTCCAGCAGGCGCTGTCCATCGGCCAGCGGGCCGGCGTGCGCGTGATGACGGAGGCCGTGCCCCTCTGCTTCCTCGGGGAGTACCGGCACCTCGCCGCAGAGTGGATCCTCCCCCGGGCCCGGATCTACGACGCCGACAAGATCGTCGAGGACTACACGGCCCTGCGGCTCAGCGAGGGCAAGGCCAAGGGCGACGTGTGCCAGCGCTGTGCCCTGGAAGAGAGCTGTGAAGGCCCCTGGCGCGAGTACCCCGAGCACTTCGGCTGGGGGGAGTTCGAGCCCATTGACCCGGTGGACGAATGACCTCCGACCCGACCCCTCCCCAGAGCCGCTGGGCGACCCTCCGCCGGGCGCTGCTGTGGCTGGTGCTCGGCCTCTGCGTGGCCGGCGTGGCCGGTGTCACCACCTGGTCCGGCCACAGCCTCGTCCACTACGGGCCGTCCGGGGTGAAGGGCACCCGCATCTTCTACGACGCCTTCCACGTGCGGCGCCACTTCATCACCGGCCGCAACATCCGCGGGGCCTGGAAGTACCACGAGGTCTCCGGCTACTACGACTTCCGCCAGACACTCGAGCGGGCCGGCTACGACGTGCACGTCCACAAGAAGGGCCGGCTGAAGCCCGGCATGCTCGACGACTTCGACATCTTCTTCATCGGAGAGCAGACCGCGCAGGGCACCTGGATGTCGGACAAGGAGCGGGAGGTCCTCTTCGACTGGATCGCCGACGGCGGCAGCATGTGGACGGTCATCGAGCACACCAACGCCCACGGCATGGCGGACCACTGGAACGCCTGGATGGGTGACCTAGAGATCGAGGCCCGCTACGACTCGATCTGCGAGCCCAACGGCACGGTGGACTCCCGGGACTGGGTGCGCATCGCCGACTTCGCCGAGCACCCGATCACCGCAGGCCTCGAGGAGATCTACTTCTACAACGGCTGCAGCTTCGACACACCCCACGCCATCGCCTGGTCCAGCGCCGAGTCCTGGTCCGATGCCTGGATCGAGGACGATCCGCCGATCCAGAACGGCGACAACCTCCGCGGTCCCGAGGAGCTCGGGGGCCCCCTCGCCGCCCTCGCCGCCCTGGAGTACGGCGAAGGGCGCATCGCTGCCACCTGCGACCACAACGCCTTCGCCAACCCCACCCTCTACCAGGGCTCCCACGTGCGACTGCTGGAGAACGCCATGGGCTGGCTCGGGGGAGCGCGCACCAACCCGGACCTGTGGTGGGGGCTGCTGGCCCTCGTCGGACTGGTGGGGCTGGGCGCCGGAGGTCGTCGCGTGGGCCTGGGGACCCGGGGCCTCGTCGCGTGGACGCTCACGGGTGTCCTCGCCACCGGCTCCTGGGCCTGGCAGACCACTCACGAGCCGAGCCGCCTCGACATCCTCTGGACCGACAGCAACGCGCCCGATGCCGGCGCCCGCAGCAAGGACCGGCCGGACTTCTTCACCGTCTACGAGCACGTGCTCAAGGCCCCCGATCTCTACGCCTGGCTGGAGCCCGCCCCGGAACGGGACTGGGACGCCATCGTGCTCACGGCACCCACCACCCCCCTGGACGCGGTCCAGCTCCAGGTCCTGGACGAGCGGCTGGCCGCGGGCGGCACCGTCGTCTACCTGGCGACCACCGGCTCGGCCTCGTCCCCCGCCGGCCGGCAGCTCCTGGAGCGCTGGGAGCTCTCGCTGGACTTCGAGCCGGCCACCGGGCGGCGTGGAGGGTCCTTCCGACCCGTGGGGCTCGACCGGCTGACGCACGACGTCGACGAGGTCTACGTCCCCGGCCGGCTCCCTCGGGCCCGGGTCGACGCCTCCGACGACGAGACCCGGGTCGTGCTGAGGCTGGAGGCCGGCGAGGCGTCCATCGACTTCGTGACCGAGCGGCGGATCGGTCCCGGCCGGGTCGTGCTCCTCGCGCCCGGCGAGCTCCTGTCCAACACCGTGGTCCGCCGCAAGGCGACCCGGGACGACGCCGTGGACCTGATCGAGAACGTCTTTCGCTGGGTCGCCGAGTGACCCCCCCCAGCGCGGTGCTATGTTCGCCCTGCGCAGGGTCTCAGGAGTCGCCATGACGGGCGCGTCCCTCCTCCCTCTGCTGCTCACGCCCTCCGCCCACGCCTTCTGCGGCACCTACGTCGGCGAGGCCGGATCCGAGCTCTTCAACAGCGCCAGCCAGGTGGTGATGGTCCGCCAGGACGGTCGCACCACCCTGAACCTGGCCAATGACTTCGAAGGGGACCTGTCCGCCTTCGCGATGGTGATCCCGGTCCCCGAGGTCCTCGGCGAGAGCGACGTCACGGTCATCGAGCCCGAGCTGATCGAGCGCCTGGCGACCTACTCGGCCCCGCGGCTCGTCAAGTACACCTGCGACGACTTCTGGTGGGAGTACCAGGGCTGGGACACCGGCATGCTGTGGGACGCCAGCGCCAGCAGCGAAGGCACCGAGGAAGCCACCGGGTCCGTGTCGGTCGAGGCCGAATTCAGCGCCGGCGAGTACCAGATCGTCATCCTCAGCGCCGAGGAGTCGGCCTCGCTGCTCACCTGGCTCGACCAGGAGGGCTACGCCGTCAGCCCGGACGCCCAGGACCTGCTCCAGGAGTACATCGACGCCGGCACCTACTTCCTCGCCGCCAAGGTGGCGCTGGACGCCGTCCCCGAGGGGCAGTCGTATCTGCGCCCGCTGCAGTTCTCTTACGCCTCCGAGGCCTTCTCGCTGCCGGTCCGCCTGGGCACCATCAACTCGCCGGGCCAGCAGGACCTGCTGCTCTACGTGCTCAACGAGCGCGACCAGGGACGCGCCGGCATCGCCAACTACCCCGAGGTGGAGGTCGAGGACGAGTGCATGGTCGACCTGCCCGACGCCGGGATCGGCTCCGACTTCGGCGACTTCTTCAACGAGGGCTTCGACACGCCGCGCGTCGGCCTGGACCGGGCCGGCTGGACGGTCGAGTATGGGTGGTCGCCGTATCACTGCGACCCCTGCGCCGGAGACCCGCCCGAGACCGAGGAGCTCCAGGGCCTCGGCTGGGAGGGCGATCGCGAGAACAGCTACCTGACCCGCCTCCACCTCCGCTACGGCCCCGGCCAGGTGGACCAGGACCTCACGCTCTACAGCAGCCAGGACACGGAGAACACCCAGATCCGCTACATCCTCTACGACCCCTACCTGGAGGACCGCTTCCCCATCTGCGGCCAGGGCATGGCGGACGATCCGGGGAGCTGCGCCGAGTACTTCGGGGTGGACGAGGACCCGGATCCGGACCCGACCGACCCGGGCCGGCGCTGGGGCTGTGGCGTGCCCCTGGCCCCCGCGAGCGGGGCGATGCTGCTCGGGCTGCTGGCGCTGGGCGTGCGTCGCAGGGAGTAGAGACCACGCCGGTCGGGCGGCACCTCACGAGCCCGGCGATCTCTGGCATGATCGCCGGGCCTGTTGGCACGGGGGCCGTGCTGGTCGTCTTCGACGAAGCGCTGGCGGGGGACTGAGGTGGCCCGCATCCAGCTCCACGAGCTCGGAGACCAGGCCTGGGTGCCCCTGGCCTTCCGTCACTACCTGACGGACTTCCTGTCCTTCATGATCCGCACGGCGGCCCGCCTCCCCGGCTCGGCCCTGGAGCCGGTCAGCCGCGAGCTCGCCTCGGCCCTGCAGCTCACGGGCGACGACCGCTTGCTGGACCTCTGCTCGGGCAGCGGGGGGCCGGCTGTCGTGCTCCGCAGGGCGCTGGCGGAGTCCGGGACGGAGCTCTCCCTCACCCTGAGCGACCTCGTCCCCAACACCCAGGCGCTGGCGGCGATCGCCGAGCGAGAGGGCGAAGGGGTCGACTTCCACGCCGAGCCCCTCGACGCGACGTCCGTGCCGTCCGACCTGCCGGGCTTCCGGGTCGTCTTCAACGCCTTCCACCACCTGCCTCCCGCAGCGGCCCGGGGCGTGCTGGCCGACGCCGCCCGGGCCGGTCGGGGCATCGCCGTGCTCGAGGTCACCGAGCGCAGCCCGGTGGCCCTGTTGTTCATGGTGACGGTGCTGCCGCTCGCCGTGCTGCTGCTGACGCCGTTCGTCCGACCCTGGCGTCCCGGTCGCCTGCTCTGGACCTACCTGCTGCCGTGGATGCCGCCGATGCTGGTCTTCGACGGCATCGTGTCCTGTCTGAGGACCTACAGCCCACCGGAGCTGCGCGAGCTCACGGCCACCATCGAGGCTCCCGGCTACGGCTGGCGCATCCAGCGCCTGCCCGCCGGGCTGCCCGGCCTGCACGTCACCCTGCTCGTTGGGGCCCCGGGGCTCGAGGCCACCCACGAGCACGGCGTGGCCTGACGGCGCCGGGCGCGCGAAGGGCCCGGGCCAGGTCACCCCGGCCCGGGCCCCTTCGAGCAGCGCTCGCTACGGGGCCATCGCCGCCTCGACGACCTGCACCAGGCTGGCGCGGTCCAGGGACCTCATGACGATGTCCTGGCCACCGGCCGCGTTGTCGACCATGATCCCGAGGAGGTTCTCCTCACCGAGGGAGACGATCGGCCCCCCCGAGGCATGGGGGAAGATGGTGGGCTCTTCCCAGCCCGCGGCGACCCACATCCGGATCGGGACGTCGCCGCTGTCCATGTAGGTGGTCACGCTGCCGTCCTGGCTGGCCATCATCACGCCGAAGGGCGCATAGATCGACTGGAACGCGGCGTGGTCGCTCCCGTTGAGGGAGATGAGGCTCCACGCGTCGTGGTCCTCGTAGATGGCGTCGGCGTACATCACGCCCTGGCGGGGCTCGACGGTGAGCTCACCCGCATCCATGAACACGAAGGCCAGGGTCTGCATCCGGGCCGGGAGGGGGAAGGCCGCTTCCGCTGCGTAGACCGCGCCGGTCTCATGGTCCTGGACCACGCGGGCGACCGGCGTGCCGGCCAGGGCGGTGGACGAGGCGGTGAAGGCGGCGAGGGCGACGAAGGAACGAAGGGCGGTCATGGTCCGACTCCGGGGATCTCGGGGGAGGAGGTTGCTTCGATCCGGTGGACGGATCCCGGGCCCCAGGGCATGAGCCCCCCAGGCAGGAAAGTCGATCCACCCGGTCGCTGTCGGCGTCTCAAGCCGCCATCCGCGCCTCTTCGAGGTCGACACAAGCGGCGACGAGCCGGGCGATCCACTCCTCCGCGTCGCCGGAGAGCCCGCCGAAGCGCAGTCCCCAGGCCAGGCCGCCGTCGCGGTGCGTGCGAGCCCCCACGGACTCGACGCCGACGCACAGATAGGGCCGACCGAGCACACGCAGCCAGGCCCGGAAGCGATGCCCGGGCTCGACGTCGAGCTGACCGATGGCTCCTGCGACCCGCACACCCCCGAGCGAGATGTCGACGACCGGCAACGGAGGTCGCCCGCCGCCCCCCTCCAGGAGCTGGAGCACGACGTCCTCGGCGCCAGGGGGACCGACCCGCCGGGTCAGCCGACGATCGGCGCCCCGCGGCGTCAGCACCACGCCCTCCTCGTAGACCGCCAGCGGCACCGGCTCCCGGTCCAGGTAGGCGGGATGGGTCAGCGTGAGGACGGGCCTGTGGACGAGGACGAGGTCCTCGAGGACGTGCAGCCGAGCCCGGACCTGCGAGACCTCGAGCACCTTGGAAGAGCGGGACATGGGACCTCCCCACCGGGGATCGGCCAGCCCGCCGGCGAGGGTGAGCCCCCGCCACCCTGGGCCCAGAACGCAGCCCGGGCGTCGATCCGGATACCCTGGTCGGCGATCCGGAGGACCGCGCCCGTTGCCTGCTCTCGGTGCCTTCGCTGCCCTGCTCGGGCTGGCCGCCCCGGCCCAGGGGGCGCCGATGTTCACCGACGTCACCGAGGAGGCCGGGCTCGCCGAGCTGATCAACCCCAACCCGGAAGGCGCCAGCGCCCACGGCGGCGGAGTGGCGATGCTCGACTACGACCAGGACGGGCTGTTCGACCTGCTCTTCGTGCGCAAGGACCTGCCCTCGGTGTTGCTGCACAACGACGGCGACTGGGTCTTCCGCGACGCCACCAGCGAGGCCGGCCTGGACACCACCGGTCGACCATTCATCGGCGTGGCAGTCCAGGACATCGACGCCGACGGCTGGCCGGACCTGGTGATGCTGGGCAACGACGGGGCCGCCCTGTGGGTCAACCAGGGCGACGGCACGTACGCTCCGATCAGCGACACCGGGCTCGACCGCCCCGGCTGGCCGATCCACAGCGCGGCCTTCGGCGACATCGACGGCGACGGCGACCTGGACCTCTACGCCGGCAACCACGCCCGCGACCTGGCGGTCTTCGAGCACAGCCCCGTGAACCAGGAGCTGCTCGACGAGGACGACTGCACCGGCAACAGCCTCTACCTCCAGGACGAGGCCTTCCACTGGCTGGACTTCGGTCGCCAGTCCGGCGTGGCGAACGACGGCTGCACCCTGGCCGTGGCGATGACGGACCTGGACGCCGACGGCTGGCTCGACCTCTACGTCACCAACGACCACGGCGCCTACGTGAAGCCCGACGCGCTCTACTGGAACAACGGGCTCGGCGCCGAGGGGGGCCTGGCCCCGCTCACGCGCGACGCCGAGGTCCAGCCGGCGATCGAAGGCATGGGCATCGGCATCGCCGACCACGACCGAGACGGCGACCTGGACTTCTTCCTCTCCAACACCACCGCCAACGTCTTCTTCGTGAACCACGGCGGCCGCACCTTCGCCGAGTCGTCGCGGCTGCTGGGCATCGAGCCCACCTTCGAGCCCAAGCTGGCCTGGGGGGTGGGCTTCGAGGACTTCGACCTCGACGGCTGGGCCGACCTCTGGGCGGTCAACACCCAGTCCCACAACTCCTTCTACCGGAACCAGGGCGACGGGACCTTCGTCCACGAGCTGGACGCGATCCCCGAGGAGCCCGACACCGTCGCCGTCCAGTTCGGCCTGGCCTTCGGGGACCTGGACAACGACGGCGACCTGGACGTCGTCACCGGGGGCCTCGGCGGCGAGAGCCCGGTCGGCGAGGAGGACCGCCGCGGCCACGCCCTCTTCCTCTACCGCAACGACCAGTCGAGCGGTCACCACTGGCTCCAGGTCGCCCTGGAGGCCCGCAGCCACCACCCGTCCGCCGTCGGGGCCCGGATCGAGGTCGTGACCGCCGACGGCACGCAGCTCTCCGAGGTCTCCGGCGGCACCTCCTATGGCTCGAGCCCCTGGCCCCTGGAGACCTTCGGCCTGGGCACGGCCACGCGGATCGAGCGGCTCACCGTCACCTGGCCGGGTGGCACGTCCGAGGTGCTCCACGACCTGGCGGTGGATCGGCGGATCACCCTGGTGGAGGGGGAGGTGGTCGACACCGGGGAGCGGGTGGACAGCGCCGACACCGGAACCGCGGACTCCGGCGAGCCCACGACCGGGCGCTGCGACTGCTCCTCGGCCACCGGAGGCGGGGCCGGCTGGCTGTGGGCCGGGCTCCTGCTGGGGTGGCGGCGGAGGGATCGGGCCGAATCCCAAGGAGGCCTGTCCAGGCGCACTCCGCCCCGGTGGGTGGTGAGGTAGCCTGTGGCCGGCGACGCACGATCGCCTGGTTCCCGCCGTTGTTCCTGCATCCTCCTTCCAGGTGAGCACCATGACGCTGCTCTCTCTCCTCGTCGGTCTCTCCGGCTCGGCCAGCGCCTTCTGCGGAGCCTTCGTCGGCGAACCCGGGGCCGACCTGGTGAGCCGGACGAGCCGGGTGATCCTCGCCCGCGATGGCGACACGACGACCCTGACCGTCGCCAACGACTACGAGGGGGCCCTGAACCAGTTCGCCCTGCTGATCCCGGTGCCCGAGGTCCTCGAGGAGAACGACGTCCGGGAACTGCGAGAGCGAGTTCGAGAGCCTGACGCAGTCGGAGCGCCGTACCAGCGGTGCGAACCCGAGCTGCACGGCCCTGGAGGGCAAGGAGAGGGGGCTCGTGCTCCTGTGTGCGGTCCTGGCAGGACTGGCAGGGCGACGTCGCTGGCGAGGCTGAGCCTTCCAAACAGGGCAGGTCATCTGGCCGAGACACCTACCTCGTGGCTGGACACGCCGTGGCCGGCTTCATCGGCATCGACACCATGGCGATGCTCGCGCTGACCGGATGGCTGCTCGCCGAGGAGGTCCCCGGCGTGGTGCGGCTGCTGGACAGCCAGCAGGTCCACCGTCTCATCCTGGCCACCAACGCAGCCGTGGGGGGCGGCCTACCCATCGTTGGCGGTGGGGCTCTGACTCCGAGGGGGCCGCCCTCCAGGCACCAGCCCGGCTCAACGGCTCCGGCGCAGGGCGACCACCGGGTGTGGGAGAGTGCGGAGGATGCTGGCTCTCTGGGGAGGAGACCGTGTTGCAGATCGAGGACCTCGCCCGGGCCCGAGACTCCAGGACCCGCGGTCGGTCCAGGCATGGGCTTCTCCTGCTCTCCGCCGGACTCGGGACCGCCGCTTGCTTCCTGGCGTGCGCCGAGAGCGAGCCCGTGGCGACCGTCGAAGCCAGGTGTGGCGCCCTGGCGGCGCAGACCTTCCTCTCGCCAGACCAGATCGAGGGAGAGACGGGGTGCGTGCAGCACACCCTGCCGTCCGACCCCGGCGAGCTGACGCTCGTGGCGCTGACCTATGAGACCAGCGGGGACGGCGCGCCCCGCAAGGGCCAGCTCTGTGGCCTCGAGGGGGCAGGCCAGACGCTGCTGGTCGGTGGGAACTGGCGAACGCCCGAGGCCGCCCCGGCGAAGCTCGAAGTGGGCTGCAGAGACGACGGCTTCGGCCTCTGCCTGCCCAGTGCCCACGAGCACCCAGCTCTCCGGACCGCCGCGTACAGGCACCTCGCCACGCAGCACCTGGAGTCCACGGAGTGGGCACCCTGCTTCCGGGGCCCGGTACGGATCGAAGGAGGGGCCCGCTTCGTGCCGGCCCCGAGGCTGGACAAGACCGACACGGCCTCCCTGCCGAAGCTGGGAACCATCAACGCCCGAATGGAGCTCATCTCGGCCACCAACCTCTCCGGGGCCCGGAGGATGCTGGGTGCGTTGGAGTCCGGAGCACACTTCAAGGAGGCGCTGTCCACCTGTGACGACGCCGCCATCGCGGCCTACGGCGGCTACGAAGGGAGCTGGGTCGTGACCTGCCCGGTGGGGCCGGACGGCCTGAGCAGCTCCTGCACCACGGGTGAGCTGGACGGCAACGTCCCGACCGAGGTCACGAGCTGCGTCGAGAAGTGGTTCAACGAGGAGCTCCGCTTTCCCAGCACCGACGGCGTGAGGGGGGTCCTCGGCCGGATCAGCGCCGGTGCCCGGCGTCCGAAGTGATCGGCAGGAGGGGCGTTCGGGCGAGGCGTGGACCTCGCGGGACCTGGAGGGCTCCCGTCTCCGCGGGAGTCCGGGTTGCGGCCGCGAGAGCCCTCCAGGTCAGGAGTGGTCCTGGTCAGAAGAAGACCCCGGTGGTGAGCTGGGCCCGCCACCGGCCGTCCGGGTCCGGGATGATGCCGACGTGGATCGGCACTTCGAGCTCGCCGGCCGGCACGGTGCCACCGACCACCACCTGCAGGCGCAGGGCCTGGTCGGCGGTCTCCATCGGCTGGAGGTGAGCCCCGGCCCCGAGCTGCCAGCGCCTGTTGAGCTCGAAGCCCACCAGCAGGTTCACCGAAGGCCGGAACAGCCCCTGCTCGATGCCCGTGACGCTCAGGTTCTCGACGGCGATGAAGTCGAGCCAGGCCCCGCCACGGAAGCGCTGCTGGACCTCGAAGCCGAACACCGAGACGTGGGGGTAGCGCAGGGCGTCGCCGTCCTGGATGTGGACGTAGGCGTAGCCGAGCCGCACGCCCTTGCGCATGTCGACCTGGACCCGGTCGGGGGCCTCCGACGGCGGCTCGCTGGCTGCCGCCGGGGAACTGCAGAGCTGGGTGAGGGTCAGCAGCAGCATCGGACTACCAGTTCACGCCGGTGGTGAGCTGGGCTCGCCAGTTGCCGTCGACGTCGGGGATGAAGCTGGCGTGTACCGGCACGTTGAAGCTGCCGACCTGGGGCGTGTAGCCCACACCCATGACCATGTGGACGATGTCCTCGGTGGCGGAGAAGGGGCTCAGGTTCATGCCCGCACCGACCTGGAGCTGGTCCTTGAACTCGAAGCCCAGCAGCAGGTTCGCGGTGGGGATGAACTTGGACTGGTTGATCCCCGAGACCATGATGTTCTCGACCATCAGCACGTTGAGCCAGCCACCGCCGATGATGCGCTGCTGCACCTCGTAGCCGACCGTGAAGAGGTGGCTGCTCTGCAGCGGGTCCTCGTCGGTGCCGTCGAGCTTCACGAAGCCGTAGCCGATGCGGAAGCCGTGGGTGAAGCCGACCTTGGGCAGGGGGCGATCGGGCTGGATGCGCTCCAGGCGACCGTCGGTGGACGTGGTGGGCTCGGCGGGGAGGGCGGTCGCCGGTGCGGTCGCGGGGGCGGCCTCGAGGGCGGCGGCCTCGACGGCTGCGGCGTCAGCCTCGGCCTGGGTGCGGGCCTGGTGGGCCTCCCACTCGGTCTCCCTGCCGGGCAGCTCCGCGGGGAACTCGGTCTCCTCGGCCTCGTCGGCGTAGGCAGCGGCGGTCAGGATGAAGGTGGCGAGGGTGAACATGGTGGACTCCTTGGGGGGCGGCGTGGGTGCCGCCCGACAGGGATTCACGGTTCGTGCCAGCCGCAGTCGGACCGGATTCCAGGGGGTTGGCGGGGATGACTGTCTCCGATCGGCAACAGGATCTCTGCGGCCGTCTCCGATACGAGACAGGGACCCGCCCGCCCCCCCCCCCCCCCCCCCCCCCCCCCCCCCCCCCACCACCCCCCACCCCCCCCCCCACCCCCCCCCCCACCCCCCAACCC
>CAZCVP010000173.1:15681-18243 GCA_964501915.1 uncultured Enterobacterales bacterium
CCGATACGAGACAGGGACCCGCCTCCCCCCGGCCCCACCCCCACCCGACGGCGCTCCTACAGCGGCGCCATCCTCCTGGCGAACGGGATGAGCTACCACGAGGCTGCGTCGCAGCTCGTGATCATGGCGTGGCTCCAGCGGGTGGTGGGGGAATCCCCGGCTTCTCAGCACGACCCGCAGCGGGCAGACTCGTCGGTGGTGATCTCCAACCAGCCCCTCCCCGCGCGCACCCTCACCGAGGCCCAGATCTGGCTGGACCGACACGACTGCGTGCCGGTCCTGCACGAGGTCCGGCCCACGGGGCGACGGGAGATCCACGAGTTCCTCTGCCTCGAGGGCTCGGAGACCTCGGGGGTGGTCAAGCGCACCTTCAGGATCCCGGCCGGGTGCTACGACTCCCCCTTCGGCGACGGGCAGGTCTCCCGGATCCTCAACGCCCGGGAGTGGCTGGACCACGCCGAGAGCCTGGTCTCCCGGTACGCCCGAGAGCCGACCGGCCTCGTGCCCACCGCGGTCGACGAGGCGCTGCAGGACCTGGACCTCGCTCGCCACTGTGCCCTGGAGGCGGCTCGCCTGACCCCGGCCTGCGCGCCGTCGGTGCGCAGCATCATCCGCCGCATGCAGGCGTTCGCGTCAGCTCGCGAGCAGGGTACGGGCCGGGTCGCCCTGGGCACCTTCGACGACGGCTCCACCCTCAGCAGCAGATCCCGTCGCCGCCTCGACGGCGCCCTCGGCCGGACCCTCGAGGACCTGGGCGGAGGTCTCCTTCCCGAGCTGTCGGAGGTGAACGCCCGGGAGTCCACGCCGGGCCTGGGACTGTTCCGCCACGGAGAGGGGGCGATGGTCTGGGCCGACGAGCGGAAGGGTCGGATCGCCTCCATCCACGTCATGGAGGGCATCCAGGCCATCGACCTCTTCACCCAGCACGGCATGAGGATGCCGGCCCGTCGCCGGCTCCAGCTCCGCGCCGCCCTGGCACGCGGGCAGGACGTCCAGCGGCAGCTCGTGGACGCGCTCCTGCCCGGCGAGGTCGCCGAGCAGGTGGCCGACATCGCCCTGGACCGCGACGTCCTCCGGTTCATGGAGGTCCACGGGACGGACGGCCGCTGGAAGGTGCTGCTCAGCGTGGTGATCGAGGCCGGCCACATGTTGCGGGGCTACCGGGTCTGGGAGGGGCGCACGGCCCTGGAGCAACTCGACGCAGCCTGGTCCTGGTCCCACCCGGAGTCGCCCTACCGGTGGTACGCCCTGCCACGGTGACGTCCGGGGGCCCTCTGCGCAGCCCGTGTCCATGGCGGTGAAGGCGTGGACCTGGAGGTCGACGGCGACGAACATCGACGGCTGCCATGCCCCACGACGTGGTTGATCTCGGTCAAGTACCCCCATAGAAGGGGGACCATGCCTGGAGGATCCGACAGCGGGCTTCCCCGCGGCCTAGGCTGCTCGCCGGAGGCCCGGTTCCGGCAGCTCGCGGAGCTGTCCCACGCCCTGGCCGGCGGCGAGCTGGACCTGTCGGCGATCCTGGACACGGTGGGCCGGCGGATCTCGGCCCTCTACGAGGGGGGCTGCGTCATCTTCCTCCGTGGCGAGGACCCCGAGGTCCTGGTGCTCGCGGCGGCGCACCACGTGGTGGTAGAGCTGGCACGGGCCGTGCGCATCGTCACCCGGGAGGAGCCCCTCCGAGTCGGTGCCGGGCTCAACGGGCGCGTGGCCCAGACGGGCGAGCCGGTCGTCCTGGCCGGTGTCACCGAGGCCCAGCTCCTGGCCCGGGTGGAGCCGAGGCACCACGACGTCGTCCGCCGGCTCGAGATCGACAACCTCGTGGTCCTGCCGCTGGAGGTCCGGGGGGTGGTCCTGGGCACCATCACGCTGTTCGCCACCCTCGGGGAGGCCGTCTTCGGTCCCACGGAGCAGGAACACCTCGCCGCCATCGCCGAGCGGGCTGCCCTGGCCATCGCCAACGCCCAGCTCGTGGACCGTATCCGGCGGCGGGAGGCAGAGGCTCGTCTCTACACCGACCTGCTCCGGGAGCTGGAGGTGGGGGTCATCGTGTGGCGGGTGGAGGAGGAGACCTGCCGGCTCGTCTCGGCCAACCCCGCCGCGGTGTCCCTCCTCCCGGGGGGGGCCGAGCCCGGGCTGGACCTGGCCGTCGCGGCGCCGGAGCTGCTGGAAGCCGACCACGGGACCCACCTCAGGGCGGTCCTCGATCGCGGCTCCTCCGAGGCCCTGCCGGAGATCGAGCGCCTGGGGCGGACCTGGTCCGTCCGGGCCGGTCCTCTGGGAGAGGGGTTGGTGGGGGTGTTGACCCACGACGTCACCGAGCAGAGGGCCCTGGTGGCGCGGCAGCGTCGCGTCGCCGCGCCGCTCCACCCCACCCCGCAGCTCCAGCGCCTCCGCGTGCTCCCCGGGGGCATCGCCCACGACTTCAACAACCTCCTCGTGGGCGTCATGGGCAACGCCAGCCTCGCCATGCTCGAGCTCTCCCCCACCTCCAGCGCTCGCGAGCCCCTGGAGCGGGTGGAGACCACGGCCCGGCGCGCCGCCGAGCTGACCCACCAGATG
>CAZCVP010000174.1:0-18210 GCA_964501915.1 uncultured Enterobacterales bacterium
GACGCCGACGCCGACGCCGACGCCGACGCCGACGCCGACGCCGACACCGACACCGACACCGACACCGACGCCTGCGTCCTCGACGGCTTCGCGCCCGCGCTGCAGGTCTACGACTACTTCGCCACCGACGACTGGGCCTTCTACCAGGCCTCCGACGTGACCGCGTCCCTCGGCGTCACCATCGAGGTCTACGGCTACCTCGGAGCCACCATGGGTCCCAGCACCTGGACCTTCACGGGCGAGAACTACAGTGCCTGCCACACCTGCATGCTGGGCTACAGCGACTGCGCGGCCGGCGAGTGCGGGACCACCTACCTCGTGCAGTCGGGCGCCCTCGAGATCACCGAGCTGAGCCGGGACTTCACCGGCAGCGTGAGCGACCTGGTGTTCAAGGAGGTCACCGTCGACCCCAAGACCTACGAGAGCACGATCGTCCCCGGAGGTCAGACCTGCACGGTCCCGGCCTTCGAGTTCTCGGCGTCGATGTTCTGACAGCGGCGCACCGGGCCCCAGCCCGGCCTGGAGCCGCGGAGAACGCCGGCCTCGTGACCGGCAGGTGGCACCGTCGGTCCAAACGCAAGGCCAGGTCAGGATCGGACCACCTCGTGGCCGGATAGGGAACAGCCGTCCTCGGCCACGCGTGCGCCCGGGGGCCTCGCCTCCGCGCGTCATCTCCGGGTTCCCCGGACAGGCGATGCAGGCGACTGACTGCAGCACGCCCACCCTGACAGGAGATCACGATGATTGTCGGCGTAATCGGCTCGGGAGCCATCGGGCCCGACCTGGCCTATGGCTTTGTCTCCGCCATCGCTGGAGAACCGGGCAGCAAGGTCTACCTCCATGACATCAAGCAGGAGGCCCTCGAAGCGGGCACCCAGCGCATCATGGGCTACGTCCAGAAGGGCCTGTCCCGCGGCAAGATCAGCGCCAAGGCGGCCAAGGCCGTCGAGCAGGCCCTGATCCCTACGCTGGAGCTGAGCGACTTCGAGGACTGCGACTACGTGCTCGAGGCGGCCACCGAGCACCTGCCGATCAAGAAGGTCATCCTCGCCAACCTCGAGGAGATCGTCCGCGCCGACTGCCTGATCGGCTTTGCGACCTCCGGCATCCCGCGCGCCCAGATCGCCTCTGAGGCTCAGCACCCCGACCGCTGCTTCGTCAACCACCCCTTCTTCCCGGCCTGGCGCACCCTGCCGATCGAGATCGTGCTCTCCGACGACGCGGCCCTCGGCGAGCAGATGATCGCCACCATGAAGAAGCTGGGCAAGGTGCCCATCGTCACCTCCGACGTGGAGTGCTTCGCCGCAGACGACGTCTTCTGCAACTACATCTGCGAGGCCGTGAGGCTGGTCGAAGAGGGCATCGCCACCCCGGCCCAGGTCGACCGGATCGTCAACGACGCCATCGGCGGCGGCGGTCCGCTGAACGTGATGGACCTCACCCAGGGCAACCAGCTCGTGGTCCACTGCCAGGAGCTGATGCAGGGAGCGCCCACGGGCACCCCGTGGTTCGCCCCCCCGGCGCTCTTGATCGAGAAGGGCACCGACCGCTGGCACGACCGCAAGAACCCTGGCGACAGCAGCTACGACGAGGCCACCGCCAAGATCGTCCGTGACCGCATCCTGGCCGTGGTCCTCGCCCGGACCTACTTCGTGGTCGACCAGGGCATCTGCGAGCCGGCCGCCATGAACTGGATGACCCGGATGGCCCTGGGCTTCTCCAAGGGCCTGCTGGACCTGGCCGAGGACATCGGCATGGCCACGGTGCGGGAGCTCTGCATCGCCTACGCCGACGCCCACCCGGGCTTCGAGGTGCCGCTGAGCATCGCCGAGGGCAAGCCGGTCCGCTTCCTGCGCAACGTCACGGTGGAGCGGGACGACGACCTCGCCGTGGTGACCATCAACCGGCCCGAGGTGATGAACGCCCTGTCCAAGCAGACCCTCACCGAGCTGGCCACCGCCTTCGACGCGCTCGCCGACGACGACTCGGTGGCGGGCATCGTGCTCACCAGCTCCAACGGGGCCCTCGCCGGCGCCGACATCGGTGAGCTCGCCGCCCTGAAGACCCCCGAGGAGTGCGAGACCCTCTGCCTGGAGGCCCACCCCAAGCTGAACCGCCTGGCTCGGTTGGGCAAGCCGGTCGTGGCGGCGCTCGACGGCCCCGTGCTCGGCGGTGGCGCCGAGCTCTCGATGGCCTGCTCGGCGCGGGTGGTCGGTCCCAAGACGATGCTCGGCCAGCCCGAGGTCAACCTGGGCATCATCCCCGGCTACGGCGGCACCCAGAGGCTCCCCCGCCTCATCGGCCTGGAGCGTGCGCTGGAGCTGCTGCGCACCGGTCGTCCGATCTTCGCCAAGCAGGCCTGTGCCTGGGGCTGGGCCACGGGTGAGCCCACAGCCGACGTGGTCGGTGCGGCCAAGCACCTGGTCCGCAAGCACCTGGCCGGCGACGCCCCCCTCTCCGGGGTGGACCCGGCACCGATGGACCTGCCGGACGAGCTGCCGACCGTCGACCTCGGTCACCACTCCCTGACCATCGACGCCATCCTGGTCGACGTGGTGCGCACCGGTCTCGCCCTCCCCCTCGAGGAGGGGCTTGCGGTCGAGGCGGCGGGCTTTGGTCGCTGCAAGCAGACCAAGGACTACAACATCGGCATGAGCAACTTCATCCAGAACGGTCCCCGGGTCCCGGCGGCCTTCCTGCACGAGTAGAGGGAACCCACCATGGCCAACGACAACACGATCGTCATCCTGGACGGTGGCCGCCGGACCCCCCGAGCGGACATCCTCATCAACAACAAGGAGCCGGGCCTCTTCTCCCGCTTCACCACCACCCAGCTCGGCGGCCTGGCCATCGAGGCCACCCTGGAGAACACCGAGGTCGACTCCAGCCTGGTGGGCCACGTGGTGATGGGCATGGCCCAGCACAGCCACCGGGACTCCATCTACGGGGCCCAGGGCATGCGCTGGCGCGGCGGGCTGGGCAACGACGTGCCTGCGCTGACCGTGGCCCGCATCTGCGGCAGCGGCGCCGAGGCCCTCGCGGTCGGCTCGGAGATGATGCTGGCGGGCGTCCGCCACGACGAGGCCCGACCGTTCACCGTCGTCGGCGGTGCGGAGAGCATGCAGTACCCCTTCGCCCTGTACAACTACCGGGGTCGCAAGGTGGGGGCCGGCGTGCAGAAGTACGGCCCGGTCGACGTGCGGCAGCTGCCTTCGGGCTCACACCTCCAGGACATGCTGCTGATGAGCCTCTACGACCCGTCCGCGGAGATGGCGATGGCCAACACCGCCGAGGAGCTGGGCCGTCGCTATGGCATCACCCGCGAGCAGGCCGATGAATTCGGCGTCCGCTCCCACGCCCGGGCCAAGGCGGCTCGGGACGGTGGCCACTTCGCCGAGGAGACCGCCCCGGTGTCCGTGGTGGTCGACGGTGCTCGCCCGCCGGTCGAGGTCGTGCACGACACCCACATCATGGACCGGATCAGCCTGGCCAAGATGGCCCGCCTGCGGGCGGCCTTCGAGGCCGGAGGCATCATCACGGCGGGCAACGCCAGCGCGGTGGTCGACGGCGCTGCCGCGATGGTCATCGGCAAGGAGAGCGACGCCCAGGCCCACGGCTGCAAGCCCCTGGCCCGCGTCATCGGCATGGGCGTGGCCGGCTGTGACCCCCGGATCATGGGCTGGGGACCCGTGCCCTCGACCCGCATCGCCCTGGACCGCGCCGGCATCACCGGCGACCAGGTCGCCATCGTCGAGCTCAACGAGGCCTTCGCCCCCCAGTCCCTGGCGGTGGTGCGCGACTTCGCCGAGATGGGCATCGATCCCGAGCGGGTGAACCCCAGCGGGGGCGCCATCGCCCTGGGTCACCCCCTCGGAGCCACCGGCGCCATCTTGACGCTGACCTGCGCCTATGCCCTGCGCCGCACGGAGCAGAGGTACGGCGTGGTCACCATGTGCATCGGCGGCGGCCAGGGCATCACCCTGGTGCTCGAGGCGGCCTGACCACGACAAACGCTGGAGAAGCTCCGTGCCCGCCCCTCGGTGCCCACCGGGGCAATAGATGACCTCGGCACGAATGGCAAGCCGTTGCGCGGACCCCTTCCGCCCCTGTCGGCCCGGGGTCGCCCTTGGAATGTGTAGCACCCGACTGAGGAGCGGAAGTGCCTGAAACCACGTCGCGGCGCCATGCTCGGTCCACAATGCCCAACACCCTCCTAGCCCTCCATGCCCCTCCCCGACCCCGGCACCCTCACCGCCCTCGACTGGCCCGTGCTCCAGGCCGCGCTGGCGACCCACGCCCGCACCCTGCGAGGCGCTCGGGCGGCGCAGGCGGTGTCCTTCGCCGAGGACCGCGACGAGGTCCTGCGCCGCTATGCCTGCGTCACCGAGCTGCAGGCCCTGGAGATCGAGGGGGAGCGCGTGCCGGTGGGCGGCGTCGCGGACATCGCACCCCTGCTGGAGCAGCTCGGACGCGGCGCCGTGCTGGAGGGGCCGGAGCTGCTGGTCATCGGTCGGTCACTCCAGGCCCTGGAGAGCCTCGCCCACCACCTGGAGGACCGCCGCGACGCCTGCCCGACCCTGATCACCCTCACCGACGACCTCCGGCTCGACCCGGAGCTGACGGCCCGCCTGGTGCGCAGCTTCGACGCCGCGGGCGAGCTGTCCGAGACCGAGTACCCTGAGCTGGCGGACCTGCGACGACGCATCCGCGGCCTGCACGCCGGCATCCGGCGCACCCTCGACGAGCTGGTGAAGGGCGAGACCCTGTCCGAGGTGCTCCAGGACCGCTTCGTCACCCAGCGCCAGGACCGCTACGTGCTGCCGATCCGGGCCCAGGCCCGACGCACCGGCATCGGCATCGTGCACGACACCTCGCGCTCCGGCGACACGGTCTTCATCGAGCCGGCCCAGGTGGTGGAGCTGAACAACGACCTCGCCATGGCCGACGCCGAGCTGCGCCGGACCGTGGCCCGGATCCTGGCCCGCCTCTCGCGAGAGGTCGCCGGCCACATCGAGCCGATCGAGCAGGCCCTGGTGGCGGCGGTCGAGGTCGACCTCGCCTGCGCCCGGGCCGGTCTGGGTGAGGCCCTGCGGGGCCGCGTGCCGGAGGTCGGCAGCCAGGGCGTGCTCCACCTCGTCGCCGTGCGCCACCCGGTGCTGGTGCTCCAGGGTGTGGACGTGGTCGCCAACGACCTCCACCTCGACGGGGAGAGGCGCGGCCTGGTGATGAGCGGGCCCAACACCGGCGGCAAGACGGTCGCCCTGAAGTGCCTGGGCCTGGCGGCCCTGCTGTGCCGGGCCGGCATCCCCGTGCCGGCCAACGAGGGCTCCCGGGTCGACCTCTTCTCGCCGGTGCTGGCCGACATCGGCGACGCCCAGGCGGTCGAGGAGGGCCTGTCGACGTTCTCCGGCCACCTCAAGGCCCTGATGGGCGTGCTGGAGCGGGCGGGGCCGGGGGCCCTGGTCCTGCTCGACGAGATCGCCGTCGGCACGGACCCCGCCCAGGGCACGGCGCTGGCCCAGGCGGTGCTGGAGGGCCTGGTGGATCGCGGCGCCCGGGTGGCCACCACCACCCACTACGGACCGCTCAAGGCCCTCGGGGCCGTCGATCCCCGCTTCGCCAGCGCAGCGGTCCAGTACGCCGAGGGTCGACCGACCTTCCGCCTGGTCACGGGGGTGACCGGGCGCTCCCACGCCTTCAGCGTCGCCGAGGGCCTGGGGCTCGACACCGCCGTGCTGGACCGGGCCCGGGAGGTCATGCCCGAGGCCGAGCGGGCTCTGGCCGAGGCCCTGGACGCCCTCGAGGAGCAGCGCGGACACGCCCGCGAGGTGGAGCTCGCGCTGGACGAGGAGCGGGCCGTGCTGGCGTCCAAGGAGCGCACGCTGGCCGCCCGCGAGGACCACATCGCCAGGCGGGCCCAGGAGCTGGAGGAGAAGCAGGCCCGCAAGGCCCTGGCGCGTCTCCGCGAGGCCGAGGACCGGGTCAAGAAGCTCATCAAGGCGCTGCAGCGCGACCCCGACCTGCGGTCCGCGGGCCGGGTGCTGGACGAGATCCGCCAGGTCCAGGAGGAGGTCCGACCGGCAGAGGCGCCGCGTCCGGTGCCCACGACTCCGCCGCCGCGGACCCTGGAGGTCGGCGAGGAGGTGGTCGTGCTGTCGCTCGGTGGCGGTCGGGCCCGGGTGCTCTCGCCGCCCAAGGGGGGCAAGGTGGAGATCCAGGCCGGCGCGGTGCGCACCCGGGTGCCGCTGGCCGACCTGCGCAAGGCCCCGGGCAAGCCGAGGGGCAAGGGTGTCAAGAAGGGCCGGCGCCCCAAGCCTCGCAGGCCGAAGCCCGTCGAGCGGGAGCGGATGGGCGTGCGCATGGACAGCAACACCCTGGACCTGCGCGGACACCGGCTCCAGGAGGCCATCGAAGTCGCCGACCGCTTCCTGGACCGGCTGCTGCTGGAGGGCCACGACGTGGGCTTCCTGCTGCACGGCCACGGGACCGGCGTGCTCAAGGACGGCCTGCGCCGCTGGCTGCCCCGCTGCCCGGCGGCCCGGGCCTGGCGACCGGCCGAGAACGAGCAGGGCGGAGACGCCTTCACGGTGGTCGAGCTGGGCTGAAGACCAGGCCGTGGGCTGGCGCTGGCCCGGTCCCGCCTCGCCCGGCGAAGGGATCTTCGACGACGGGGGTCGCGGGATGCCCGGACTCCGTCCCCATCGAGGACTTCGGGGAGGGGGACTGACGAGACTCCGGTTCGAAGCCACCCCGTCTGGCCTCCGTACCTCGAACGGCGGCCTAGGAGGGTGAGCTCGGACCCTCCCGCCGCGGGAGTCGGGTCGTTCCGCGACGCGCGACGTCGAGGAGGGTCAGTCCACCCGAGCCACCCGCACACCGACCCAGCCGGAGAGGTCCAGGTAGGAGGAGCCATCCGCGAGCTCGACACCGCTCGCGCCGACCTCACCCACCAGGGTCAACCCCGGACGCACCGGGCGCTCGGCCGCGATGGACCCGTGGAGGGTCCGCGCCAGGGTCTGGGAGCCCGCCAGCTCGCTGGAGCGCAGGCGCCCCATGGCGCGGGCCCGCAGGGTCCACTCCTCCAGGACGACGTGGGCATCGAGGCTCGCCCGGTGCTGGACGAAGCCACCCCCCGAGAGGGCGTCGGCATCGTCGGTGTACTCGCCCATCGGGGTGAACTGGGGGCGGTCCCCCTCGTCCGGCAGCCCCCCGAAGGCGAAGATGGGCCGATAGCTGGCCCTCAGCTCCCAGGTCCCCCCCGTGTAGCCCAGCTCCAGCCGCGCCTCGAGCTGGCCCCCCGTCGCTCGCACGGCCTCTCCAGCCGTGTCGATCACCCAGCCCTGGTTGGCCTGGGCCGACACCTGGAGCGTGCCCCGCAGGTTGCCCGCGAGTGGGCCACGCCACGCCAGTCCGGGCTCGATGGTGCCGAAGCCCCAGCTCGGCTGGAGCGGGTAGTGCCGGTGGAGCGCCGTCAACTCCAAGGCCAGCTCCTGGCGGCCCAGGGGAATGCTCAGCTCGGACCAGGCCTCGGCGCGGCCATTGCTCGCCTCCGGGAGGAAGACGAACCCCTGCAGGTCGTAGCCGGCGGCGATCTCGAAGGCCCACCTGTCCGCGTCGAGCCCCCACCCGAGCCGGGGGCCCAGCTCGACCAGGTTGGCGTCCTCCTCGGGGATGGACATCCAGGTCGCTCCGCGGACCGCCGCCCACAGGCCTCTCGAGTCCGACCACCGCCACCGTCCGATGAGCGCTGGCACGACGGTGGGGTCCAGCTCGTTCTCCCACTCCCGCGGAAGCTGGATCGCCGCCTCCGGTGCGGTGCGGCCGCCGACCAGCATGTCCAGCTCCAAGCTGCTGTCCGCATGGGTCGCGGCGAGAAGGCACGTCAGGATCATGGTGTCTCCTGGAGAAGTCGGAGTGCGCGGACCTGGGCCTCGCGCGCCCGGTTGCGGGCGGACCTGGCCGCGCTGGCTTCCAGCTCCGCCAGCTCGGCTTGTTGCTCGAGCCGCAGCGCCTGGACCTCGTCCTCGACCGGTGTGGACTGGCTGGCACCCCGGTGACGCAGAGCTGCGGCGCGTCGTCGCAGCCGGTCCGCATCCCGCTCGGCGAAGATGGCGTCGTAGGCCGCGACCAGGGCGACGCCATCGGCCTGCTCCACGACATCCAGGAGCACGCTGCGTCGCAACCCGGGGTCGTGGAGCGTCGCGGTCGAGGCGATGGCGGCGTCGAGGATGTCCAGCCGCCGGGGCAAGGGCCCGAGCCAATGCTCCGCCGCCCGCCGGCTGGCCTCGTCCGATCGCGCGTGAGCCACGGCATCGGTGAGCGCCCGGATGGCGAGGGCCGGATCGCCGGGCCGGGGGACCTCGGCCAGCATCTCCTGGAGTCGCTCGGCCTCCGCGCGGTAGAGGGCCATCCTCTCGGCGAGCTGAGCCCGCCGCTCCCCCGCCGCTCGCGCTTCCGCGACCGCATAGGCCGCCTGCTCCGTGCGGAGACGCTGCTGGCCGACTGGGCCCCCTGGTCCGACGCGGTGGCCAGGGTCAGCTCCGCCTCGGCCTCCTGGATGCGGGCCTCGAGGACCCTGCGCTCGGCCTCGAGGTCCGAGGTGTCGAGCTGGACCAGGACCTGCCCAGCCTCGACTTCGGCCCCCACCACGACCAGGACTTCGGCGATCCGGCTTCGCACCAGCGGCCCCAGGTACATGGGCTCGATGACGGCGTAGCCGACCTCGCCGGTCCCCGGCTGGCCGATGACCAGTCCAGTCGCTGCGAGGAGGCTCGTCCCCAGCAGCAAGGAGGGGCCGATCCGACGGAGGGCCTCGACGGTTGACCAGGACAGCGCCACTCAGAGCTCCAGGGTGGGTTCCTGCATGTGCAGCGTGATGCCATGGAGCCCGCGGACCGACTCCAGGGCCGAGACCAGGGCGATGCGAGCCCTCGGATCAGGGACCCGGACCTGGTAGGCGTGCTCCAGCTCGTCCGACTGTGAGACCTCCCTGAGGGTCACCAGGGCGTGGTGTGCCGTGTGGCGGCGGAGCGCCGTGGCGATGGCCTCGGCTCCCGGACCCTTGGTCGGTGCGGTGAAGCGCACCAGCCCGTCGTAGCGCTGCTGGACGCCGTAGGAGGTCAGGTTCAGGAGCCAGGCCGCCAGCACGAAGACCAGGGTGGTGGCGACCGCCCCGGCGAAGGCTCCCAGCCCGCAGACCACGCCGAGGCCGAGGGAGGCGAAGATGAAGACCATGTCCCGGGGGTCCCGCATCCTGGTCCGGAAGCGCACGATGGACATGCCTCCGGCCAGGCCGATGCCCGCGGCCAGGGAGTCGCCGATGGCCAGCATCAGCGAGCAGGTCACGATGGACCCCAGCGCCACGCCCTGGACGAAGGTCCGGGAGTAGGACAGGCCGCTGAAGGTCCGCATGTAGGCCAAGGCGATGGCCTGGGACAGGGCAAAGGCCAGGACCAGGGCGCTCATGGCCCGCCCGAAGCCCACCGGGCCCGCACCGGCGAGGGTCTCGAGCGCCTCCATCAGCTCGCCGCCCTGCGGCCACGTAGCCGCAGTCCAGGGCCGGCCAGCCAGTCGTCGACCGAGTAGCAGTACTTCGAGAAGGCGTGCCGGATCAGCTCCAGCCAGTGGACCAGGTCCACCATCCACCTGGGCGGGGCATCGGCGAACTTGAGCTCCACCACCGCGACCGGACAACGCGTCTGGGTGACGGCGACGTGGTCGATGTGGGTCCAGGCGCCGGCCCAGGTCTCCAGGTTCCAGTGTTCGACGGGCTGGTAGCGGATCGACCCGTCGATGCTCACCCGGGCGTAGTCGTCCAGCTCGCTCATCCAGGCCTCTCGCCGGTACTCGACCAGTACCTTGGGCTGGAGCCCGTAGGTGTGGACCAGCGACGAGAACCTCTCCCACTGGGGGTCCTGGACCTGGAGTCCGAGGGTGTCCTCCAGGGGCAGAGCGGCCCAGGAGCTGGGCGAGGCGAAGCGGGTCTTGCGAATGACGTCGAGGGTGCGTCGCTTGATCTCGAAGAAGGGCCTCAGGGCACCCGTCGCCCCGGGGTAGCAGCGGATCCGGGCCTTGAAGCGCTCCGGGGCCTCCCGCTCATTGGCCCAGTAGAGCGCGAGGTGGGGGGTGTCCAGGTACAGCGTGCGGATCGTGTAGGAGCCGTCGGGGCCGGCGTGCCGGTCCAGGTGTCCGACCCGGGCGAGGGCGCCGCGCAGGGCCGGGATCCTGTCCGGAGGGACGAGGTACTTGAACTCCCGGCGCTCCAACGTCGCAGCGGGCTCGGTGTGAACAGGCATGTCCGAGGCAGCGTGCAGGACGTGTGCCAGTGCCCAAACACAGGTGTCGATCGGCCTCCCTGGCGAATCGAGCAGGATCTCTATCGACCGTCGAGGGAAAGGAACCCAGCACCCGGCGAAAGGGATCTTGCGCCGTGGTCGGATCCGTACTTCCCGAGATCGGGGGGATCGGGAGGTGCGAGGACCCCTGGTGAGCCCTGGAGGGACAGCCTGGTGGAGGGCCGGGTGTTGAAGGTCAGCGGCACCTCGGCTCCCCAGCGCTCCGAGCGCCACCAGGTGCAGCGCGTCGAGGACAGCCGATTCGAGACCACCTCTCGACCCGACCTCACTCCTCTCCCCCCTCCAGAGCCGTTGAACGGAGCCCCTGGGAGGGTGAACGGCATCGACCCGGGACCCCGCGACACGCCAGCGTCGAAGAGCCCGTCGCGATACATCGGGCCCGGAGCGGGACATGGGAGAGCACGAGAGCCACAGCCACACCATCCACTGGGCGCGGCGCTACGACCTGATGGTCACGCTCCTGTCCCTGGGACGCGGGGGTCGGTTCCGGGAGGAGGTGATCGAGCGGGCGGGCATCGAGCCGGGTCACCGGGTGCTCGACGTCGGCTGTGGACCTGGCCGGCTGGCGCTGGACATCGCCGAGGTGGTGGGTGCCGAGGGGCGGGTCTGCGGCATCGACGCCGCCGAGGAGATGGTCGCGCTGGCGGCGTCGAAGGCTGCCAAGGCGGGGCTGGAGGTGGACTTCCAGGTGGCCTCGGCGGGGGAGCTGCCGTTCGAGGAGGCGTCCTTCGATCGGGTGGTGAGCACGCTGGTCTACCACCACCTCCCAGACGACGTGTTGGAGGCCTCACTGCGCGAGATCCGGCGCGTGCTGGTGCCGGGGGGTCGGGTGGTGATCTTCGACTTCGAGCCCGGGAGCGGGCCGCCGGTCCACCGGGCTCTCGGGGGGCTGTTCCGGCTCTTCGGGCACCACCACGCGCACGGGCACTCCCACGCTCGGCCGCTCGTGGAGTGGATGGGAGAGGTGGGGCTGGTGGAGCCCGTGTTGGAGCCGTCGGCGCGGGCGCACGTCGAGGTCAGCGAGGCGAGTCGCTCGCTGGCCCAGCGCTGAGGTTCCCTTGCTGCTCCTGACCTGGATGGCCTGTCTCTGGCTCGACTCCGCCGACCTCGAGAAGCGACAGAGCCTGGGCGACGCCGACAGGGACGGCTGGCCCGCGGCCGAGGACTGCGACGACAGCGATCCGAAGATCAACGCCGCCGCCGTCGAGATCTGCGACGGCGTGGCCAACGACTGCGACGAGGCCATCGACGACCACGACCCCGACCACGACCACCCCCGCCGCGGCCGCGATCGCCCCCGGCGTGGACAACGACGGCGACGAGGCCAGCGACGACGACGACCCGGACCTCGACCGGGCGACGGCCACCACCTGGTACGTCGACGGCGACGACGACGGCTTCGGCGGCGACAGCTCCGCAGTGGAGTCGTGCGCGGCGCCTCCGGACCACGTCGACATGGGCGGCGACTGCGCCGACAACGACGACACCACCCATCCGGACGCGGTCGAGGTCTGCGACGAGAAAGACAACGACTGCGACGGCGCGACAGACGACCAAGACGCCGACGTGACCGACCAGCCCTCCTGGTACGAGGACAAGGACGGTGACGGACAAGGGGCGTCGGACCACGTGGTGGCCTGCACCCAGCCCGGTGAGACGGTGTCGGTGACGGGGGACTGCGACGACACCGACGCCACGATCCACCCCGGGGCCCACGAGGTCTGCGGCAACGGGATCGACGAAGACTGCGACACCGAGGACGCCGAGCGTTCCCAGCTCGCCCTGGAGACCGGGGCCGTGCTGTTCCTCGGCGAGACCGCCGGAGACGGGGCGGGTTGGGCGCTGGACGTGAGCGAAGACCTGGACCGGGACGGCGTGCTCGACCTGGTGATCGGTGCGCGGGGCGCCAGCTCCGGCTCGACCGTGTTCGCAGGAGCGGTCTTCCTCATCAGCGCCGAGATCGACGAGCACGAAGTCGCCCTGGGAGAGGCGGCCATCGCGGTGAAGGGGCACGAGTCCGGAGCGGCGGCAGGGACCTCCGTGGCGGCCTTGGGAGACATCGACGGCAGCGGCTACCCGGACCTCCTGATCGGCTCCCCCGGTGCGAGCGACGGCCGGGGGGCCGCCTACGTGATGAGGGGCCCGTTCACGCAATCCATCACCACCCAGCTCCCGGCGATGGCCCTCGAAGGCAGCAGTCCCGGGGACGAAGCCGGGTCGAGCGTGGCGGCTGCGGGTCGCTTCTTCTCCGGCATCGACACCCTGGCCGTGGGGGCCCCCGGTGAGGAGACCGGGGGAACCGACGCGGGCATGGTCTACCTGGCGGAGCCGCAGCTCGGCGGGGCCATGGACCTCTCGGAGGCGTCGACCCGCCTGAGGGGCGCCGAGGGTGACCAGGCCGGCTACGTCATCGCGGCCCTGGGGGACACCGACGGTGACGGCCTCACAGAGCTGGCGGTCGGTGCACCGGGACACGCCGACACGGACGGCCAGACGACCGGAGCGGTCTACGTGGTCCCAGGCGGCACGGTGGGGGCGCACCCCTTCGGCTCCGTCGCGATCACCATCACGGGAGAGACCGCGGGCGACAAGGCTGGCTCCGCCGTCGCCGGTGGCGGCGACGTGGACGGCGACGGCTACCGGGACCTCGTGGTGGGGGCCCCTCGCGCCTCGGCGGACGGCTACCGGTCCGGGCTCGCCTACCTGGTCATGGGTCCCTTCGAGAGCGACGTCGACCTGGACACGGCCATCGTGCGGATCGACGGACCCGACACCAACGCGGTCTTTGGATCCGCTGTCTCCATCGTCGGCGATCTGGACGGCAGCGGCCGGGACGACGTGGCGATCGGCGCCCCTGTTGCGGGCGCCGGGGGCTCCACCTTCGTGTTCCTGGCACCCCTGGAGGGCCACATGTCGGCGACCTGCGCCACCTGGGAGCTGGCGGCGAGCGACAGCGGCGCGGAGGCGGGCAGGGCCCTCACGGGGGTGGGAGACCTGGACGGCAACGGCTACCCGGAGCTGTTGATCGGGGCTCCCCAGGCGATGGGCACGACCGGCCGAGACGGTGCGGCGGTGCTGGTGTTTCCGGCGGATCTCTGAGGCCGACAGCTCCGCGCCAGCGGCCCCCCGAGAACGAGCGGGGCGGAGACGCCTCCACGGTGGTCGAGCTCGGCTGAGGGTCTCGCTGTAAGCTCGCGCTGGCCACCTCGTTGAAGCTGCGAAGTCGCACCACAGGTTCGTCCATGCACCGCACACCGTCCTCCGTCCGCCTCCCCGTGCTCCTCGCCACCGCCTGTCTCGTGGGCAGCGCCTGTGGCCTGCGGCACGACCCCTATGAGCTCGACGACGCTGGGCCCGTCGGTCCGACCCAGGAGGCTCCCGCCACGAGCGGGGAGGGCCCGGTCCCGGCCCACGTCGCCGCAGCAGCACCGGCGGCTTCGGAGCGGGTGAACACCGACGACACCTTCAAGGTCTTCCAGGACGAGCTGGAGGCCGCCTTCGAGCGGGCCCCCGGACGCAGAGTGGGCCTCCAGGTGGACAAGCCCCTGTACCGGCCCGGTGAGACCCTCTGGTTCCGGGCCCTGGACCTGCGCGATCGAGACCTCTCGGGCGAGGGCGGACTCCAGGCGACCACCGTCCTGCTGGTGAACCCCAAGGGCGCCACCACCCTGAAGCTGCGGCTCCAGTCCCCGGACGGCCTCGCCCACAACGCCTTCGACATCCCCACCGAGGCCCCCGGCGGCCGCTACCTGGTCCGGGTCGTGCGCGGGGACGAGACCCTGGCCGAGCGCCCGGTGATCGTGAACCGCTACGAGCCACCGCGCATCAAGAAGAAGCTGGAGTTCGTGCGCAAGGCCTACGGGCCCGGCGACACGGTCAAGGCCACCGTGGAGGTCGAGCGGGCGGGCGGCGATCCGCTGGCGGACCTGGAGCTCACGGCCCGCATCCACCTCGACGGGGTCGACCTGGAGCCGGTGCGCTTCCGGACCAATTCCAGCGGCGAGGGGCTCGTGCGCTTCGAGCTGCCGGAGCTGATCGACGTCGGGGACGCCCTGCTGACGATCCTCGTCGAGGACGGCGGCATCACCGAGAGCATCAGCAAGCGGGTCCCGATCATCGTCAACAAGCTCGAGATGCAGCTCTTCCCCGAGGGTGGCGACCTCGTGCGCGGGCTCCCGTCCCGGGTCTACTTCGAAGCCACCAACCCCCTGGGCAAGCCGGCCGACGTGGAGGGGCGCATCGTGGACGACCGCGGCGAGGTGGTCACCACCTTCGCCAGCGTGCGCGACGGACGCGGCCGCTTCGAGCTCACGCCGGAGCCCGGACGGGCCTACCGGGCCGAGATCACCAGGCCCGTCGGCGTGGCCTCGACCTTCGACGTGCCCGCCGCCGTGCGCGAGGGCTGCACCCTGCGCAGCTACGACGACCTCGACGGCGAGCTGGCGCCGATCCGCGTCGCCGTGGCCTGCTCGGAGGATCGCACGGTGAGCGTGCAGGCGATGCTGCGGGGGCAGCTCATCGAAGGGGCCAGCGTGTCCGTGTCCGCCGGTGAACCCGCCTTGGTCTACCTGGAGCACGGGGATCCCGCCGTGGATCGGGCCCAGGGCATCGCCCGTGTGACCGTGTTCGACGGCCGCACACCCCTGGCCGAGCGCCTCGTCTACCGCAACCGCCGCCAGTCGCTGAGCGTCGAGATCACCCCCGACAAGGACCGCTACGGCCCGCGGGAGCAGGTCATCCTCCAGGTCGTCACCCGGGACCCGAGGGGGGAGCCCGTGTCGGCGAGGCTCGGTCTCTCGGTGGCCGACGACACCGTGCTGTCCTACGCCGACGACAAGCGCGGCCACCTGCTGTCCCAGCTCTTCCTGGAGCGGGAGCTGGCTGACGAGGTCCACGAGCCCAACTGGTACTTCGACCTCACCGAGGCGGACTCGGCCCAGGCGATGGACCACCTGATGGGGACCCGGGGCTGGCGACGCTTCGACTGGGCCCAGGCCCTGGCCGTCCAGCCGCCCCCGGGAGACACGGGCCACCTGTTCGGCAGGGACGGCGCCCTCGGCGGTGCCCAGGTCCGGCGACGGGCCGAGTTCAAGGCTGCGCCGCTTCCCCAGGCCGCGCCTCCGCCGCCGGCGCCGCCTCCGGTGGCCGCCGCCCCGGCCCAGCCGATGCCGGCGATGGAACCTCCCGCAGACCTGCCCGTCGCCGACGAGGTCATGGCGATCGAGGAAGAGCCGCCGATGGAGATGGAGCTGGACGTCATGGCCGACCGGGAGGTCATGAAGGAAGAGGCCAACTGGGGCGACTTCGACGTCGCCGGCCGGCGGGCGCCCGTCTACTGGGCCCCCGTCCGGATCTTCCCCGCCAAGACCTACGACCCCCGCTACGAGGGCCCCCGGGTCGACTTTCGGGAGACCCTGCACTGGGCCCCGGAGGTGATCACCGACGACGGTGGCCGCGCCGAGGTGAGCTTCTACACCTCCGACGCCATCACCTCCTTCCGGGTCACCACCGAAGGCACCGGCGCCGGGCTGGCGGGCCGGGACGAGACCGTCTTCGAGTCCAGCCTGCCGTTCTCGATGAGTGCCAAGCTGCCGGTCGCGGTCAGCGAAGGGGACGTCCTGGACCTGCCCCTGACCTTCACCAACGAGACCGAACAGGCCCTGAACGTCGGTCTGCGAGCGGACTTCGGCGAGGCCGTGCGGGTGCTCGAGGCCGGCGGCAGCGAGGTCGTGCTCGGCGCCTCGGAGCGGGCGACCCAGGACTACAGGCTCGAGATCACCGGCAAGGGCGGCCAGGCGCGCGTGGCCTTCGCCGCCGACGCCGCCGGCCTCTCCGACGCCTTCACCCGGTCGCTGACCGTCAGCCCCCTGGGCTTCCCCCAGGCCTGGGAGGTCTCGGGGGAGGCTTCGGGCACCCACACCTTCACCCTGGACCTCGGCGAGGCCGTGCCGGGCACGATCCTGCCCAGCGTGCGGCTCTACCCGAGCCCGCTCTCCACGATGGTCGAAGGCATGGAGGGGTTGTTGCGCGAGCCCGGGGGCTGCTTCGAGCAGACTTCGAGCAGCAACTACCCCAACGTGATGGTCCTGAGGTACCTGGAGGAGAACGACGCCGTGGCGCCGGAGATCCTCGATCGCAGCCAGGGCATGCTGGAGCGCGGCTACCGCAAGCTGGTGGGCTACGAGACCACGGAGCAGGGCTACGAGTGGTTCGGCAGCACCCCGGCCCACGAGGCCCTGACGGCCTATGGCCTCGTCGAGTTCGTGGACATGGCGGCGGTCTACCCCGAGGTCGACCCGGCGATGATCGAGCGGACCCGGGCGTACCTGCTCTCCCGCCGGGACGGCGAGGGGGGGTATCTGCGGGACAGCAAGGCCCTGGACAGCTTCGGCCGCGCCGACCCGGCGGTCACCGACGCCTACATCACCTGGAGCCTCGCCGAGGCCGGCGAGACGGACCTGGACGAGGAGCTGGACCGCACCCGGGCGCTGGCCAACGAGAGCGACGACGCCTACCTGCTGGGCCTGGCGGCGAACACGCTGCTGCGGATCGATCCGGGGGCTGGCCGCACCGCGGTCAAGCGCCTGCTGGCGCTGCAGGACGAGGACGGCGCCTGGCGCGAGGCCGACCACAGCATCACCCGCAGCACCGGTCCCAACCTCCACGTCGAGACCACCTCGCTGGCCGTGCTGGCGCTGCTGACCGACCAGGGTCACGACGCCCAGGTTCGCCAGGCGGTCAAGTGGCTCAACGACAACCGGGGCGGCTTCGGCCAGTGGGGCGCCACCCAGGCCACCGTGCTGTCCCTGCGGGCCCTGACCGCCTATGCCAGCGCCAGCCGTGTCACCCGCGGTTCCGGCGTGGTCCGTGTGCGGGTCAACGGCACGAATGTCGGCAGCTTCAGCTACGAGGCCGGACACCAGGGCACGATCGAGTTCAGCGAGTTCGGCGACCGCCTCACCTCGGGTGAGAACACCATCGAGCTGGTCCACGAGGGCGAGCACCCGCTGCCCTTCTCGGTCGCGGTCGAGTACCGCTCCGCGAAGCCGGCGACCCACCCCGAGGTGGCCGTGTCCCTGGACACCGAGCTGGCGAGCGACAGCGTGGCGATGGGCGAGAACGTCCGCCTGACCTCGACCCTGACCAACCGCACCGACGAGGGTCTGCCGATGACCGTGGCCCGCATCGGCCTGCCCGGCGGGCTGGTGCCCCAGACCTGGCAGCTCGAGGAGCTGCGGGAGAGCGGCGCGGTGGACTTCTACGAGACCGGGCCGCGGGAGGTGATCGTCTACTTCCGGGAGCTGGCACCGGGCGCCGAGGAGGTGATCCCGCTGGATCTGGTGGCCGAGGTCCCGGGGTCGTACACGGCGCCGGCGTCGAGCGCCTGGCTCTACTACAGCAACGACCGGCGCTGGTGGACGGCGGGGGAACAGGCCACGATCACGCGGTGAGCGGACCCGTCCTGTCCCCCGTCGCGCGGGCCACCTGCCACTGTCGAGCGACGGTGCTGGAGCTCTCGATCCAGGTGCCACGGACGCCGTTGGCGCGGTGCCAACCCGAGCTGCGCGCGCCCCAGGTGCCACGGACGCCGTTGGCGCGGTGCCAACCCGATCTGCGCGCGCCCCAGGTGCCACAGATGCCGTTGGCGCCGTGCCAACCCGAGCTGCGCGCGCCCCAGGTGCCACGGACGCCGTTGGCGCGGTGCCAACCCGATCTGCGCGCGCCCGGGGTGCCACAGACGCGGTTGGGGCGGTGCCAACCCGAGCTGCGCGCGCCCCAGGTGCCACGGACGCCGTTGGCGCGGTGCCAACCCGAGCTGCGCGCGCCCCAGGTGCCACGGACGCCGTTGGCGCGG
>CAZCVP010000175.1:0-18026 GCA_964501915.1 uncultured Enterobacterales bacterium
GCTCGTCCGTCTCCCCGTCGCAGTCGTTGTCCAGGCCGTCGCAGACCTCGTCGACGGGGACGCACTCCTCGTCCGTGGTCGCGGAGTCGAAGGGGCCGGTGTCGTCGCTGTCGTCCGAGCAGGCCCAGAGGGTCAACAAGAGGGTGAGGGTCAAGGCGATCTCCGGTTCGCTTCCCTAACCACCGGGCCGCTATACTCGACCCCTCCGCCAGACGACGGACCTGGACGTGAAGCCCCACCACTATGCCCGCATCGGCAAGGCCTTCCTGACCCGCCGGGTCCCGGTCTATGCCCACTACGGCATCACCCACCGCTGCGACCTGACCTGCAAGATGTGCGGCATCTGGCGCTACGGCAACCGCAAGGAGGAGCTGGAGCTGCCGGAGATCCAGCAGATGGCGCAGCTCTTCGACCGCCTGGGCGTGGTCCAGTGCAGCATCGGCGGGGGCGAGCCCTTCGCCCGCGAGGACATCGAGGAGGTCGGACGGCTCTTCGTGGAGGCCGGCGTCAACGTGCGGCTCTTGACCAACGCCGTCAACGTGCCCCGGGAGCGCTTCCAGAGGTGCCTCGACCACGGCGTGCGCAACTTCTCGATCTCGCTGGACAGCCTCTACCCGGAGCGCTTCGACTACATCTGCGAGCAGCCCGGGAGCTGGGACGGCGCGGTGCGCAACATGGCCTGGCTGGGCGAGCAGCTCCACGGCACGGACGGCATGCCGGTGATCAACTGCGTGGTGAGCAACCTGAACCTGGAGGAGTGCCCGGACATGGTGCGCTTCGCCAAGGCGGTCGGCTTCCACGTGTCGTTCCTGCCGATCGAGCTGCTGGCCACGGCCAAGGACGGCGTGCGCAACTGGGAGGCCCGCTTCATCCGGCACCGGCCGGAGATGGGGCTGGTGGCGGGCCCGACGGACGACCTCGCCGAGCGCATCGACCGTGCCTACGACACCCTGATCCGGATGAAGAAGGAGGGCTGGCCGATCCTCAGCAGCACGCCCTACCTGGAGTCCAGCCGCACCTACCTCAAGACGGGCCGCTTCCCCCCGGATGGCTGCGACGCCGGGCGCCTCTACTTCTCGGTCTCGCCCAACGGGCAGATGACCATCTGCCACCGCACCAGCCACTCCTACCGCCACATCCTGGACCCGGACTTCGAGTCCTACTTCTGGTCCCAGGAGTACGAGCGGCAGCGGCTCATGGAGGCGGGGGCCTGCGAAGGGTGCATGCGGGCCTGTTGGATCGACACCAGCAGCATGTTCCGCACCCTGGAGGGCTTCTTCGACACCGCCCGCATCACCCTGCGCCGGCCGCGGGATCGCCCGATCCCCTGGGAGGAGGCCAGGGCCTGGGCCCGCTACGATGTGCCCGTGACGGCCGGCTCCGCGAGTCCCGGCGCGTAGAGGTTGACGGCCTCGCTCGCGTTGCGCCGGGCCCGCACCCGCACGAAGCCGATGTAGCGACCCTGGTCCCGGTCGAGGGCCTCGGCGTCGGAGGGGAAGGGGTTCTTGCCGCGCTCCTCGGCGGCTTGCTCGTAGTCCCGCCAGTGACGCCAGCCGTCCGGGAGCGTGTCCGCGACGACGTGCTCGATGCGAGGGCACTGCTGGAAGACCGAAGCCCAGTGTGCCGCCGTCCGGAAGGAGACGCACTCGGGCTCCCAGAAGACCTTGCCGATGCTGCCGGTGCGCGCTGCGTGGTCGGCGTGGGCCGCGGCCGCCGCTGACAGCAGCCGCCTTGAGCGCTGGCGCCCCCCACACGACCGGATACCGGACCGCACCAGATGAGCGAGCCGGTCCCCTTCAAGCGCAGCATCGGCCTGTTCATGGCCGTCATGATCGGCATCGGGGCGATGATGGGGCCGGGCATCTTCGCCCTGCCGGGACCGCTGGCGTCGCTGACCGGACCCCTGGGGGTGCTGGCTTACCTGCTCCTGGGCCTGGTCGTGCTGCCGACAGCGCTCAACTACGGCGAGCTGGGGGCCGCGCTCCCTGTGGCCGGCGGCGGCTACTCCTTCGTCAGTCGCACCATGCCCAAGACCCTGGCCTTCGCCACGGGGTGGTTCTTCTGGATCGGCAACGTGCTGGCCGCGTCGATGTACGCCCTGATCTTCGCCCTGACGGTCAAGGACTACCTGCTCCCCGACATCTCCGTGCCCGCCGCCAGCGTGGCCGTCACGCTGGTGTTCCTCGTCTCGAACCTGCGGGGGACCAGCCAGAGCCTGAAGCTCATCGCCGCCATGAACCTGGTGGAGCTGGCCGTGCTGGTCGGCTTCGCCGTGCTCGGCGCCGCCGCCGTCGACCCGCCCACCAACCTCACCCCGATCGCCCCCCACGGCTGGGGAGCGCTGCTGCCCGGCATGGCCCTCATCTACGTCTCCTTCGTCGGCTTCGACCTGGTGACCGTGGCCGCCGAGGAGATCATCCGTCCGGGCCGGACCATCCCCCGAGCCATCCTCATCACCCTCGGCGTGGGCATCGTGCTCTACGTGGTGGTGGTGGGCGTGATGATGGGCGCCGTGCACCACACGGAGCTGGCCGACTCCGACGTGCCCTTCATCCTCGCCGCCGACCGCATGTTCGGCTCCTGGGGGCGCTGGGCCGGCGTGCTGGCCACGGCGATGGCGTCCCTGTCCGCCTTCTCGGTGACCCTGGGAGCCAGCGCGAGGATCCTCTTCGCCCTGGGTCGGGACGGTCACATGCCCCGGGTCCTCACTCGGCTCCACCGGCGCTTCCAGACCCCCCACGTCTCCCTGATGGTCTGCGCCCTGGTGATCTCCGTCTTCGCCTCCTCGGGGTTCGTGGCCCTGGTCGCCTCCGTGGCGGCCTTCGGGTACCTGGCGGGCCAGGGCATCGTGAACCTGTCGGTGCTGACCCTGGAGCAGGAGATGCCCGCCCTGCGGCGTCCCTTCCGGGTCTGGGGCTTCCCCTGGATGCCCCTGGTCGGTGTGCTGACCACCTGGGCCTTCATCCCGGCCCTCGAGCCCCGGGCCTTTTTCCTCGGGGCCGTGCTCACCGCCATCGGAGGCGGTATCTACCTGACCGTGCCCGCCAACCGGGCCGAGGTGACCAAGGTCCCCGCGGCGATGCGGTCGCTGATCACCTGGATGGTGAGGAGGAGGAAGTCACCCATGCGCGTGCTCATCATCAGCGGCGGCCAGCTCGGCCAGAGCATCGCCGAGCGCCTGCTGGCCAAGGACGAGTACCGGGCCGCCTTCCGCTCCCACGAACACCAGATCACCTTCGTGGAGCCGAACGAAGACCTCTGCGCCCACCTGGAGGCCAAGTTCGGCGCGCCCATCTTCCAGGGCGACGGCACCAAGCGGGAGGTCCTGGAGCAGGTCGGCGTGGGCAACGTCGACGTGGCGGTGGCGGCCGCCGAGGACGACGGCGCCAACTTCATCGCCGCGCTGCAGGCCCGGCGCCTGGGCATGCCCAAGGTGATCGCCATCGTGCAGGACCCCGAGCGCATTCCTCTGCTCGAGTCCCACGGCGTGGTGGGCATCAGCGCTCCCTGGACCACCGCCGGCCTGGTGGAGAGCCACCTGGACCGCCCCGGGGTCGCCGAGCTCTTCGAGATCGAGTCGGGCACGGCCCACCTGATCGGGGTGATCGTGCCCGAGGGCAGCCGGGTGTTGGGCCGGCCGATCCGGGAACTGCCCATTCCGGCGGAGACCGTGGTGGCGGCGGTGATCCGCGATCACGTCTTCGTGGTGCCTCGGGGAGACACGGTCTTCGACGAGGGGGACCACGTGGTCTTCGTGGGGCCGGCGGGGTCGGTCCAGGAGGCGCGGGACATGTTCCTGGCGGTGGCTCGGGGCTGACACTGCGGACCGGGACGGCTCCGCCCGGCGGGTGTACGCCTGCCGGAACCTCGCCGATGGAACTCCTCCAGAGGCTGTCAGCGCTCGGCTGTGGCGCAGTCCGAAGAGAGGGCCTGTCGGCGCTGGTGCAGGTGGCCTCCCCGAGGTGATGTCGGGCTCTGCCTCGCGCTCAGCGGGGGTGCGGCGGCGGTCGATGACTCCCGATCGCCCCACCCGGAAGCTGCTCGGGAGCCGATCTCGACATGGTTCGAGACCGGCCGGCCGGCGACGGGAGAGCTCTCCCTCCCAGGACTCCGTCGGTGGTCAGCCGCCGCTCTCCTTGGGGCCGAGCAGCACCATGCGCCGGAAGAACTGCCAGCTCTCCAGCTCCGGGCGGTCCGCGAAGATCGAGGCCTGCCACTCCCGGCGTGTTTCGGACGGTCCGTCCCCGGACATCTGGGGGTCTTCGCCGTCGACGAGGTCCTGCCACCAAAGGACGTGGTCCTGGGGCGAGATCCGGGGGACCTCGACTCCGGGGAAGCGGGGGTCGCCCTCCAGGAAGGCCCCCGGCCGGCCGTCGAGCACCAGGATGCCGTGGGAGGCCGGGGAGAAGACGTGCACGGTCGCGTCGGGGATCGACTGGAGCAGGGCGGCGCGGAGCTGGAGTGCCTCCCCGCCGGTGATGAGCTGGGGAGACATGTAGTCGCGGGTCGCTGCGCCCTGGAGCCACGGTGAGCCGGACCAGGGACTGCCGGGCACGAGGGCCACGGGCAGCACCAGCAACGGGGCCCAGCGCAGTGCCCGGACCGGCCCCGTGGGCACGGCGACCAGGGCGACGAGCAGGAGCGGAGCGACCGCGATGCCGGGGAGCAGGAAGCGCAGGCTCAGGTCGGACACCAGGCTCGGCAGCAGACCGCACACGATGCCCGCGATCCCGGTCCAGCCCAGCAGGACGTGCCAGCCGCGCCGACGCACCACCTGCCAGGCCCCCATCAGCAGTCCCAGGGCTCCGCCGGCGGCGAGGGCCCACAGCTCTGGCGGACCCGAGTGCGGGAGCGCTGCCCTGAACACGTTCCGCGTGTGGTCGAGGCGCTTGGCTCGCATCTCGGGAGTGGTCAGCTTGGACCCGGTGCGCAGGGACCCGAGGATCACGGTCGGACCCATCTGGCGACCGAAGACGTAGCCCTCGTCGAAGAGCGCAGCAGAGTCGATCTCCGCCGGTTGGACCTGGACCGGCATCGCTCCGGCCACGTGGTCCTGGGGGAGCGCGGTCTCGACGCTCAGGATCTGGGCGTCCAGGGTCATCAACGGGCCGGGGAACAGTGCATAGAGCAGGGCCATCAGTCCGATGGGCGCGATCAGGTGCCCCAGGCGCCCGAGCCTGCCTCGGCCCGTCAGCAGCACCGACGCGGCGGCGAGCGCACCGAGCGCGAGTCCGATGCCGAGGCCCTTGGCCTGGGAAGCGAGCACCACTGCGATTCCCAGGCCCGCCACGACCCACCACCGGTGGCGCTGCCCCCGGTGCGCCTCGACCAGGCCCACGACGGCCCAGATCGAACCCGCCACCCACAGCGGGTAGCAGCTCGTCCAGGTGGCGGTCTCGATGGCCACCGGCTGGGTCGCGGCCAGAGCTGCGACCGTCAGCGCCGCGGGCGGCCCCAGCAGGACGTGCCCGAGGCGGAAGACCCCGGCCACTGTCGCCGCCGTGAGGGCCAGGGAGACGAGCTGGGCGTTCAGGTACAGAGGCCCCGGGAGCAGCGCCCCGCCGAGGGAGGCGAGGAGGGCATAGAGCGGCCAGCGGTTCGGGGGGTAGGGCACCTGGTCCCGCCCGATGGCCAGGGCGGCCTGGAACCAGGAGTCCCAGTCCACCCCCCGCGGCGTCCAGGTGGACTCCGAGACCTGGCGGTGCACGATGAGAGCGACCAGCGTCACCCCGAACACGGCGAGAGTGCGTCCGTTCAAGGTGCGCAGCCGGGCCAAGGCGAACCTCGTGGCGGGGTGGTCTCGGATAGGTCGCGTCCTCCTCGGATCTCCCGGGTGTTTCGGATCTTAGCGCCAGGGCCGCTGAGGCTGATCGTCGCGAGATCGCAGGCGGTCGCGGTGGGGGTCGGGTCCCCGTAGCCGTCGCCGTCGAGATCTGCCCGCCTGCGACCCGGTAGCCGAGCGCCCCGCAGAGGGCCGTACCCCCGATGGTGAGCTCGGCGTCCGCGGAGTCCAGGCTGGGCGCGATCCCTCGAAGACGGCGGGCATCGCAGCGCGGTGTGCGGTCAGTCCACAGCGAGCAGCTCCCCGAGGAAGGAGGCCAGCATTCGCTTCACCTCGGTCGTCTGCTCGGGTAGGCGCTGGTGCGTCTTTGCATCCAGGAACCCGAGGTCGCGCGCCAGGAGCAACCGCTGCCCGTCCCGCATCTCCACGCCCAGGCTCCCCAGGTCAAGGGACAGGCCGCAGGCGAAGAGGGTCCAGAGCAGGGTTGTCATCGATCCTCCGCCTGGGGGTTTGGACACCGGAGCGGCGAAGAAGCAAGCCGGAATCCCCTGCCGTGCCTTCGGTCGTGTTGAAGCCTCCCCGCACTGGCTACACTCCCCACCGTGGCCGACACCCTCGCCGACAAGATCCGCTCCGAGCTGCTGGAGACGAGCTGGGAGTCCCTGGTCCCCCACCAGGGCCGCAGCGCGGTCCTGGCCTGCTTCGAAGGCCTCCAGGTGGTCGACGCCGCCCTGGCGCTGGCGGACAACCAGGTCGCGATCCTCGCGGCGTGGCTCGACTCGGGTCACCTGCGCCGCCCCACGCCCCAGGAGTGGACCTCCTGGGCCAGCCGCCGCTTCGTTGCCGCCATCGTCCAGCCCTGGGTGGTGGTGGCCCTGATGGAGGAGTAGCGCCCGGGCCGCGGTAGATTGAGTCGTGGCGCGGGACACCATCCTCTTCACGGAGCCGACGGAGCGACTGGGGGAGTCCCCACCGCCCCCGGACGACCCCTACGGTCTCCCGGACCGCTACGTCTTCCTCGGTCGCCTCGGCCAGGGCGGCATGGGCGAGGTGCTGCTGGCCCGGGACCGGGAGCTGGACCGCGAGGTGGCGCTGAAGATCGTCCACCGGACCGGGCGGTGGACCGAGTCCCGCTTCCGCCGCGAGGCCCACACCCAGGCCGTGCTCCAGCACCCCAGCGTGGTGCCGCTCTACGACTACGGCACCCTGGAGGATGGGCGCCTCTGGTACACGATGCAGGTGGTCCGGGGGCTGCGCTTCCGCGACCTGATCGAGGACCTCTTCGAAGACACGAAGGCCGGCTGGGGTCAGCCGGCGTCGGGCTGGACGCTCTACCGCCTGGTCAACGCCCTGGCCACGGTGGCCCGCACGGTGTCCTTCGCCCACAGCCGGGGGGTGCTCCACCGGGACCTGAAGCCCGACAACCTGATGGTCGGCGAATTCGGCGAGGTCTACGTGCTGGACTGGGGGGTCTCGCGCCTGGTGGAGGGGGACGAGGAGGACACCGGCCCGACCGAGCGACCCCTGGAGGGGCCCCAGACCCAGGCGGGGACCGTGGTCGGCACCCCGGCCTACATGAGCCCGGAGCAGGCCCGCGGCCAGGTCCACCGCCACGCCCCGGCGAGCGACGTCTACGGGCTGGGCGCGATCCTCCACGAGCTGCTGGAGGGGCGACCGCCCGGCGGCCCGCCGATCCGCAACCCGGAGGCCCCACCGGAGCTGGTCGAGCTGGCATCGAACGCCCTGCGGGAGGACCCCGCCACCCGACCCACCGCCCGCCGGTTCGCCAACGGCCTGGAGGGCTGGCTGGACGGCTCGCGGCGGCGCCGGGAGGCCCAGGTCGTGCTGGAGGGCGCCCGGGAGGCGGCCGAGGAGCCGCACCAGCTTCGTGGCGAGGCCGCCGAGCTGCGGCGAGAGGCCGCGATGCTCTCCGAAGGGCTCGAGACCTACACCCCGCTCGACGCCAAGCTGCCGGTCTGGGAGCTGGAGGAGCGGGCCGAGGCCTTGGAGAGCCGGGCCTCGCTGCTGGACGGTCGCTGGGAGGGCATGATCCGCCGGGCCCTGACCCTGGACCCGGACCTCGACGACGCCCACCAGGACCTCGCCAACTGGTACCGGGCGCAGCTCGTCCGGGCCGAGGCACGCAACGACGTCGGGGAGGCCCATCGCTGCGAGGAGCTGCTGCGCATGCACGATCGGGGGCTGCACGACGCCTGGCTCGAGGGGAAGGGGCGGGTGAGCCTGGTGACGGACCCGCCCCGCGCCACGGTCCACATCCACCGCTACGTGGAGCGTGGGCGGCGCCTGGTGCCGGAGCACGTCCAGACGGTGCAGGCCCCGCTGGACCGGCTGCTGCTGCCCCACGGGAGCTACCTCTTCCTGCTGGAGGCCCCCGGCTGCCACGAAGTGCGCTACCCGGTGGCCGTCGAGCGGCTGGACCACTGGAGCGGGGTGCCGCCCGGAGCCACGGAGCCCTTCCCGATCGTGCTGCCGAAGCTCGGCGAGCTGGCCGAGGACGAGTGCTACGTGCCCGCCGGCTGGTGCTGGCTGGGCGGCGACGAAGAGGCCATCGACCCGGAGCCGCGGCGGCGGGTGTGGATCGACGCCTTCGTGATCGGGCGGTTCCCGGTGACCAACGGGGAGTACCTGGCGTTCCTGAACACGCTGGTCGCCGAGGGGCGGTTGGAGGAGGCCCTGGCCCTGGTTCCACGAGACACCCCGACAAGAGGCACTGTGCCGCGGCCGCTGTTTCCCCTGGAAGGGGGCGAGTTCGTCCTCGGGTCGCCGCGGGCCCTGGCCCTCACGCCCCCGCATCCCGCCGTTCTCATCCCCCACGACGCCGCGGAGTCCTACAGCGGGTGGGCCGGAGGACGCCTTCTCGACAGCGCCGAGTGGGAGAAGGCGGCGAGGGGCGTCGACGGGAGGAGGTTTCCCTGGGGGTCCGCCTTCGATCCAGCGTTCACGAACATCCTCCCGAGCCAGGAGCGACCGAGCCTGGGACCGGTTGGGTGCGCCCCGTCGGACGTCAGCGTCTACGGCGTACAGGACGCGGCAGGAAACGTGAAGGAGTGGTGCGGGCAGCTCTTCCGCAAGCGCCCGAACAGCGAGCCCGAGCCCGACCTGTACTTCGTGCGCGGTGGCGGATTCGCCGCCACCCAGCACAGCCACTGCTGTTGTGCCACCCGCTACGCGGCGCCCCCGGACCTCCGCTTGGTGAGCCTCGGGTTCCGCATCGCGCGGCCCCTCAGACGATGACCCGCCTGTGGCTGGTCCACGGTGGGACGAAGGAAGGTCCCCGCGGCTGGAGCACGAGTGCCTCGGCGGGGAGGTAGCGCTTCTGGGGGAGCTGGGGGTTCGCCTGGTAGGCGGGGAGGCGACCGTCGTCGGCGGGGTGGCCGAACTCCTCCGCTGACGAGCCCGGGAGGTCCTTGCGGACCGCCAGGAACCCCAGGGTCTGGAGGTCCGTGGCCGTCTTGATGAGGTAGCGCGTGTTCCTGGGCTGCGGCACGCCGTTGCCGTCCAGGACCGTCGTGACATCGACAGTTCCTCCCCCCGCGAGATCCTCGAAGGCGGGCAGCGCCACCCAGACCCTGGGGTCGCTGATGGTCGGAATGGGATCGCCCTCTTCGATCACGAACAGGTGCAGCACCTTGTTGGGCCACTCCTTGCCGGTCTCGAAGATCCAGGTGTTGGCGATCATCCCGCCCACGAGCACCCCCACGAGCTCCCCGTCCGGATCCTCGATCCGGAATCCGTCGATCTCCGGGCTTACCTCGACCGACGTAGCGTCCTTTGCCATGTCTTCTTCTCCCTCTTCAGAATCCGTGGTTGAAGTCGTTGCCTCGCTCTCTTCCTGCTCGTCCTCGTCCTGGTCCGCGATCGCCTGCTCGACGATGGCCACGAGATCCCAGGAGTCCTCCGGCAGGCCACTCTGTCCGGCCAGCCGGGTCGCCAGCGCCCCGGTCGCCAGAGGCGATGCATAGCTCGTCCCGGTCACCAGGCCGTCCCGGACCTGCCCCTCCAGGTCGACCCCCGGCAGCCAGAGGTCGGGCTTCATCCGGGGAAGCTCGTTGCCGTAGCCGTCGACCGCCGGGCCCGTGGCGCTCCAGCTCGCGTTGTTCCCGCTGCTGTCCCTGGCCCCCACCGCCACGACGTTGTGGAAGCACCCGGGGAAGAGCGGCACCCCCTCGTTGCCGATGCCCGCCACCACCACGACCCCCAGGGCCCGGAGGTTGACGATCATCTGGTACCAGGCCGGGTCGTACTCGTCGGAGCCGAAGGAACAGTTGACGACGTCGACCCCCTGCCGTCCCAGCCAGTCCAGCCCCGCGGCGATCTGCACCACCGAGCCGTTCCGGCCGTTGTTCTCCGTCAGGACCGCCGCCACGCAGCAGGAGGCCTCCGGCGCCACCCCTTCGTGGTGCCCGCAGGCGAACGAGGTGACCTGGGAGCCGTGCCAGGTCGAAGCGTAGTCCTTGGGGGTGGAGCCGGTGATGGCGCCGTTGCCGTAGTCGAAGGACCGGAAGCTCTCCAGGGTCACCTGGGCACGGGAGAGGTCGATGCCCGAGTCGGCGATGCCGAGTCGCACCCCGTCGCCGGCTCCGACCCACGCGAACTGGGGCAGGTGCCAGGAGGTCGAGGTGCCCAGGGCCGCGATCGCCCCAGTGTCGATCCGCTTGAACTCCTGGATCGTGGAGTAGAAGTACCGGGCGACCGAGGACTCGAAGACCGCGCGGTTGCTCGCGTCCGGCAACCACAGCGCGCCGAGGGAGGGAAAGGTAAGGACCCCGCCCTCGAGGGGAACACCGGCCTAGCTCGGGACGTAGGGAGGGATCTCGTGGGCCGGGGCCAGCGAGAAGGCTCGCGCCCCCGCCCACGCCTGCAGCAGCAAGTCGCGCGCGTCCAGCACCGTGCGGACACCGCGTGGAGCGTTGTCCACGAAGACCCTCTGGGCCTCGGCCACCAGCGTGGCGGCATCGACGACGACGAGCGCCAACCTCACTCCCTCGCGGGCACACACCCTGCTCTCCCCCCGATCATGGGATCAACCCACCCCCCCAGGTCAAGCCGGGAGCCCCCCTCAGCCCCCCTCGCCGGACAGGGGAACAGGCAGGGTCGGCTGATCCGGGTCGTCACACTCGATCATCAGGTTGCCCGAGTAGGTCACCGCCTCCGACGGGGCGAAGTCCACATAGAGGGTCGTCGACTGGCCCGGGTTGATCACCCGCGGCACCGTGTTGCCCCGCCAGGTCCAGGCCGGGTCGTCGGAGGTGATGGCCTCCACGAAGAGGTCCCCCTCCCCGGTGTTCGCGAGCAGCAGGCTCTCCACGGCGACCGTGCCCGCGGTCACCGTGCCGAAGTCGAGCGATGTCGGGCTCACCGAGATGTCCCCCGGCGCCGGCGGCCCGGTGTCGGTGGTCGTGTCGGTCGGCTCCGTGCCCAGGCAGTCCTTGTCCTCGGTGTCGGCCCATGAGAAGTCCTGGACGAGGTCGAAGCTGCCCGCGAGCCGCGTGCCGTCGACCGCCTCCACTTCGACGGCGCCGGCGAGGAACGCCGACAGGGTCTCCTCCTCCGGTGTGCCGAGCTCCTCGCCGGTCGACACCAGGCTCAGATCCACGAACCCGCTCGTGGCCTCGAACTCGGCCTCGAAGTCGTCGGGAATGCCCGAGCAGTCATAGGTGGTCCACAGGACGGTCGCCGCGGGGCCGATCTCGTGGCGCCCGGTGCCGCAGAGGCCGTTGAGCTCGAGCTGGACGAAGCAGTCCAGGTCCTCCTCGGCCTCGCCCGGGGAGAGCCGGATGACCGCGCTGCGGAACTCGGGCGGGTCGTCGGGATCCAGCTCGAAGCTCCCCACAGCCGTGATCGACGTGCAGACGTCCATGTTGGCGACCGACCCGTCGGGGAAGGTGAGGTCGAAGACCGCGTTGCAGCTCGCGGCATCGCCGCAGCCGGTGAGCACCAGGAGGAACCAGGACATCGTCTACACCTACCTCACGACGCCACCGGGCAGCACCCGCACATAGGTGGTCACCGCCGGGTGGTGGACCCCGATGGCCAGCTCGTGGCCGGGCTCGAGGTCGAGGTTGTCCAACCACCAGGCTCCGGTGACGTAGGTGTCCTCCCAGGTGCTGGCTCCGGTGAGGTGGCCGTCGGCTCCGAAGACCACGTCGGCACCGCTGAGGATCTCCCAGCCCCCCCGCTCGTCGGTGTCGCTGTTGTAGAGCACGGCGAGATCGTCGTGGCCGTCGCCGTCGTGGTCGCCGCCACCCACCGCGGCCTCGATCCGGGGGCCACCGGCGGGCTCCCACACGGTGGCGTAGAGCAGGTCCGGACCTCCCGAGCGCCCCTGGATGAGCACCAGGGAGCCCTCGGGGACCTCGCTGGTGCAGTCCTCGGAGCTGTGCTCGGGCAGCAGCCACCAGTCGTCGATGCCGTCGCCGTCGAGGTCCCCCGCCGGACCCGGCGTCCAGCGGCCCCAGCCGGGGTCCTCCAGGATGCGATCGGCCGCCTCGGTCGTGTCCAGGGAGTCCACCTCGTCGCGACCGCCGATCCAGATCAGGCTGCAGTCGTCGCCCTGGGTCACGATGTCCCCCGTCCCGTCGCCGTCGGTGTCGCCGACGGGTCGCATGCGCCCGTGGTCGCCGACCCAGTGCTCCACGTCCTCCGAGCCCAGCGAGCCTCCCCAGCGCTGACCGCCCTTGCGGAGGAGGTAGCGGGGCGCGGCGTCGGGCAGGCCGCCCAGCACGTCGGCCCGCCCGTCGTCGTCGAAGTCCCCGAGGGTCCAGGGGCGCACGATGTCGAAGTCCTCGATCTCCAGGCTGAGGTCCGTGGCGCTGCGCGAGGACCAGTCGCCGCGACCCCACAGCACCCCCGTGTGGGCGATGCAGGCCCCTCCGCCCTCCGGGTAGCCGCAGGCGCCCACGAACACGTCGGAGTGGTAGTCGCCGTCCAGGTCGCCGACACCGAGGGGCCAGGCCACCTGGTCGCGCCGCTCCTCCAGGTAGACGCGGGCCGTCTCGTCGAGGCCCTCCCCCTCGCTGACGTCCCACGCCTCGTCCTCGGTCAGTCCCCCCATGAACAGGTAGAGGTCGACGTCGTAGAAATTGCCGGAGTACTCGTCGGTGCTGTCCCCGCGGACCATCACCAGGTAGTCCACGAGGCCGTCCCGATCGAGGTCACCAACGGCCTGGACCGAGTCGGCGCCGAGGACCTCCATGCCCGCCTCGGGCAGCTCCGTCTTGCAGGCGACCCACGCCAGCAACACCAACACCTCGCACCTCCGGGCAGAGGCTACCCCTTCCGGGTGGACCGGGCTCGTCGCAGAGGCTACCCGGCCCGGCATGCGCGTCGTGCTCGCGATCTTTCGGCGGGAGTTCGCCGGCTACTTCAACTCGCCGCTGGCGGCGATCGTCCTGCCGGTCTTCCTGCTCCTGGTCGGGGTCTTCAGCCTCTACCTGAACGACATCTTCGACCAGGGCCTGGCGACGATGCGCACCGTCTTCTTCTGGACGGCGATGTTCCTGAGCCTGTTGATCCCCGCGGTCACGATGCGGCTCTTCGCCGAGGAGAAGCGCACCGGAAGCCTGGAGCTGCTGCTCACCATGCCGGTGACCGAGGCCCAGGCCGTGCTCGGCAAGTACCTGGCCGCGGTGCTGCTGATCTGGCTGTCGCTGGCCCTGACCCTGACCTACCCGATCACGCTCTCCCGCTACGGTGACCTCGACTGGGGGCCCGTGCTCGGGGGCTACCTCGGCCTCGGCCTGCTCGGCGCCGCCTACACCGCGATCGGCACCGCCACTTCGAGCTGGACCAGCAACCAGATCGTCGCCTTCCTGCTGGCGATGGTGCTCTGCCTGGTGCCCTATGCGATGGGCTTCTTCCTGGGCTCGGTGCCCGGGCCGCTCTTGCCCCTGGTGCAGTACCTGAGCTTCGACTACCACTTCGACAGCCTCGCTCGCGGGGTCATCGACTCGCGGAACCTGATCTTCTACGGCAGCGTGGTGGCCGGCTTCCTGCACCTGGCGGTCTTCGCCCTCGAGCAGCGGAGGCTCTCCTGATGGAGCTCCGCCGGGTCCTGCGGCTGAACTCCGTGCTCCAGATGGGCGCGGTCCTGGCGATCGTGGTCTTCGCCAACAGCCTCGCCGCCCGCCACTTCGCCCGCCTGGACCTCACCGAGGACCGGGTCCACACCTTGAGCCAGCAGGCCAAGGCGCTGGTCGGCCGCCTCGACAAGCCGCTGCTGGTGAAGGTCTTCTTCACCGATGGCCTCGAAGCTCCCTACAACAACCACGAGCGCATCCTCACGGACAAGCTCGACGAGTTCCGGGCCTGGTCGAACGGCAGGATGGAGGTCCAGGTCATCGATCCGACCGGGATCAAGGACCTCGAGGAGGAGGCCCGGCGCTACGGCATCGCGCCGATCCAGTACCGCTACCGCTCCCAGGACCGCCAGGAGCTTCGCCAGGTCTACATGGGCGCGGCCCTGATCTACGGGGACCGGCAGGACGTGCTGCCGGCCATCACCCAGGTCCAGACGATCGAGTACGACCTGGCGCGGTCGATCAAGGCGCTGATGGCCGACGAGGGGCGCAACAAGGTCGGCTACGTCACCGGTCACGACGAGCCGGACCTGCTCACGGGGCGCGGTCCCGTGGAGACCCTGCGCGACCGGATCCTCGAGAACCACGACCTCGTCTCGGTGGACCTCGCCGCCGACGGCCTCCCCGAGGACCTGGACGCCCTGCTGGTCATCGGGCCTCAGAAGCCCCTGAGCCTGCGGGAGCAGTACCTGGTCGACCAGTTCCTGATGACCGGGAAGTCCGTGGCGGTCTTCGTGACCAACTACAAGCCGGACCTGCGCACCGGCCGGGCGCTGCCCATCTACCACGGCCTGGAGGCCCTGCTCGGCCACTACGGCTTCACGGTCAACCGCGACCTGGTGGCCGACCGCAAGTCCAACGGCCAGATGCGCTTCCCCGTGCGACAGGGCCGCTACGTCACCCAGATCCCGATCAACTACCCGCTGATCCCCAAGACCACGGAGCTGAGCGAGGACTCGCTGATCGTGCGGGACCTCGACGTGATGATGTTCCCCTTCGTGAGCAGCGTCGACCTGGTGGAGCCGAACCCCCACGGTGCCACCACCATGGTGCTCGCCCGTTCCACCGGCGAGTCCGGACGCATCCCCCACGTCCAGAGCATCCACCCCAACAGCTACAAGATTCGAGACCCGGCCGAGACCCAGGGCTCCTGGCCCCTGCTCGCCACCGGTCGCGGCAGCTTCACCAGCTTCTTCGCCGACAAGCCGATCCCCGATCCCCAGCCCGGCGACGACGAGGCCCGGATCCGCGAGTCCGGCCCGACCCGCCTGGTGGTGGCGGGCAGCGCCGACTTCGTCGCCAACAACCTGACCTTCATGCAGAACCTGGTCGACTGGGCCGTCGAGGACGGGTCGCTGGTCTCCATCCGCTCCAAGTCGGTCCAGATCCCCGCCCTGGAGCCCATCGAGCCCGACGAGCTGTGGCGGATCAAGCTGTTCAACCTCCTGGGACCCTCCCTGATGCTGGTGCTCTTCGGCGTCCTGCGCCGGTTCCGGCGGGAGGTCACGTGACCCTGACCCGCAAGACCCTGGCGATGTGGGCCGTCGCCCTGGTGCTGGGCCTGGCGCTGCTCTTGCCGCAGCGGCAGGTGGTCTACGGCGAGGATCTCCCGTCGCTGCCGGGGGTGGACCGGGACCTGGTGACGCGCATCGAGATCACCGCCGGGGTCCGCGAGCGCATCGCCATCGAGGGCAGCATGGAGACCGGCTGGAAGATGCTCCAGCCCTTCGAGGCCGAGGTCGACCGGATCTTGATCCGCTCGCTGCTGAACCTCTACGTGGACCCGGTGCCGATGGACACCCGGGTCGACTCCGGGGACCGCGAGACCTACGGCCTCGACCAGTCCAACCGCGTCCTGGTGGAGCTGTTCACCGAGGGCGAGGTCCCGGCCCTGTCGGTCAACGTCGGCGCGGACCTGCCGGGTGGGGTGTCCTTCGTGCGCCTCCCGGAGGACGAGGGCATCTACCGGGCCAAGGTCGGCGGTCGCCGCCGGGTGGACAAGGCCGCCAAGGACTGGGTCAACCGCTTCATCTACGAGGAGGACCTGGAACGCATCACCGCGCTGGAGCTCCGCACGCCCTCCGAGGACCTGGTCTTCGTGCGGGAGCCCTCCGGCGAGGTCGGCATGGACGGCGTGCCCGTGCTGGGTCCCTGGTCCCTGGTGGACGCGCCGGCCTTCGACCTGGACCAGCGCTCCGTGGAGTCGGCGGTTAGGAGTCTCAGCAAGTTCCGCGCCGGCGAGATCCTCTCCTCGGAGTTCGAGGGCGGCTGGCTCGAGCCGGCGGCCGTCGTGACGCTCCGCACGGTCGACGGCGTCGCCACGACCTTCACCTTCGGCAGCCGGATCCTCGACGGAGCCGCCTTCGTGCGCCGCGACGACGAGCCGGAGGTCTACCGGATCTCCGCCACCTACCACCAAGGCGTCACCCGGGACCGGGAGGCCTTCACCAGCCTGCAGCTCTTCGACTTCGTCCAGGACGACGTCGCCCGCATGCGCCTCGACGACGGGGGCGTGCCGGTGGTGGTGGTCCACAAGGAGAGCGGGAGCTGGGAGATCACCGAGCCGCCCAACGTCTTCACCGACGTGAAGCGGGTCTTCTTCGCGGTCAACACCCTCGGCGACCTGCGGGCCCGGGCGTGGATCGGGCTCTCCGCCGCCGAGGCCGGCCTGGAGCCGCCGTCGATGACCATCGCGGTGTCGATGCACGACGGCGATCGCGAGGTGCTGGAGCTCGGCGACCGGATCGGCGGCGGCCGCTCCCCGGTGCTCTGGTACGGCCGGATCGAGGGCAGCGAGCGGATCTTCACCGTGGGTGCGCAGACGGTGAGCCGGGTGCGGCAGGGCTTCGGTCGGGCGGACTGACGCGCCGAGATCCTCGCAGGGTCGATCTTTCTCGTGAATGTTGGCGAGGTACGCCCGTCACAGGCCCGAACGGCGAATCGAACTGGAGGACGCCATGCTGAGCACTCTCATCGTGACCCTGGCCCTCACCGGCACCGACGCTGCGGAAGCGGCCAACCTCCCTCCCGTCCTGGCTCCCTTCGAGCTCGAGGTCGAGGAGGCGAGTCACTCGGCCAAGAAGGGCAAGAAGAGCGGCTCCAAGAGCACCTCCAAGAAGACCAAGAAGGCCAAGGCAAAGAAGGCCAAGAACCAGAAGGCCAAGCGACAGAAGCAGACCAGGAACAAGAAGCGGGCCCAGACCAAGAACGGCAACAACGCCAACAACGGCAACAACGGCAACAACGGCAACAACGGCAACAACGGCAACGCCCGTCGGCCGGCGAACGGCGGCAACGGCAGCGCCCACGGCGCCCCCGAGCATCGCCCGGCGCCGCGGGGCAACCCCAACGCCCACAATGCCCGTGCCAACGCCCACCCGAGCCAGCGCCCGGGCGAGGCTCGCGGGGCCCACCACCCCGGCCACGCCCGGCCAGCGGCCCACCCCAAGCCCCACGCGGGCAAGCACCCCTGGCGCCAGCACAACTACCGGCCGCTCCACCCCCGGTTCCGCTGGACCCTGGGCTGGTTCGTCTACCCCCATCCCCACTGGTACGGCCCGTCGGTGGTCGTGGCCGGTGGCGGCGGCTACGCCGAGCCCCGGATCGACCGCAAGGTGGACCGCTACGACACCTTCTCCGTCGGCGTGAAGGCCGGCAGCAACATCGTCGACTACCGCGGTGACGGTGGCAGCTACGCCGACCCGGGTGTCGGTCTCCAGGTGAGCTACCGCCCCACCGAGCCCATCGGCTTCGAGCTGGCCTACACCCACGCCTCCAACGGCCTGGACGAGGACGCCACCCGCTACGCCAACATGCTGCAGCCCTCGGCGCAGTTCTTCCTCTTCCCCTGGACCCGCGTGAGCCCCTACGCCACCCTCGGCCTCACCTTCGAGACCGTGCACGACGCCACCGGGACCGGCTTCGAGGACAAGGACAGCGCCTGGGGTGCCCACGCCGGGCTGGGTGTGGAGTTCGCCATCGGCGATCACCTCGCACTCGACGTCGAGGGCCGCGCCATCCAGTGGGTCGAGGGGCACCCCCAGACCCGCCCGCAGCAGCTCCAGACCTCGGTGGGCCTGAACTACTACTTCTAGATGACCACGGCGGAAGTAATGTGCCGGTGCGCGAGGCAACTTCCGTCCCTG
>CAZCVP010000176.1:0-16995 GCA_964501915.1 uncultured Enterobacterales bacterium
GGTGCCTGGAGCTGCTGACCTGGCTGCCCGTGCCCGAGGACCCGGTCTGCGCCCCCCTGGCCGACGCACTGCCCGATCCGGTGGTCCTGGGGACCGACCTGGTTTCACCCCCACCGGTTCGCGGCGGCTTCCGCGTGCTCCACGTCCTCTGTCACGGTGTGGCCGCGCTGGACCAGGTCAGCCTCGCCCTGGGACCCCGCGGTCAGCAGGCGCCGGACACGGTCGCGTCCCGGCTCGCGCCGCTGCTGCAGACGGTCCAGCTCGTCGTGCTCGACGTGTGCGGGGCCGGGAGCCCGACCCCGGTGGCCCTCGCCGCGAGGCTGCTCGACTCCGGGGTCGGGGGCTGCCTCGGCCCCGCTCGTGAGCTGGGTGTCGAGGCCTCGCGGGCCTTCCACCGCTCCTTCTACGAAGCCCTGGCCGCCGGGCAGACCGTCCTGGCCGCGGTCTCGGAGGGCCGTCGGGCGCTGCGAGCCCTGGCCCTGGCCCACGCCTCCTGCCGGTGGTGGAACCCGCTGCTTCACGCCGGCGACCGGGCGGGCCTGGTGACGACCGTCCCGATCCCCGTGATCGCGCGGCCTCCCGGCTGGGCCCTCGGCGATGCGGACCACGAAGCCGTGCTGGTGAGCGCCTGGGCCGGGGCCCGCTCGGACGGCTGGCTCGGCGTCAGCCACCTGCTGCGGGCCTGTGGTGATGTCCTCGACGGGGGGCCGTCCACCGCGCTCCAGCAGGTCGCCGACACCGCGCCGCGACTCACGGCCAGCGTCGACCTGCCCCGACCCTCACCGCGCGTTCGAGCCCTCGCCAGCGCGTCGGAGCCCGGTGACACGCTGGACGTCCTGCTCTGTCGCCTCGTCACGGTGCCCTGGGTGGCGGCCCGCCTCGATCCGGGCGTGCTCGCCGACCTGGTCCAGGTGGGCGACCGCTGGGCGACCGCCCCGGCCCCTGGGAGTGCCAGGCCCCCCGTCGGTGGCCGCGGCCTGGTGCTGGAGGTCTGGGGAGGGCCGGAGGACGGTCGCCAGCTCCGCCTGGAGGCTGCGGGCCAGCAGCTCGGGCGGTGGGCGCCGGGTGATCCCGCCCAGCACACCCTCTACGAGGGCGGAGGGCTGGCGGACCGCAACCTGTCGCGGCGACACCTGCAGCACGAGGGGGGTCGACGGGTGCGGGCCCTGGCCCCGGCGATCCTGCGGGGGGCGCAGGGCGACCGGCGCCTGGAGGTCGCGGTCCTGCGTCCCGGTGACCGGATCGTCCTCGGGGTCACGGTGCTCGAGGCTCGGTGAGCAGGAAGCGCCAGGCCGGAAGCCGACCTTCGAGCGCCGCCTCGAGCACGCCCTGCCAGCGCCGGGGCTCCGGCTCGTGCCAGGGCACCTCGAAGTCCCAGGGCACCAGCGCCAGCACCCAGTCCTCGCCGAGGTGCCCGGGCAGGACCAGGTCCAGCTCCGAGGTGCCCTCGACCTGGCGGAAGGCACCGAGGGGCGTGCGCTCGTCGACGTCGACCGGGGCCAGCGCCTCGCCGTCGACGAGGACCAGCGGCCAGTGATCGAGGGGTCCCCGGACCCTCAGCACGATGCGATCCCCGGCACCAGGCGCCTGGTCATCGAGCGCCGTGGCCCGTCGGAGCTGGAGGGCGGCGCCAGGCCGCAGGGAGAAGGGGGCCACGCCGTGGTGCTGGAGCTGGAGCCGGTGGAAGCGCAGCCCCAGCGTCGTGTCGGTGGCCAGGCGGTCGCGGAGGGCCAGCGCATCTCCGGGCTCCAGGACACCCCGGAGCAGGCCGTGGAGCAGGTCATCGCCGGGCCGAAGCGTGGTCATGGCTCGACTCTGTCCTGGTCCAGGGCTGTGAGCAAGTCGGCGAGCTGTGCGGTGTCCATGCCGCGCTCCTCGGCGAGGGCCAGCATCTCCTCCGCGGCTCGGGTCCGCACGGTGGCGGCCTGGGCCTCGCGGGCGGCTGCCGGGTCCGCCAGGCCGGCTTCGGTGAGGGGGGCGATCCGATCCTCGAGGACCAGGGCCTGTTGGTCGTCGGCCCGGGTCGGGGCGGCCGGGACCGGCGGCAGGGCGGTGCGCGTCGGCAGGGACGGCTCGCGTGGCGTGGCGGTCACCTCCGGCGCCGGCTGCGGCGCCGGTGGCGCCGGCTCCGACAGGGCGACCAGGGTCCCGACCAGCAGGACCCCGGCCACCAGCGCGAGGCGCCTACTGGCGGACACCGCTGACGTCTCCGTCGAAGGTGAGGCCGAGCACGGCCACCACGGCGTCCACGCCGTCGCCCGCACCACAGACGGCGCTGCGGTCGACGCCGAAGGCCGCGGCCAGGTCGTAGTCGGCGTTCGGATCGATGTCGCCGCTGATCGCCCCCAGGCTCAGATCGGCGCAGGCCCAGTTGGAGCCGGACGCCGAGCCGTTGAGGACCATGGCGAAGGTCGCGAAGTCACCGAGGCTACCGCCGTCGTTGTTGTTGAGGAGGTACCACCAGGAGGACGAGCTCCCGCTGGGGAAGTGGTGGGTGCCTCGGAGCGGGTAGACACCGAACAGGCGGTACCAGAAGTTGCCGGTCCCGTAGACGGTGAAGTCGACCGACTCCGGCACGAACTCCAGGGTCCCGTCGTTGAAGGCCGCGACCGCGTCGGCGGCGGCGGTCCCCAGGGCGTCGCAGTCCTCCTCGACCGGCCAGGCCGCGTCGCAGGCGTCCTGGACGTCGTCGTGCAGGGTCTGCCACTCGGTCTCGTCGATGCCGTCACAGTCCAGGTCCACGTTGATCGCGTCCCCAGCGGTGCCTGTGGAGCCGGCCACGCTCCAGGCGAGGTCCAGGTGGAGCGAGAGGGAGGCCTCTTCGCAGGTGAGATCGTAGGAGCCTGTGTAGCCGGACGCGGCGTGGCTCTGGCCGGCGAGCGCCGGGGCCATCAGGGAGAAGAGCAGGGTCGACACGGTTGCCTCCGTGGGCGTTGGGTCCGCCCCGGTGGCATCGGTCCATCGGTCCTCAGTTCGTGTTCAGCAGGCCCTGGAGGTTGTCGCAGAAGGCCTCGACGCCGCGTCGTGGCAGCGGGACCAGGTCCGGCTGCCACTCCGGCTCGAGCGCCTCGGCCAGCCGCTGGCGGAGTCCGCGACCTCGAGGCAGGCCTGCGATCCGGGCCGCGACCCCTTGGAGGATCGGAAGATAGGCCTCCAGTCCACCGTCCTGGAGGTGCTCGCGCAGCCGCACGTAGCCGCGGTTGGTGCGCTGCGAGGTGCCTGGGTCGACCAGGCCGGACGGAGCCTCTCCCAGGTGACGGTAGAAGGTCGCCCCCAGCTCGCGACCGGGCACGCCGGCCAGCCAGCTCTCCAGCGCCTCCCACTGGCCGCGGCCGCGGAGCGCCAGGAGCAGCGTCACCAGCGCCGGCTCGTCGGCCGGGCCGAGGGGGGCGAGCTCGGGCACGTCGACCGGCTGTGGCGGACAGGGGGGTGCACGCAGGCGGCCGGGGTCGAAGCCGAAGCCTGTCCGGGCCTCCCGCCAGGCCCAGGCCCAGGCGTGTCGCCGGACCGCGTCGTCGGTGCGAGCGGTCAGGGCGTCGAGACGGGTGACGGCGCCGCAGAGGGCCCGGGGGTGGTCGGCGAGGACCGCTCGCAGGCGGCCCCGCATCCGGCTCCGGTTGGCCTGGACGACCCCCCACCCCGGCAGGCCCAGGGTGTGCTCGCGCACCGAGCCGGCCTCCAGGGCCGCCAGCAGCCGGTGGGCGACCACCAGGTCCCCGCCGACCGCCAGGTTCTCGGGGCTGATCGCCTCCCCGAGCAGGGGCTGGAGTCCGCGCCAGAGGCGGCGACGGGCGACGCAGCCCTCGACCCGGCCCAGGCCGTCCTCCGCCAGCACCGGTGCGAGGGCCGCGAGCGGCTCCCCAGTGGTCTCCAGCACCCGCGCCGCCAGGTCGCCTGGCGCTCCCCAGGCCAGGCCGTCGGCCGCGGCCAGGGCCTGCTCGACGTGGTGGTCGGTGACCTGGCGGGGCAGCCGGAGCGCTCCGCAGACCCCGGCGAAGGCCCGGCGGACCGCGGGTGCGAAGAGCCGGACGAAGCGCCGCGGCGCCCCGGGGCCGAAGTCCCCCAGCAGCAGCTCGCGCCAGAGGTCGGCGACCGCGGCGTCCTCGGCGGCCGGGGCGTAGGACCTGACCCGCCACGCCCTGTCCTCCCGGCGCCGGACCTCTTCGCCGATCCGGGCCAGCCAGACCAGGGCGCCGGCCGTGTCCAGGGCCTGGTCGGAGCGGCTGCGAGCCAGCACCTGGCGGTCGAGCTCGGCCTCGCTGGCCCCCTGCACGGCGGGGCCGGGAGGCTCGCCGACCCAGCTCTGGATCCGACGGGCGATGGGGGTGTCGGTGGGCACGAGGGACCCGGCGAGGCCCGCGACCGTCGCCGGGCGGTCGGCCCACGACCACCCGTGCAGCAGGCGAGCGGCAGCGCCCCCGTCCCCCTCGACCGCCGCCTGGGCGAGGGTCCACCGCTCGGCTCTGCGCTGGCACCAGGTCTGCCACATGCCGTGGTTCTACCGCGACAGGCACCCCGACACGAGGACCGGGACGCCGGTCTCAGTCGTCGCCCATCGGACAGCGCTTGTCCCCCATCTGCCAGAGCTCGCAGAGGTCCTCGGCGCCCCGGTCGCAGCCCTTGCGGCACAGCCGTCGGAACACCGCGAGCCCGCCGGGCACCAGGCCGTCCCGCTTGAGCTCGTAGAGGCTGAACAGGGCCGAGCACTTGTCCCCGTCTCCGGCGTCGCAGGCCTCGGCAAAGGCGCGCGCCTTCTCCCCTGCGGTGGGGGTGAGCAGCTCGACCTCGCTCAGCTCGGTCGTGCCCTCCATGGCGACGGTGGTGTCGGAGATGAAGCGCTGCCCGAAGACCACGGTGGCCACGATGACGAGCACCACGATGAGGCTGCGGAACCTGCCGGCCATGCGTCCTCCCGGCCTGGCCGCCAGTGTGCCACGAGGTCTGCCTCCTGGCTCCCCTTCATCGGCTCAACCCCGGGTCTGGCCAGTCCGATGGATCGAGGGGGAGGGAGTTCGCTCATGACCTGGATGTTGCTCAGCCTGGCCGCCTGCACCGAGGAGCCCCTCGAGCTTCCCGACGTGGCCGGGGAGGAGGCCGCGACCGACACGGGAGCCGACGAGCAGACGGGGAGCCTCTTGTTCCCCAGTCTCCAGAACGAGCCGGATCCCGTGCTCCCGGTGGTCGACACGTCCGAGACCGGCTCGGACACCGAAGAGGTCGTGCCCTGCGAGCACACCCTCGACCCCGGTCAGCTCGTGCTCAACCGGGAGGGCTGGCGCCTCGAAGACGTGGTCGCCGAGCTCGACGCGCCGACAGCGCTCGACGTCGCCGCGGACGGCACGGTCTACCTGGGGGCGGGCATGGGAACCTGGAACAGCCGGGCTGTCGTGCGCGTGTCTCCCGACGGGACCCTCTCGGGCTCGAGCGGCATTCCCGACCCCGACGGCGTGGGGCTCGACGCCAGCGGCACGCTCTTCGCCGGGGGTTCCGACGACATCTGGAAGGTGGGCTCGTTGGAGGGGGGCTCGGACTCCGTGGTGGCGACGCTGGGAGGCGTCAACATCAACGATCTCCTCGTCGATCGCCTCCGGGACGACGCCGTGTACGTGGGGCTGAACGATGGCCGCGCCATGCGCTACGCGACCGACGGGACCTGGACCGAGCTGGTCGGCTCGGGAGACGAGATCAGCATCGCCCTGGACCCGGAAGGAGACCTGTGGGCCATCCGCCGCAACCAGGGCACCGTCATCGAGGTCGACACGAGCACCGGGCTCGAGCTGAGCCGGGTGGAGCTGGCCTCGACCGCGCGGCCGGGGCTGCTGCGGGTGAACCGCATCGTCTTCGACGGAGACGGGGTCATGGCCCTGAGCGCCTACGTCCAGGACGACGGCGCCCAGATCGCCCTCTGGGACCCCGCTGAGCCCACGGCCATGCCGGACCTGCTCGAGGGCATGGAGCACGACGACCTGCACCCCGACGACGTGCACTGGTCTCCGGACTTCCGCTGCGTCTACGTCAGCCTGCCTCTGGTGGGTCGGGTCATTCGCGCCTGCTCCTGCGAAGGGTGAGGGGCTCGGCCCGGACCTCTCCAGGACCGTCTTCCTCGGACGTTCCCCGTCCGCCGGTGACGGGCTGGCCGCGTCGACCAGGGAGCCGCACGCCCTCCGACGTGAGGCAGGGCTACGGGTGGACCCGCGGCGGCACCTGGGACCTCCTGGACCTGGACGGCGACCGACTCCCCGAGTTCGTCGTGATGGGGGAGAGGGACGGGACCCGCGAAGTGGAGGTCTTCGGGATCGAGGACCGGGCCCCCTACTGGAGGGTCCACGGGCAGGGCCAGGGTGGCTTCGAGGAGGCCCCGGGGGCCTGGTGGGTTCCGCGCATCGACCCAGTCGGTTCCTATGACCAGGGCATGTACGCCGCTGACGGCGACTCCTGGACCACCATGGATCTCGATGGAGACGACCTGCTCGACGTCGTCATCGCGAGCTCCTGGGATCCCGACCTCGGTCTCGTGACCTTCCACGACAGCTCCTACGACCAAGACTGGCTGGTCTACCGGGGTGGGTCCTGAACGCCACTGAGCTCGGGTGTGGGGAGCCGGTCCGCCCCGGCGCAGAGTGCCCCAGAACCGGGGCGCCGCTGTCCGCGTGGTGCTCGAGCCCGAGCTGCGTCAGTCCGTCGCGGTCGGCGTCCTGGCGCTCCTTCGCCAGCCATAGGCGATGGCACAGCCGGCGAGGACGTCTCCGAGGCCAGCGATCTCCCAGGCCCAGGTGTCCAGCCTGGCCGACCAGGCGAAGGTGACGAGGTAGACGACCGCCATGGCGGTGAGCCGGCGGTCGATGGCCACGGCCATCAGCGTGACGGCCAGGAAGCAGACCAGCATCTCCTGCACCACGACGTGGAGGACCTGCTGGTCCTGGAGCTGGCCGAGGCCCACGACCGCGGTGAGGGTGGTGAAGGTGACCAGGGCGCCGGTCACCAGGCGCACGTTGAGCCGCGTGCGCTGGAGACGCCTGCGTCCGAGGGCGATGGCGACGAGGACGGTGGCCAGCACGACGCACTGCGAGAGGAACAGCTCACCGGTCGTCGGAGTGTGGACCCCGGCCTTGTCGAGGGCGCCCATCGCCACCGAGACCAGGCCCCAGAAGACAGCGATGGCGACGATCATGCGCACCCGGAAGTCGATGCTGGCGTCCGGATCCAGGTCGGCACGCAGGCGATGCAGGGCGTCGAGGTCCTTCTTCTTCCGCCGGAGCTGGGCGCGCAGGTGCTCCCGCTGGGCCTCCAGCTTCGGGGTGGTCGCCGGGTGCTGCTCCAGCAGGGCGGCGGCGGCCCCCAGCTCGCCTCGGTCCAGCTCGTGGGCCACCATGGCCTCGATCGCGGTCGCCAGCCCCCGCGTGGCCTGCGGGTTGGACGGGTGGGTCCGCAGGGCCTGCCGAAAGCCGAAGCGGCACTGGCCGAAGAGCTCGTAGAGCTGGCTGTGGTTGGGGGGGGCGTCGTCGGCGAGCAGGGTCTCCAGCTCGGTCAGGCGTCGGGCCGCCTCCTGGCTGGTCTGGAGGGACGCCCGGTGGCGGAGGAAGGCCTCCAGCTCCGAGGCCAGCGCGGTCGCGGAGGGGTGTCGCTCGGCCGGCTCGCGCCGCATGGCCCGAGTGCAGGTCCGGGCCAGCGCCGGCTGGACCGACTCCCCGATCTGGATCGGCTCGCAGAGGTGTGCCTGCTCCAGGACGTCGTGGAGCGAGGTCCCGCGATGCGGCGGGGACCCGGTGATCAGCTCGTGCAGCACGGCTCCGAGCAGGAAGACGTCCGTGCGGGGCGAGATGCCCGACGGGTCCGGGGTCGTCATCTCCGGCGCCATGTAGGCTGGGGTGCCGGCGATCGCGCGGATCCCGCTCACCAGCGGAAGGTGACCCGACCCGTCGTCGTACATGGCCACGGCGACGCCCCAGTCCAGCAGGACGACCTCGCCGAAGGCCCCGATCATCACGTTGTCGGGCTTGAGGTCCCGGTGGATGACGCCACGGCTGTGGGCGAACTCCACGGCGTGGCACACCTGGACCAGGACCCGGAGGTTCCAGCTCAGCGAGTCCTCGAGCTCCGGGCCGCCTCCGGGAACGGTCTGGGTGCCTCGGAGGATGTCTCCCCAGGCGACCCCTTCGATGAGCTTCATCACCATCTGGGGGTTGCCGCGGCCGTCGCGACCGAGCTGGTGGACCGGGACGATGTTGGGGTGCTCCAGGCGGCCGGTCGTCCAGGCCTCCTGGAGCAGCTTGTGGTTGGTCGCCGTGCTCCGGGCGCTCTTGACGGCCACCTCCCGGCCCAGCGAGTGCTGCCTCGCCCTTCGGACGATGCCCATGCCGCCCTCGCCGAGCGTCCCGGTGATGGTCAGCTCCGCGGTGGCCTCGCGGCCGCGCGTCACCTGGAGCAGCGGGAGCGCAGAGATGTCCTGCGACTCCGGAGGGCCCTGCCACGGGGGGCGGATGCTCTGGTCGTGGCGCAGGCCCTCGGTGGACTGCGTCTCGAGGATGGTCTCCCAGACCCGAGCGAAGTCCCAGGCGGGAGCGCCGGGCAGCGTCAGCGTTCCCTCCGGCGGGGTGTCCCGCGAGGCGCTGGCAGTGCCTGGGTCACGGCCGGACCCTACCTCGCGTCTAGCCGCCCGAGCGAACCCGAGCCAGCGTCGTCTGCGTGGACCAGACCAGGAAGGTCTCGGAGATCTCGCTCCAGGCCGGGTGCAGCGAGCAGGGGTTGTCCAGGTCGCACTCGCCGCGTCCGAAGACGCACCCGCCGGTGGTCGGGTCGAAGCTGATCGCCCGGAAGATGTCGATGAACCGGATCTGCTCGGGTGGCCTGGAGAGCTGGAAGCCCCCCCCGTGTCCTCGGCGGGACTCCACCAGCCCGGCCACGACCATGCGGCGCATGATCTTGGACAGGTAGTGGTGCGGGATGGAGGCGAGGTCGGCGAGGTCGGAGGCCCGGACGGCCTCGCCTTCGTCCACCTCGGCCAGGCAGGCCATGGCGCGGAGGGCGTATTCGACGGTCTGGTTCAAGAGCAACTGGGGCCTTCTTCAGGCTGAGGGGTGCCGCTCTGCCTTCGACGGACGGGCCGATCGTTGGCCGACCCTACCTCGACTGCACGACAGGCGCTGATCTGGATCGGGCTGCGGACCAGACAATAATGGATATATAGATGCTAAGGTCCACTGATGCAACCCCTTCCTCTCCTGCGGCCGTCCCAGGCGCTGAGCGCGCTCGAGGTCGTCGTGCTGTGCTGGCGGATGACGCGTCCGCGGGTCCTGGCCCTGGTGGTGTTCACCTGCCTGCCCGTGCTGGCGCTGGGGGGCTGGCCCGGGACGGCCCGGGCGCTGGCGATCCTGGGGGCCACCTTCCTGGCCGGGGCCTCGGCCTCGGTCCTCAACGCCTGGCTGGAGCGGGACTCCGACGCCCGCATGGCCCGCACCCGCGGCCGGCCCCTGCCCGCCGAGGTGCTCCACCCCCGGTTCGCCCTGGCCTACGGCATCGTCCTGGGCGTGGCCTCGGTGGCAGCGCTGGCGGGTGTCGGCGGCGCCCTGGCGGCCTCGCTCGGGCTGGGCAGCATCCTCTTCTACGTGCTGGTCTACACGTGGTGGCTCAAGCCACGGACTCCGCTGAACATCGTGATCGGTGGGGCGGCCGGGGCCTCGGCACCGCTGCTGGCCGACGCGGCCCTGGACGGTCGGCTCGGCCTGGAGGGCCTGCTCCCGTTCCTGCTGGTGCTCCTGTGGACCCCCCCCCACTTCTGGGCCGTGGCCCTCTACCGGAAGCAGGACTACGCCGCCGCGCGCATCCCGATGCTCCCGCTGGTGGTGGGAGACGAAGCCACGCGCCGGCGCATGGTGGCCTACGTGCTCGTGCTGATCCCTGTGAGCCTCTCGGTGGTGGTGCTGCCGCCCCTCGGGCTGCCCTACCTGCTCGCGGCGGCAGGGCTCGGGACCTGGCTGTTGGTCGAGGCGCTGCGCTGCCTGCGCCGGGCCGCCCATCGGCAGGACCGGTGGTTCTTCGCGGTCTCCAACCAGTACCTGCTCTGGCTCTTCGCCGCGATGGTGCTGGACGGGCTCCTGTAGGGCTCCGGCGATCCCCGATCGATGCGGAGGATCACTATTTATAGATAAATAGGTCCATTTAACTATTAATAAGATAGAACGACACCCATGCACACGGATCCCCGCTGGTTTGTGACCGCTTCTTGGGCCACCATCGCGGTCGGTGTGCTGTTCTTCGCGGGGCTGTTGGCGATCCTGCTGGTGCTGGCCCGGGTGCCACCGCTGGACGCCCTGCTCGGACAGGTCTTCGACGGGGCCTTCTTCCGCCGGTGCCTGGTCGTGCACGTCGATCTCGCCCTCGTGGTCTGGTTCCACGCCTTCGGCGCGGCGCTGTGCACCCTCGCGGCACGCCACGTCCTGGCGAGCCGGATCGGTGCAGGGCTGGCGCTGCTCGGGATCGCGGGCATGGTCCTGGCGGCCCTGGTGCCCACGGCGACGCCGATCATCGCCAACTACGTGCCGGTCCTGGACCACCCGCTCTTCCTCGGGGGCCTGGTCTGCATCGGGGCTGGGCTGACCCTGGCGGCGGGCTCGGTGGACTTCCGCTCGACCCGCCACGACGCGGTGGAGTCGCCAGCGCTGTCGGTCTGCATCCGCTTCGTCGCCGTGGGCCTGCTGCTCTCCGTCGCGACCTTCCTCGCCTCCGCGGTCAACATGCCCGCCGGCCTGCCGGCCTCGACCCACTACGAGCTCCTCGTCTGGGGGGGCGGCCACGTGCTCCAGGTCGCCAGCTACGCCACGCTGATCACCGCCTGGATCTGGATGCTCGACGCGGCACTGGACCGCTCGCCGATCTCCCCGCGCGGACTCGCCCTCGCGCTGGGCGTGATGCTCTTCCCGTGGCTCGCCGCGCCCCTGTTGCCGTTCGCCGGGACCGGGAGCGCCCTGGCGCGCCACGGCTTCACCACCCTGATGCAGCTCGGCATCTTCCCGCCCGTGGTGGTCGTCATCGCCCTGTGCCTGCGGCAGATGTGGCAGGAGAGGGACCGACTGCGGCTGGCGGACCCGCGGGTGTCCTCCGTGCTGACGGGAGCGGGGCTCGCCCTGGTGGGCTTCGTGTTGGGGGCCCTCATCAGCGGCTCCGACACGGTCGTGCCCGGCCACTACCACGCCTCCATCGGCGCGGTGACGGTGACCCTGATGGGCCTGACCTATGGCCTCATGGCCCGCCTCGGACGGCCGCTCGCGGGTGCGACCGCCCGGCGGTGGGCCGCCCGGCAGCCCTGGATCTTCGGCGGCGGGCAGCTCGTCTTCGCCCTGGGCTTCGCCATCGCGAGCATGCCTCGCAAGACCTACGGTTCCGAGCAGCAGGTTCGGGACCTCACCGAGACCGTCGGCCTCTGGATCATGGGCGGGGGCGGTCTCGGAGCCATCGCGGGTGGCCTCCTGTTCCTCGGCCTCGTGACGACGGCCGTGCTCCGCAGGCCAGCCGCTTCGCTCGATCTCGAACCCACCTGGAGGACTGCATGAGCGCATCCCCTCACCTTCTCCAGCGCGTGCTGGACAACCCCTGGCTCCTGCTGGCGGTGGGGCTGGCCCTGCCCATCGTCTCGTACACGGTCTGGGGTCTGGTCGAACTCTCTGCCGCCCCCGTGGCGGCGCTGCCCTAGGAGTCATCCATGAGCATCCAGCCTGTCGAAGGGAACTGGATTCGAGCTCCCAAGGGGGGCGAGCGGGTCTGGCTCGGCCTCGCCCTCACCTGGTGTCTCGTCCTGACCATCATGATGCCGTACTGGCACATGCGCGGGAAGCAGAACAGCACCGGGGAGGCCTACAAGGTCGAGCCCATGGCCTTCCTCGAGCGGGCCAACCGCTTCACGGAGAGCCACAAGGTCGGAGAGGAGGCGGGCATTCCGATCGTCGAGCCCGACCCGGGCGGCGACGCCTACCTCGTGGCCCGCATGTGGAGCTTCTCGCCCATCTTGAAGCTCAAGAAGGACCAGACCTATCGCCTGCACCTCTCGTCCATGGACCTGCAGCACGGGTTCGCCCTGCTGCCTCTGAACATGAACTTCCAGATCCTCCCGGGCTGGGACCACGTGCTGACCATCACGCCGACCCAGTCGGGTGAGTTCAGCATCATCTGCAACGAATTCTGCGGCATCGGTCACCACCTGATGACCGGTCGCATCGTCGTCGTCGACTGAGGAGGGACACCATGCCCGAGCTCGCTTCCGCTCAAGCTCTGCCCGCCCAGGGCAACCACGTCGTCGGCAAGGTCCGTGCCTGCGACACCACCGGCCTGCCCGTCTGCCTCGACGCACAGCTCTTCGTCAAGCTGCACGCCGTCGTGGCGGTCGTGTTCCTGCTCGTCGGCGCCGTGGCCGCCGTGCTGCTGGCCCTGACGCGCTGGCCCGCCGTCCACCTGCTCCCGGCCGACTGGTTCTACCGGATCCTCACCGTGCACGGGCTCAGCATGCTCGTCTTCTGGATCCTGAACCTCGAGATCGCCATCCTCTACTTCTGCGGCACGGTCCTGCTGAACAGTCGTCTGTTCGACAAGGGGCTGGCGTGGGCAGGCTTCGGGTTGATGCTCGGCGGCTCGCTGCTGGTCCAGTGGGCCATCTGGGTCGGCAAGGCCGACGTCCTGATGACCAGCTACGTGCCGCTCCAGGCGCACCCGCTGTTCTACCTGGGGCTGATCCTGTTCGCGGTCGGTGCCCTGCTGGGGGTGGTCAACTACTTCGGCTGCCTCTACATCTCGAAGCGCGACAAGACCTACAGGGGCTCCGTGCCCCTGGTGGTGTTCGGAGCCACGGCGGCGGCGATCATCGCGGTCTTCGCCATCCTGCACGGCGCCGCGGCCCTGATCCCGACGCTGCTGTGGTCCATGGGCCTCATCGACAGCCCGGACACCGCCTGGTACCGCCTGCTCTGGTGGGGCTTCGGCCACACCTCGCAGCAGATCAACGTCTGCGCGATGGTGGCCGTCTGGTACCTGCTCGCCACCCTGACCACCGGCGCCAGGCCCCTGAACCAGACGGTCTGCCGCGTCGCGTTCGTGCTCTACATCCTCTTCATCAACCTCGCCTCCGCCCACCACCTCCTGGTGGACCCGGGCGTCGGGCCAGGCTGGAAGATCTGGAACACGAGCTACGCGATGTACCTCGCCGTGCTGGCCTCCCTGATCCACGGCTTCACCGTGCCCGCCAGCATCGAGCACGCCCTCCGCAAGAAGGGCCTGACCCGCGGGCTGTTCGGGTGGCTGTTCGGGGCGCCGTGGAAGAACCCGGCGTTCTCGGCGATGTTCATGTCCCTGGTGATCTTCGGCTTCATCGGCGGCATCACCGGGGTCACCCTGGGCACCCAGCAGATCAACATCATCGCCCACAACACCCTGCGCATCCCGGGCCACTTCCACGCCACGGTCGTCGGCGGCACCACCCTCGCCTTCATGGGCCTGACCTACTACGTCGTGCCGCTCATCTTCCAGAAGGAGTTCTACGCCCGCGGGCTCGTGCGGCTCCAGCCCTACCTCTTCGCCGGCGGCGTCGTGCTGCTGTCCCTGTCGATGAGCTTCGCCGGCTCCTACGGCGTGCCGCGACGGCACTGGGACATCGACTTCACCGGCGCGGCCCTGTCGGCCGGCTTCGACCCCGGCGCCATGATGTGGCTCGGACTGGTCGGCGTCGGGGGCGTGCTCGCCTTCCTCGGCCTGCTCACCTTCATCCTGCTGGTGGTGGCGGCGGTCTTCTTCGGCCGCAGCAACGCCGGAAAGCCCATGGAAGCCTGGTAGGAGTCCACCATGTCCGACAAGAGCGTCGCTGACGTCATCCAGAACGAGACCACCGATCCGGTGGAGGAAGAACACCACACCCCGGGCACGATGGTGCTCGCCCTCGCCCTGCTGGTGAGCTTCGCCGTCTACTACTTCGCGAACTGGAAGGCTCTCGCGGATGTCTGGCACGTCCGCTAGCGAGTCCCAGCCCGCCGCTTCACCGCGAGCGCTGGCCTGGCTGCAGGGGCTGCTGTCGGGCTGGCGCTTCGCCGCCGCCGCGCTGGCGCTGATCGTCGGCCTCAAGGTCGTCGCCCTGACCTTCCTCCTCCTCCCGATCGAGTCCCTGGATCCGGTCAGGGTGTGGTGCTTCTCCTACGACCCGGCCACGGGTAGCTACGTGTCCCTGGTGCCGATCGTGCTCGTCTTCCTGGAGCCCCTCGTGCTCGGCGTGCTGGTGTTCACCGCGTGGTGGTCGCCGCTGTCGCGAGCCTGGCGCCAGGGGCGGCGCCAGTTCCTCGGCCCCGTGGTCGGCGGTCTGCTGGTGGCCGGGGGCCTGGGGGGCTGCCTCGGTCTGTCGGTGGAGGCGCCGGTCGTGGGCGACCTGCCTTTCCCGGCCGAGCGGATCCGCACGGAGCGCCTCGCCCCGGAGGTCCGCCTGGTGGACCAGCACGGCGCGGTGTTAGACCAAGCGGGGCGCGAGGGCGCGGTGGTGCAGCGAACCGCCGGGTAAGCAAGCTGCGGCAGCACCTGCCCGATGATCTTCGCCCAGGCGCGGGCGTCCCTCGACGAAGTCGGCGAGGACCGCGTGCACGTGGTGGCCGTGACCCTCGATCCGGCCCGCGACACACCCGAGGTCCTGGGGGAGATGGCGCGGCTCCAGGGGCTCGCTCCCGAGACCTGGCACCTGCTCACCGGCGAGGTCTCCGAGGTCGAGACGACCCTCGACCGGATGGACGTGACCCGCTCCCGGGACCCCGAGACGGGCGTGATCGAGCACGCCAACCTCTTCCTGCTCATCGACCGCTCCGGCCGCGTGGCCTACACCCTCACCCTGGGTGACCAGCAACAGCGCTGGCTGACGACCGCACTCCTGCTGCTCGTGGAGGAGTAGGTGCAGCAGGTACGCGGTGCGGGGCTGCTGCGGCGCCTCTACCCCCTGGAGTGGCTCGAGCGCCGGATGCCCGCGGCGCTCGATCCGCTGGCTCGCTCCGGCGCCATCGCCGCCACCACCTTTCTCGTCGCCCTGGTCTCGGGCATCGTGCTGCTGGTCTGGTACGTGCCGTCGGTCCACCAGGCCCACGACTCCCTGCTGTCGCTGGGGTGGTTCGCCTCCTTCGTGCGAGGGCTGCACCGCTACAGCTCCGACGCCTGCATCCTCTTCGCCCTCGTGCACGCCTGGCGGCTGCTGGCCAGCGGACGCTTCGCCGGCGCTCGCTGGCTCGGGTGGGTCACCGGCGTGCTCTCCCTCGGCCTGCTCTGGTCGGTGGGGTGGACCGGCTACTGGTTGATCTGGGACACCCGGGCACACCTGGTCGCGCTGGGGACGGCTCGGGCGATCGACGTCCTGCCGATCTTCACCGACCCGCTGGCCCGCTCCTTCCTGGCCGACGACCGCGTCAGCACGCTGCTCTTCTTCGTGGTCTTCTTCTTCCACATGCTGGTCCCGATGGCCATGTGCCTGGTGATCTGGCTCCACGTCGGGCGGATCTCGAGGCCCGACTGGCTCACCCGGGGACGCTTCGGGGCCTGGGTCTGCCTGTCGCTGGTGCTCGTGACGCTGCTGGTTCCCGCGGACCTCGACCGACCCGCCCAGATGGCCGAGCCGCCGGGCACCGTGGCGATGGACGCCTGGTACCTGGCCCCGCTGGCCCTGACCGAGCGCCTGGGAGGTGGAGCCCTCTGGGCCCTGTTCTTCGGAGTCGGTGGCGTGCTGCTGTCCCTACCGTGGACCCTGACCCGCCGGGTGGCCTCGCCGGCGGTGGTGACGGAGAGTCGCTGCAACGCCTGTCGACGTTGCTGGGAGGACTGCCCCTACGAGGCCATCGAGCTGTTGGACCGGACCGACGACAAACCCCTGGACGTGCGGGCATCGGTCATCCCGTCCCGCTGTGTCGGCTGTGGCGTGTGTGCTGGTGCCTGCGACACCCTGGGCATCGGGCTCCAGTGGCTGCAGGGGCTGAAGCTGCGCAACCAGGTCTCGTCCTGGATGGAGGAGGGGCCGGAGGAGAAGCTGGCGCTCTTGTGCGCCGAGACGATGCCTGTCGAGGCCCAGGACGGGCGGCTGGAGGAGCTTCCCGGCTGGCGGGTGCTGCCGGTCTCGTGCGCCGGCTGGGTCCACGCCAACCTCATCGAGCGGGCGGTCTCGAAGGGGGCGACCGAGGTGGTGATCGGCCACTGCGCCCGCTGCCGCAACCGGGAAGGGGCCGACCGGATCGCCGACCGGATCGCAGGCGACCGAGCCCCTTCGGTGAGGGCGGACAGAGTCGTGGGGGCCCGGGTGCGTGCCCAGGTCGTCGAGGACCTGAGCGACCTGGCCTCACCGCCGACGGCCCGTCGGTCGACGGTGGCGGCGGTCGGGATCGCGCTCACCGGGCTGATGGTCGCGGGAAGCCTGGTCCCGCTCCACCTGGGGAGGTCCGAGGAGGCGGTGCTGGCGGTCTCCTTCGAGCACCCGGGCGCGGTCGCCGACCGGTGCCGACCCACCACCGACGAAGAGCTCGCGGCCCGGCCGGTCCACATGCGCAAGCCGGAGACCTGCACCCGCGGTCGCCAGGACGTGCGCCTGGAGGTCCAGGTGGACGGCCAGCTCGCCCACGAGGGGGAGTACCCTCCGGGGGGCTTCTGGGGGGACGGGCCCAGCATCGCAGTGGTCGAGCTCAGGCCGGGGGAGGGGCCCCACCGGGTCGAGGTGATGCTGGACGATGGCGGGGACGGTGGCGGCTACCGGGATGGCCGCGAGGTGGTGCTGGCGCCGGGCCGCCGCTCGGTGGTGATCTTCGATCGCTCCGGCGGGTTCAGCTGGTATTGAGCCGAGAGGCGCTCGGGGCGCGCAGAAGTCGGGGGGTTCAACCTCAACCCCGGGACTTCTGCGCGCACTGCGCCCCTGAGGCGCGCAGAAGTCGGGGGGTTCAACCTCAACCCCGGGACTTCTGCGCGCCCAGAGCCCCTGAGGCGCGCAGAAGTCGGGGGGTTCAACCT
>CAZCVP010000176.1:17005-17900 GCA_964501915.1 uncultured Enterobacterales bacterium
CCCGGGGCGGGGGGCGCCCCCAGCGCCCCGGGGGGGCGCCGACGGGGGGGGGTCCACCCCCCCCCCGGGGACTTCTGCGCGCCGAGAGGCCGTCGGGGGCCAGACGGGTGGGCGCCCCGGCGGGTTCAGCTCGTCCTGAGCCAGCTCGAGCGATCTCCTCGTCCGACAGGGTCGCGAGGTCTTCCCAGCTCGCCGACTGGGCGGAGTCCTGCGACAGAGACGCGCGGCCTGTCGCAGCGCTCCAGCGCCCGGGAACGACGAAGGCCACTGGGAGGGGGACCTGCGCGTGCTCACGGGCGCGGCCACCCTCACCGCCGACGAGGGCGAGACGGGCACCGTGGCGTTCGACCTCGACGGGCTCACCGGCTCGGTGGACGTGGATATCTGCCGGTAGCAGCACCTCGGGGTCTCGATGTCTGCTTCGCCCGCGCCGTGGCGGCCACGGAGGGTCTGCTCTTCACGGCCGGCCCCGCGAGCTGTGCCCCCGACCCTGTGCCGCCGGAGGCCACAGCCTCGGACCAGGAGCCCACCATGCCCCCCCACCGACGACCTGAGGCTCGGTGGGAAAGGGGTCCGCGCAACGGCTTGCCAATCGTGCCGAGGGCATCTAGTGCCTCGGCACAGGGGTTTTGATCCGTTGAGCCGCCGCCGTCATCGGAGGAGGGGCAGCTCTTCTGGAGGGACAAGCACCTCGATGCTCCGGGGTGTGCGGGGAACCCGGCTGATGAGGCCCAGCTCGGTGAGGCGGACGACCATGTTCTGGGCCGTGGCGGCTGACCCCGAAGGTGCGCTGGAGGTCGGCGACGGCGGGTGGCTGCCTGTTGACCTTGGTGTAGGCGTAGATGAACGCGAGGTGGCGATGCGGACAGGCTCGCCTCCTCACCCGGTCTCGGGG
>CAZCVP010000177.1:0-17875 GCA_964501915.1 uncultured Enterobacterales bacterium
TTGGGGAAGTCCACGCAACGGAGAGAGTGGGGCACGGAGTTCTGTCCTCCCAAGCGGATAGTCCCTTCCCGATGCTGTTCCTCTTGCTGGCCTGCATGGACTCACCGGACTGCCCCGTCACCGTCGACGGCGACGAACAGATCGTGCTCTTTCCCACCACCGCCGCCCCCCGGCCCGCCGGCGGCTGGACCGTGCCGATCCGGGGCCAGGTCTACGAGTCCGAGACCAGCAGCCTGAAGCGCCAGGCCCTCCTGGAGGCCCTGGAGGCGGCCCTCGGCGTGCAGGACCTGCAGGGCACGACCCCCTTCGAGCGGATCGCCCGCGCCCTGCTCGTGGACCACGAGCGCGGCGAGCAGGTCGTCGTCGAGGTCGGCGGGGTCACGGCGACCCTCGGTCCCACCGACGCCTATGGCTGGTTCGAAGGCGACGTCGTCGTGCCGGCCTCGGTCGTCGTGGACGGCCCCGGCCTGCCGGTGCGCGCCCCGGCCTGCGACGGCGGTCCGGGGCTGGCCGAGACCGTCGCCTGGCGCCTGGACACTCCATCGATCGCCGTCGTCTCGGACATCGACGACACGATCAAGATCAGCGAGGTGACGGACAAGGCGGCGCTGCTGCGTCGCACCTTCCTGGAGCCCTTCGAGGACGCCCCGGGCATGGCGGAGCTCTACCGGGGCTGGGCCGAGCAGGGTGCGTCCTTCCACTTCGTGTCGTCCAGTCCCTGGCAGCTCCTGGGACCGCTCCGAGAGCTCCTGCGCACGCGGGGCTTCCCCGAGGGCAGCTTCCACCTCAAGCGGCTGCGCCTGACGGACAGCTCGCTGCTGGAGCTGTGGGCCGACCCGATGGCGACCAAGCCGCCGCCCGTCCGGGCGCTGATCGAGGCGGCTCCGGAGCTCGACTTCGTGCTGGTGGGGGACTCCGGAGAGCACGATCCCGAGGTCTACGGGGCCATCGCCCGCGAGTACCCCGGCCGCATCGCCGGGATCTACATCCGCGACGTCACGAGCGAGACCGCCCTGCATCCCCGCTACCTCTCGGCCTTCCGCGAGCTCGACGAGGGTCTCTGGCACCTGTTCACCGACCCGGCGGGCCTGCCTCCGCTGCCCGTGCCCCCGCCACCGCCGGCCCCCTGCACCCGCTGCCACGTGCTGCCGCCGCCGGACCTGATGCCACGGGCCGACTGGCCGGGGCTCATCGCCCGCAAGGCGGCGCTGATCCGCGACTACGCCCTGGGTCCCGAGCTCACCCGAGAGGAGATCGTGGCGGCCAACGTCTGGTACGCCCACCACGCGCCGGAGCAGCAGGAGGTGCCGGAGACCGGGGAGACGCCCTCGCCCGTCGCCTTCGGGGCCTTCGCCATCGGCGATCCACCTCGAGGAGAAGCCCCCCAGGACCTGGCGATCCTCAGCCACCTCAGCCGGACCGACCTCGACGGCGACGGACGGCCCGACGTGGTGGTCTCGGACATGAAGCGGCAGCGGCTCACCTGGCTGCACCAGGACGCCGAGGGAGCCTGGATCGAGACGCTGCTGGGCGAGGCACCGGCGCCGACCCGCACCGAGGTGGTCGACCTCGACGGCGACGGGGACCTGGACGTGGTCCTGGCCGACCTGGGCACCCTGGCTCCCACCGACGACCCGGTCGGGCTGGTGGTGCTCTATGAGCGGGACGGAGCGCAGTGGGAGCGGCGGGTCCTGGCCGAGGGGCTGCCCAAGTCCTGCGACGTCCGGGCCTCCGACCTGGACGGGGACGGGGACCTGGACCTCGTGGTCGCCGCCTTCGGCATGTTCGCGACCGGCGGCGTGGGCTGGCTGGAGAACACCGACGGGGCCTTCACCTGGCACTGGCTGCTGGAGCAGAACGGCGCCAGCCATGCCCCGGTGACCGATCTCGACGGGGACGGCCGCCCGGACGTGATCGCGATGATCTCCCAGCAGCACGAGCGGCTGGTCGCCCTGATGAACCGGGGGGAGGGGCGCTTCGAGCCTCACGTGCTCTTCGCCGGTCCCCACCCGATGTACGGCATGTCCAACCTGGAGCTGGCGGACCTGGACAGCGACGGGGACGTCGACCTGCTCTTCACCACCGGCGACGCCCTGGACAACGACCCCTTTCCCAAGCCCTGGCACGGCGTCCAGTGGGCGGAGAACCAGGGGGACCTCACGTTCACCCTCCGCGAGATCGGGCCGCTCTACGACGCCTCGGCGGTGGCCGGTGGCGACCTGGACGGGGACGGGGACGTCGACGTGGTGGTCGCCAGCATGGCGAACCTGCTCGACGACCCGCTGCGGCAGAGCCTGGTCTGGTTCGAGAACGACGGCCAGCAGGGCTTCGTGCGCCACCCGCTCGCCGATCGGCCGACGGGCCTGATCGCGGTGAGCATCGGTGACCTGGACGCGGACGGACGCCAGGACGTGCTGGCGGGGGCGATGAACGTCGTGCCGCCGTTCGTGCGCACGGGGCGCCTGGCGGCCTGGACCAACCTCGGCCCGACGCCGGACCCCTGAGAGCGTGCGCGACCTCGCTGCCTGGGCCACGCTCCTGGGGGAGGAGCCCCCCGCGGAGACCCTGCTGTCCGCGCTCCGCGACGTGGCCGCTCTCGAGCTCCCCGTCCGTTGGCCCTTCCTCGTGGGCGTCGAGCGCTTCGCCCGCCATCCCGATCCCAGGGTGCGCCAGGCCGTGCTCGCTGCCCTGGCCGGCTACGCGGGGCTGCCGGTGGCGCGGTCCCTGGAGGCGGGCCTGGGGGACGGGCACGCCGAGGTGCGGGCGGCCGCGGCGCGGGCGGCTCTGCTGAGTGCCCGCAAGGACGCGGGGCTCTGGGGTCTCGTGCTCTTCCACCCCGACCCCGAGCTGCGTCGGCTGGCGCTCCAGCGACAGCCCGAGAGCGCCGTGCCCGGAGTCTGGCTGAGGCTGCTGGCCGATCCCGACACGGCGGTGGGGGTGCGCGAGCGGGTGGACCAGGACGGGCTCTCCCTGGAGGCGCTGCCGATCCTGGCCCAGCACCTCCGCGCGGGCCATGCGGAGCCGGACTGGGCTCTCGGACACGTCGCCCGGCTGCGCTGGCGGCATCACCTCAAGGCCATCCTGGACGCCTTCGGACCGGGTCGGAAGGTGCCGGAGTGCCTGGACACGGATCCAGCCGCCCTCGCAGCCTACGTGGCTCCGCTCGCCCGACAGGCCGACGGCCTCGACCAGCTCTGCGTGGTCCTGGTCGAGCCTCCTGAGGCTGGCCGCGAGCAGGCTCGGGCGGTGCTGCTGGCGATGCTCGACGCCCTCGGCACGGGTGCCGCCACCGACCACCTCCAGCGGCGTCTCGGCGGCAGCCTGCTGGTCTGCCTGGAGGCCTGTGGCGGTCCGGTCCTGCCGGAGGTCCTCGCCTGTGCGGCGCTCCTGGCGCCGGGCGTGCTCGGCTGGCGGCCCTATGGTCAGGAGACGCGGCGAGCGGCGGCACGGGCCCTGGCTTGGACGCCCCGCCGCTGGAGGCACCTGGCCCCGCCGGCCGACCTCGGCGTCGAAGACCTGGTCGACCCCTCTGGCCCCGTCGACCTGGAGGTCCTGGCGGGCCTGGTCGCCCTGACCTGCTACGACACCTTCGCGACCCTGGTTCGGAGCCTGTCGCAGAAGGCCCTCGTCGACGCGCTGGTGGCCCGGCCCCAGGCGGGCGCCAGGCTGCTGTCCCTCGTGCTGGAGCAGGAGGCCGAGTCGGTCGGCATGAGACGTCGGCTCCTCCTGCGGGCGCTCGAGCGCCACGGTGCGGTGGCCGCCCCGCTGACGGCCGCCTTCGCGCTGCGCGCGCCGGACCCCGGCCTCCAGTTGCTGCGGCCGATCCACGGCTCCGTCGCGGTGACCTGGCTGCGGGCCTTCGACGAGGAGGCCGGCGTGCTGCGCCTGAGCGGTGAGGCGCTCTCCAAGGCCGCCGCCGCGCTCGTGCAGCGGCTCGAGCAGCCCCTCGTGACCGTGGCCCGGGCGCTGGAGCGCAAGGCCATGGCGGGGCCTGTGTCCCAGCTCGTGCTGATCTCGGTGCTGAAGACCGAGTCCCCCCGGCGCATCGTGAGGACGCTGGGGGTGCAGGGCCTGGAGCGGCTGGCCGCCCTGGACCAGGACACGCCGCTGTTGCCCTGGCCGGTGGTCGAGAAGCTCGCGACGGCCTGCCGTCGGGTGGACTCGGACAAGGTCCGCGTGTGGCTCGGCACGGTGGGTACCGTCGACAAACCCCAGCCCCGGCCAGAGGCCAGACCCCGTCGGATGCTGTCGGACCGGGAGCTCAGGAAGATCCGAAGCTGCCTGGGACGTTCCCTCGGTCGGGCGGTGGCTCCGGCGCTGTCCGCTCCCCTCGAAGGGCTCACCGCGGCGCTCGCGGGTCGGCGTGCGCCTTCAGGACCCCAGGCCGAGGTCTGCGCGGCGCTGCTGGTCTGCCCCGATGCCCCGGCGGACGTGGCGGCCCAGCTCAGCCGCTTCGGGCTGGGAGCTGGAGGCACGTCCAGGGTGGTCGACCAGCTCCTGGTGTCGGGCTGGACCCACCGGGACGACCTCGGGCCGTCGGGCGGCGCCTGGCTCCACCGGTGGGAGCGACCGATCCTGGCCTTCTCCCGCTGGCTCGACGGCGTGCCGGGAGGACTTCCGGCCGTGCTCGAAGGCAGCCTGAGCTGGCAGTGCCCGGAGCTCCGGGGGGCCGCCTGGTCGGCGGCTCGCCAGCTCCTCGCCCGGTGGCGTTGGCGGGAGAAGGGGCGCCTCGCGTCGGCCATGACTGCGGAGCTGGCGGAGCTGTTGGTCGTGACGCTGAGTGATCGCGGCGGTCCGAGGCGGGGCGCCCTGGGCTACCCCACGTCGCCGCGGGATCGCGACGAGGTGGTCTCCGGCGCGGCCCAGGCCCTGGCGGTCCTGCACGGGGGTGGGATGGACCTGACGGCCTGGCGGCCCCGGGCGGAGGCAGCCGCTCCGGGTCTGCCGTCCCGGGCTCGCCAGCAGCTCGCTCGGTGGACGGGGGCCACCGTCCTGCCTCCCCGTCGGGCCTCGTCCGGCAGCGAGGCGCCACCGCCAGCCGACGCCATCAGCCGCATCGAGGGGGCCACCGACCCGCCACTGCTCGTGCCCTGGGTCCTCTCGCCGGCCCGGGGCCTGGCGGAGCTGGCGGTCCTGCGCCTGCTGGAGCTCGGTGAGGGGGGCGCCAGGGGTCTGCTGGAGGCCCTGCTGGCGCGGGACTCACCGCACCGCGATCTGCTCTCGAAGACCCTCTCCGACTGGCCCGATGGGCCGGCCCTGGAGGCCGCTCGGGCTGCCTGCCGGGCGGTGGAGCGCGACCCCGAGATCCGCTTCCACGTTGCTCTGGGGCTCCTCCAGCGCGGCACGTCGACGGTCCTTCCTCCGCTGCTGGAGGCGGTCTGCACCGAAGTGGACACGAGCTGGCTCGTGCCCGGTGACCTGGCCCGGCTGCGCGAGCAGGTGTCCGACGAGGAGCTCGCGTTTCCCCTGGCCGCCGCGTCCCAGCCCGTGGCCTGCCAGTGGGCGGTGGACTGGTGCCGGGAGCGGGCGGCGGCGGACGAGCGGGCCCTCGCCGCGCTCCAGGTCTTCCTCGAGCGAGGCACGACCCGGCCGGCACCGCTCCGGATCCGAGCCGCGGAGACCCTGCGCAAGCTCGGCGACAGCCGCGGCCTGCCCCTGTTGCTGGCCCACCGCATGACCCAGGGTCGGGCGCCTTCGACCCGGATCTCGGCCCTCAACTGGTCCCGCGACCTGGACGACGAGGCCCTGGACCTCGCGCTGCGGGCCATGGTCATGGCCGGGACGGCGTGGGCGCCGATCTCCACCGTGATCGGTGGCCTGTCCAAGGGACGCGTCCCGCCGGCCCAGGTGGGGCGAGGGGCGCTGGTCCTGCTCCAGGAGGCCCGCTCCATCGCCCTGCAGCAGCAGGCCCTCAAGCTGCTCCAGGACCGCCGCTCCCAGCGGGCGGCGGCGCGGCGCCTGGCCGCCACCTTCCTCTGGGGGGCCGACCAGTCCCGCAAGCTGCTGGGGCGGGCCTTCGCGATCCGCATGATCGGCGGCCGGGGGCTGGGCTGGACGCGCCTGGAGGGACGCTCCATCCACGTCAACCCGCTGCCGCTGCTGCGGGGGGAGCGGGACGGTGAGGCCCTGGTGCGAGGCCTCATCGTGCACGAGCTGGGGCACCACATCTACAACGCCGATCCGGAGGGGCTCGCCATCTGGAAGCAGGCCCAGGACAAGCACCTCGCCAGCCTGCACAACCTGGTCTGCGACGAGCACCTGGAGCGCAACCTGCGGGCCCGCGAGCGGGGCTATGGCGACGACCTGAAGCGTCTCTCGGCCTGGGCCTTCCAGCACGGCGAGCACGCCACCCAGCTCGCGGACCTCTGCAACCGGCTGGGCGTACACAGCGCTCCGGCGCTGATCCGGGCCGGCCTGCGGCCGGGGCGCGAGACCGGCACGGTCCTCATCGAGCTGGGGCAGCTCTACCGGGCCCTGGAGGCGGCGGGGTCCAGCTTCGCCCGCTTCGTGCGAGCGCTGCGCATGGGCCTCGGCGATCGGTTCGGGGATCCGCGGGTCACCGAGGCGCTGGCGCTCTTCAAGGGGCGGCCCTTCCGCGAGCTGGACAACCCCGGTCTCTGGGAGGTGACCCAGGAGCTGCGGCGCATCTTCGGCGTCGAGGTCGAGCTGCTCGACGTGCTCGGGCTCCACGAGGTCACCGACGAGGACGTCGGCGACACCCTGGTCGAGGGCCGGGGCGTCAGCGACGAGCAGATCCAGCGGGAGGTCGAGCGGCTGGACTCGGACCGACTCGGCCGGCCGTCGCCGCGGGACGGCGAGGGTGGGGGAGACGCCTACGATGGGGGTGGTCGCCAGGACTTCGAGCGCATCCCGGTGGTCGTGCCCCTGGTCCACGATCCCTCGGCCCATGCCGCCCTGGCCCTCGAGGTCCGTCGCCCGGCTCGCCTGCTGCGTGAGACCTTCTCGCTGCTGGGGCTCACCCACCGCCCCGTCCGCGGTCGCTCACGGGGCTACCGGGTGGACCGGGCACGGCTCCTGGGCACCATCCTGCGCCGCGATCCGCGCTTCCTGATGGCCCGGGAGCGGGTCATCGCCGCGGACCTCTTCGTGGGTGTCGTGGTCGACTGCTCGGGGTCGATGGTGGGGACCCGCATGGACAAGGCGATCCACTTCGCCACCATGCTGGCCGAGGCGGCGCGGGGCCTGGCCGGGGTCGACCTGCGCATCTTCGGCTTCACCGACTACGAGATCTACGACGCCGGCGACGCCGACCGCTGCGCCGCCCACGCCCTGGTCGCCGGGGGAGGCAACAACGACGCAGCCGGCCTGTGGCACGCGGCCCAGCAGGCTCTCGCCAGCCCCCGCTCGGCGCGGCTGCTGGTCATGATCAGCGATGGCCTGCCGACCGAGTGCACCACCACCGCCCTGCGTGCCCTGGTCCAGCGCCTCGGCCGGCGTCACCAGCTCGTCTGTGCCCAGATCGCCGTGCACCCGCTGACCGAGCGCTGCTTCGAGCACTACGTGGAGGTCCTCGACGACGACGTCGACGACGCCACGCGTCGGTTCTGTCGCATCATCGGCGACCTCGTGATCGCCACCATTCGAGGGTGAGAGATGGCTGCCAAGTGGAAGGTCTCCCAGCTCAAGATCGGCAAGACGATGGAGACCACCTTCTTCGTCAACCCGGTCGCGTCGTCCAGCTACCGCTTCCGGGCCACCCACCTCGACGGGCGGCGGGCCCCCAAGGTCATCCTCTCCGATGACCCCCGCATCCGCCCCGGGGTGCCCACCCTGGTCAAGCTGGAGGCGGTCCACAAGGCCGATCGTCCGGACCGGGGCTGGATCCAGGTCGCCTTCCTCAAGGCCCGCTCGCTGAAGCTCGAGGGCATCTACCTCGACCCCATCGTGAGCCGGAAGCTCCAGGTGCTGCTGGAGAGCGGCCTCAACATCCTGCTCGACGGCCCCCAGGGCTCCGGCAAGACCACCCTCGCCTACGCGATCGCCGAGAGCCTGGGCATGGAGTTCGTGCTCTTCAACTGCGCCGCGGTCGTGGAGGCCACGGACTTCATGTCCACCCTCCAGGTGCGGGCGGCGGAGGGGGGCACCCCGGTGACCGACTTCGTGCCCACCGACCTGCGGCGGGCCATCCTCGAGGCCCAGCAGAAGCCGGCCCGCCGCTTCCTCGTCTTCCTCGACGAGCTGAACCGCTGTCCCGAGCCCGCCCGCAACGCCCTGATGCCGGCGCTGGACAGCACCCGCAAGGTCTTCGACCCCGTCACCAACGCCTTCCTCGAGATCCCCTCCAACGTCCAGTTCGTGGCGGCGGTCAACCGGGGTCGGGCCTTCAGCGGGACCTTCGGCATCGACGCGGCCCAACTCGACCGCTTCGCGCCCCTCCAGGTCGACTACCTGCCGGCGGCCGAGGAGGTGAAGCTGCTCTGCGGTCGCCACCCCGAGGTGAGCAAGACCCGCATCAGGCAGGTCGTGGACCTGGCCAACAAGCTGCGTAGCAGCGAGGAGCTGACACGCGGCCTGTCGGTGCGGGCCACCGAGGAGGTCTGCATCTACCTCAAGCACCCGCTGCTGGAGCGGGCCGACGCGGCGATGCTCGCCGAGCTGCTCAAGTCCAGCTTCTGTGGGAGGTTGCCCGGGCGCTGGGACGACCCCAGCAGCGACGCGGGCATCGCCTGGCGGATCGTGGAGGACGTGATCTCGGCTTCGGCGAAGAAGGGGTGAGAGGCGCGGGAGACGCCACGCCAAGCCCCCGCGGCGGGGGGGGGGGCACCCGCCCCACCCCCCGCGGCCCCCCCGGGGGGGGGGGGGCGGCGGGGGGGGGCGGGGGGGGCGCGGGGGGGGGGGGGGGGCAGGGAAGCCCGAGGCGGCTCTGTCGAGAGACCGGATCTCGAAGCGGGTCGATCGGTGCTCGGGGGACCTGGTGGATCGATGTAGGCTGGTGTCTCCGAGTCCGGGGTCCTTCCATGACCAGCCTTCGATGCCTTCTGCTCCTGCCTGTGTTCTTCCTGGTGCCGTCGGCCCAGGCGGGCACCACGTCGAATTGTCACGCCGACGTCTGTGCCACCGTCTCCACCCCGGAGTGCGTGGCGGAGGACGAGACCTTCGAGATCGAGGTCGACGGGACCCTGGCGGGGGGGTCCAGCTCCAGCGTCACCGCCTGGTCGGTCTGGATCGACGCGACGGTGAGCGCTACGACCGGCTCCATGGCCTCCGTCTCCGGGGGAACGGCCGTCGACAGCGACAGCATCCACTGGAGCGACGTCTACGCGGCCACCTACAGTGACCAGGAGACCGAAGGCACGCACACGGTCGCGTTCATCTTCGGGGATCGCTCCGGTGCCCACGGCTGGTACGACGTGGCCGCGGAGACCGAGATCGCCGTCAGCGGTCCCACGGTCGAGGCCACTCTGGACCTGCCGCCCTTCGGCTGCCGCGACCTGCTCGATGTGCGCGGTCTGGGGAGCGTCCTGGTCGTCATCCCAGGGACGGCGGACCTCGACGTGGCCGACGTCGACCTCTCGAGCCTGGCCCTCGAAGGGGTGGCGCCGACGAGCACGGGCACCGGCGACATGCTCACCGAAGGGGTGGGGTGCGGCACCCGCCGCGGTGGGGACGGCGCCCAGGACCTCGTCCTGCGGTTCCCGGCCCCCGCCATTCGGACCGCCCTCGCGGCCAGGTACGGCGGGCCGCTGCACCGCGGGGACCGGGTGGAGCTGGAGCTCACCGCCGATCTGGGCGACAGCGCCACCTGTCCCACACCGGTCCTGGGGATCGTCGAGGCCCTGGTGCTGAGGTAGGGACGCTCCAACGTCGTGGGGCGTGATGCCCCAGAGCCGGCGAGCCCCGCCCTTCCACATACAAGCGGTCAGCAGCACACGCGGAGGAGTGGCTGGGAGGGACTTTCGGAGGCTGCAAGCCTGGCACAAGACGCACGCCCTGGTCCTCGCTATCTATCGAGCATCGGCGAAGTTCCCTTCCGACGAGCGGTTTGGCCTGACGAGCCAGGTCCGTCGCGCGTGTGTCTCCATCCCAGCCAACATCGCCGAGGGTTGCGATCGACACCCCGACGACGACTTCGCACGCTCCCTGGACGACGCGATGGGCTCGGCCAGCGAGGTCGGGGTGGATCCAGACCTCAGGATGACGGTGACGGACCCGGTCCTTGTCCAGACCACTCCGAGCCTGTCGCTGGCCTGGTCGGCGTACCAGCGGGAGATGACCTTGATGGCGACCTTCAAGACCGTTCGGGCGCGGGTCGTGCGTGTGGGCGAGGAGCAGCCTCATCTCCCATGGAACGGTCAACACCCATGGGCGGATGGAGACGGCGGGGAGGACCTGGTCGACCATCCTGGCGGCGAAGGCGGCCATCCTCCTGCCGCCGCAGGCCGGGCAGAGTCCCCGCCCCTTGCAGGGGAAGAGGAGCTCTTGGAGGGCACACCGGAGCTGGGCGCCTCCATCGAGGCGGGCGCCACCACCCGCGGGGCCCTCGAAGCGTCGCTCCCCAGCGACCTCCGCAGCCTGCGACGGGACAAGCACGAGCTGGTGGAGACGGTCGCGGTCGAGCCGCGCCACGCGGCGACCGTGTTGGGGATCTGATCAGTTCCGGGGCGTCACCCCCCGCCACCCCAGATCAGGTAGAGCCGCCCGGCTCTCCAGGCGCCGGCCAGCAGCTCGGCGGCACCGTCCCCGTCGAGGTCTTCCGCGGCGGTGAACACGCCGAGCTCCCCTTCGGCGACATCGCCCGTCAACCAGGCGTCGGTGCTGGTCGCCGAGTGGGCGCCGGAGACCGGACCGTAGAGCAGGTAGGCGGCGCCGACGTCGTCGCCTGCGTCACCGTCCACACCGCTGGCACCGAGCACCAGGTCGGCGTAGCCGTCGGCGTTGACGTCCCCGCCGGCCACCCCTTCGCCCAGGCCGTCGCCCGTGACCGCGCCGAGCACGACCGCCGCGGCGACGGACTCCGCGTCGAGTGCCCCCGACCACCGGGTCGAGGAACCATGGAACAAGTAGACGGCGCCCAGGTCCGCCTTGGAGGCGCTGTCGACACCGGCCGCCCCGCTGAGCAGGTCCTCGTAGCCGTCCCCGTCGACGTCTCCCGCCGCGCCCATGCCGTCTCCGAGGCGGTCGATGCCCGCCGAGCCCTGGAAGGCCGCGTCGGCGTCGGCGCTGCTCGAGACGGAGGACCAGCCCGACCCGCCGTAGAAGAGCCAGGCTGCCCCGGCGGTGCTGGCGGAGGTGTCGTCGTAGGGGGAGCCGCACCAGAGATCGGAGATCCCGTCACCGTCGGCGTCGACCGCGGGCGAGACGGTCCGGTAGTAGCCGAGCTGGTCCCCACCCCGCTGTCCGTCCAGGCGGACCGAAGCCACCGACTCGATGTCGCTGTCGCCGCTCTGCCGCGAGGTGCTGCCCCACACCAGGTAGACCGCCCCCGAGGCGTTGCCCGCTGTGTCGACGCTGAAGGCCCCGGCCGCCGCGTCGTCGACGCCGTCGCCGTCCAGGTCGCCGACGAAGCGGGCCGAGGTGCCGAGGAAGTCCGCCCGGGAGCTGCCGTACCAGGAGGCGTGGTCGGTGTCGCCCAGCAGCGCGGTGCCCGACCAGGAGCTGCCCCCGTAGAGGAGGTGGACGCTGCCGCTCTGGGACACGAAGTCCCCGTTGGCGTACTGGGTCACGATCAGGTCGGCGACGCCGTCGCCGTCCAGGTCTCCGCCCGTCGCCAGGACCTTGCCGCCGTAGTTCGACGGGGAGTGGCCCTCCAGCACCGCGTCCGCGTCGGCCGGCAGGGACAGGTCCCCCGTCAGCGGCCCGTAGGCCACGTAGGCCGCACCCGCCTTGGACTCTCCGTCACTGGCCGTGGCGTAGTAGTCGCCCACCACCAGGTCCGCGTGGCCGTCACCGTCGAGGTCCGCCACCCCGAACTCGGTGCCCAGGCGGCCTCCCGGGGCCCCCTCGATGAGCAGGCCGGCTTCGGACGGGGTGTAGTCCCCGGCCGGCGGGCAGTCGTTGGCGCGACCGACGCTGTGTCCGTCGGAGCACCTCGACGGCGCCCAGTTGCGGGCCACGTCGCCGACCGCCAGGCTCAGGCGCTCGATGCTGATGCCTTCGCCCGGGTCCTCGGGGAAGGAGAAGGTGTCCACCACGGTGGCTGCGTCCGTCTCGAAGAGGGTGAGGGGATCCGAGATGGCGAGGCCGCTGCAGATGGCGTGGTCGTCGGTCGTGAGCAGCAGGGTGTCTTCGGGGATGCCGATGTCGTCTTCCAGGTCGGCGTCGAGGATCACGGCGTGCCCCCCAGCCACCAGCACGGCGTCTGTGTCCCAGGCCTCCAGCGGATCGAGGGAGTCGCCGTCCCAGAGCCAGTAGCCGGCGAGGTCCACGTCGCTGGTCCCGGCGTTGTAGAGCTCCACGAACTCGCCGGTGGACTCGTCGTCCGGGTTGGCCAGGATCTCGGTGATGAGCACCTCGGCGCCGCTCGCGCTGGTGCCGGACGAGCCGGTCGTGAGGCAGTTCTCGGCGCCCGGTGATGACCCCGAGGCGCAGGTCGAGGCGCCCCAGTCGGTGCCGTCCGCGGAGGCATCCTGGCGCTCCATGCTGATGCCGTTGCCGGGGTTCGCCGGCTGCAGGAAGGCGTCGATCCGGTGCACGCCGTCGGTCTCGTACAGGGACAGCTCGTCGTCCACCGAGAGGCTGTTGCCCAGGGTTCCGCCGCTGACCGTCACCAGGACGGCGCTGGAGTCCAGGGTGTAGTCGTCGGCGTAGTCCGGGTCGAGGATCACCGCGAACCCGCCCGCGGGCACGGTGGTGCTGCCCCCGTCCCAGGCGGTCAGGGTGTCGGTGTCGTCGCCGTCGTAGAGCACCAGTCCAGCCAGCTCCACGTCGTCGGAGCTGAGATTCAACACCTCGACGAACTCGCCGGTGCCTTCGCTGGTGGGGTTGGCCATGACCTCGTTGAGACGCAGGGCTCCGCACACCCCCCCGGCCGCCCCGTTGAGGCGTCCGAGGCTGGCCCCGTCGGTGCAGGCGCCGGTGCCGGTCGTCCAGTTGGTGGCGTCGTCTCCGGCGGCGTAGTCGACCTTCTCCATCGAGTAGCCCCGTCCCGGGTTCTCGCCGTGGGAGAAGGTGTCGATCGGGGTGGTCCCGTCGGTGTCGTAGAGGGTGAGGGTCTCCGTGGTGCCCAGCCCATCGCCGAGGGCGCTGTCGGAGGTCGTCACCAGGACGAGGCCCGCCGGGAGCAGGTGGTCGCCGTCGTAGTCGGGGTCGACCACCAGGCCGTGCTCCCCCGGGCCCAGGCGGGTCCCGCTGTCGCCAAAGGCCACCAGCACGTCCTGCGCGGAGCTGTCGGCGAACACGAGCCCGGCCAGGTCGATGTCCTCGGTCCCCGGGTTGTACAGCTCGACCGCCTCGCCGCTGGACCGCTGGTCGGGGTTGGCGAGCACCTCCGTGAGCACCAGGACCGCGGGATCGCCACTCTCCGGGAAGCAGGCCGCCGAGCCCGGGGAGCGCCCATCGGGACAGGCGCTCTCGCGCCAGTTGCCCCTCACGTCGCCCCCCTCCAGGTCCACCAGCTCCAGGCTCGTGCCTTCGCCGGGGTCCCGGGGGTGGGAGGCGGAGGCGACGAGGGTGGTGCCGTCGGACTCGTAGAGGTCGATCGGGTCCGAAGTGGTGAGCCCGTTGCCCAAGTTGGAGTCGTCGGTCGTCACGACCGTCACGCCCGAGTCGATGGCGTAGACGCCGTCGTAGTCCAAGTCGACGATCACCGCGTAGTCACCGGCCGCGACCGAGGTCGTGCCGCCGTCGAAGGCGGTGAGCACGTCGTGCTCGTCGCCGTCGGAGAGCACGAGTCCGGCCAGGTCCACCGTGCCCGTGCCCGCGTTGTAGACCTCCACCAGCTCACCGGTGGACTCGGTAACGGGATTGGCGAGGACCTCGGAGATCACCAGGGCCATCTCGGACTCGGCGACCTCGTCGGCGCCGATGTCCACCTCGGCGCCCTGGGGACGGGCATCGCCATCCCTGTCGTGAGCCACGGTGTAGGTCGACGTGCCGGCGTCGATGCAGGCCGAGTCGTCGGCGAGGCTGTAGTCCCCTTCCCCGGCGTCGCCGAAGCCCGGGTCCTGGTCCAGGTCGGTCGACGCGGCCGAGGCAGAGCCTGCGTAGTCGGTCCCGTTGCCCCACACGAGGTTGTGGCTGAAGACCGAGCTGGTGCCGCCGGTGTCCACCAGCCCGTGCTGGTTGCTGACGAGGATGTTGTTCGCCAGCGTCACCGTGATGTGGCCCTCGGACAGGTCGATGGCGCTGGGAGAGGCCCCTCCTTCGAGCGGGTTGTAGCCGTTGGCCACGAAGACGTTGTGCAGGATCTCGCCGGTCGTGGACTCCTGCAGCGAAACCGCCGCTTCGCCGTTGGTGGTGAAGACGCTGTTGGTCAGCGAGAAGGCCGTCCCCCCCTCCGTGTACAGCCCCCAGGTGTTGTTGTTCACCACCAGGCCGTCCATCGCCACGCCCGCGGCGTCCAGGAGCGAGACCCCCCGGTCGCAGCCCACGATCTCCAGCTCCTCCAAGGTGGCGCTGCCGGTCTCGTCCACGGTGACGCAGTGATCTGCGTAGGGGCTGCTGCCCGAGTACCAGCCGTCGTCGTAGACCGTGAGTCGGGAGACGCTCGAGGTCAGGCCGATGTCGACGAGGATCGTGCCCACCAGCAGGGTCTCTCCCATGCCGGCTCCGACCAGGGCGACCTGGTCACCGGTGCGGACTTTCTCCGTGTAGGTGCCGGAGGCGATCTCCACCGTGTCTCCGGGGGAGGCCGCGTCGATGGCTGCCTGGATCGTGGTGAAGGACATTGCGCCCTTCATGGCCGCCGGATCGTCCCACTCGCCGCCTTCGCCCGGGGCGACGTGGAGGGTCTGGGGAGGCGGGGCGAGGCAGGCGAGCAGGGAGAGGAGCATCGCGGTCGTCCTTGCGGTTTCGTCGACCGTAGTCCTCGTGTCGGTGGGGATCTACGGTCTGGATCACGGCGGAGGGGGACTGGCAGATCCGCGGTGGGGCATAGGCAATTCGAATTCCACTCACCAGCCCTCCTCCGGCTGTAGAGCAGGATCCCACCCTTCGTCCCCTGGCAGGCCTTCCTGAGACCGAGGCGGCCTGGAGTGCGAGCTGGAGGCCGTCCGGGCCGAGGTCGAGATCCTCGTCGACGCCGCCGCCGCCCTTGCGGGCCAGCAACCGCCTGACCTTGCGAGCGATCTCGTCGACGAGCTCCTGGACCTGGGCGGTCGTGGGAGCTGGTGGCCGGTGAAGAGTGAGCGCCCCGGTGTCGGGGTCCCTGACGTAGACCCCGTTGAGGAAGAGGGTGTGGAAGTGTGGATTCGGTCTCAGGGTGGATCCTGTCTCCTACCTCAGCTTGTGGAGCATCATCACCACCCGCCGGTGGTGCTCCTGTCGGTCCGGTCCTTCGGGGAGCTCCACCAGGTCGAGCACCGCCAGTACCTCCGCGGCGCTGCCCAAGGCGATGCGGATCTTGACGAAGTCCCACTCGCGAGGTGGCAGCGATGTGAGAAGACGATGAACCCCCTCCTCATCTTGGTCCCGAAGCGCGACGAGGAACCGCTCATAGGTGAGAAAGGGCTCACCCTCGGTGAGAGGGCTGATCGGTTCCGAGCCCCCGAAGGCGTCGTAGGTTGCGGCGTAGTGCTCGCACCATTCGGTGTCTCCGACGATCCACCCGGGGCGTTCGCAGAACGGACAGCGCCCGACCCGCTGATCTCCCTCGGCTCTCCAGTCCTCGTACTCCCGCTCCGTCACGCTCGCTCCAGGTGCGTGGCCCAGTCCGTCTACGTCTCTGGCCGAGTCGCCGTCCCTCGGTCCCAGGGAGTCCCAAGGCCCGCCTGGAGGACGCCCACGCAGCGCCACCCATTCACCCTACCGCGGTTCGTGTCATCCACGGCTGGGATCTCGTCGACCGACCCGGTCCTGGGCTCCCCCGATTCGAGGCGGTTCTATGTTTCGCCCGCGGGGGCTACGGACCCGACGAACGAGACTTCGACCTCGACCTCGATGCCCTCCAGCTCGCACTCCAAGCAGCATCCGCCTCCGACAGTGCCACGCACGGGAGAAGGGCCGGACGAAGGACCCACAGGGTCCAGCTCCTTGGTGGCCGGGAGTACCGCCTTCCACCAAGGTGTGCCGTGGCTGACGGCTTCAACCTGCACGGTGGCGTCGTGATCCCGGCCGGAGACGCCCGTGGACTCGAGCGGATGTGCCCCTACCTCGCCCGGGAACGCCTCGAGCTCCCAGCCGAAGAAGAGCGTGTGCTCCAGGTCCGTGACCCGGTGGCAGGCGAGCAGGGCGAACAGGGCCAACATGCCCCGGTTTCACCTCGATTCCAGGGCAGGGAGCACCGCGCCGTCGGTACAGGAGCCGTGCTGCTTCCGCCATCCACGTCGCCGGCGTCCAGGACGCGGGTCTCGCAGCTACATCTCCCCTCCGAGCAGCAGGTAGACAGCCCCCGCGTCCTCGGCGATCGTCTCGTCCAGGTAGGCGCCGACCAAGGCGTCGTCGAAGCCGTCGCCGTCGAGATCACCAGGGGCGCCCAGGGAGCTGCCCGCGTAGACGCTGGGACCCTCTCCGCTCCAGATCCCGTCGGCGTTCTCGAGCCCGAGGGTCCCGCTGACAGGCCCCAGGACGAAGTAGGCGTTGCCGCTGTCCGTGCCGTTGTCGTCGGTACCGTAGGCTCCGATCATCAGGTCGTCCCAGCCGTCGCCGTTGGTGTCGCCCAGGTCGGCGACCGCGACTCCGGAGTGGTCACCGCCGCCCTCGCCGGTGAGCGTGGCGTCGGCTGAGGCGAGGGCGTTTGGACCGGAGACGAGACCGCTGACCACGTAGGTCGCGCCCGTGAAGCTCCCTCCTTCGTTGTAGGCGGTGGCAGCGATGAGCAGGTCCGGTAGGCCGTCACCGTCCTGATCGCCAGCGGAGTCCAGGGCCGTGCCGGCGGAGTCGCCGCTGTCCCCGATGAGGGTGGCGTCGGCGGACGACAGGCTCACGATGGCGTTCGCGAAGCCGCCCAGGACGAGGTAGACGGTGCCCGAGGAACCCCCGCCGCTGTCCGCCCCCGGGGCGCTGATGAGGAGGTCTCCGAGCCCATCGCCGTCGACGTCTCCCGGGGCCGCGACCGCGTAGCCAGCCGAGTCGCTGACAGACTCGCCTCTGAGCTTGCTGCCCACGTTGCCCAGGGTGTCTCTTCCCGGAGAGTGCCGGGTCACCAGGTAGGCAGCTCCCGAGGCGCTCGTGTCGCCCCTGGCTTTGTACGCGCCCACCAGCAGGTCGTCGGTACCGTCTCCATCGACGTCGCCGGGCATGGCCAGGCAGTTCCCGGCTCGCGCGGCGGGGCCCTCGGCCTCGTAGAGGTAGCTCGCGCTCGGCGCGGTCCCCGAGGTCGGCAGGTCGGAGCCGAGCAGGATCGACACAAGGCCGGCCTCTCTGCCCCCGGAGGCGTCCAGGTAGTCCCCGATCGCCAGGTCCTCCAGGCCGTCTCCGTCGATGTCCCCAGCGCTGGAGACGGCGTAGGCGAAGGTGTCGCCGGCGGGGCCGCTCGCCAAGGTGGTCGCGACGGCGGGGAGCAGACCCCCCGAGGTGATGGGGCCGAGCACGGCATACGCCTCGCCGGTAGAGCCGGCTCCGGGGGCCCCGATCAGCAGGTCCTGGGAGCCGTCGCCGTCCCAGTCGCCGGCGTCGTCGTCGCGGCTGGTGCCCCGGAGCACGTGGTCCGCGGGGCCCCGGGGGGGGCCCCCGGGGGGGGCCGCGGCCCCCGCGGGGGGGGCGGGCGAGGGCCAGGAAGGACAGAGAGAGGAGCCACTTGCTCATGGGGGAGTTCCTG
>CAZCVP010000178.1:0-17711 GCA_964501915.1 uncultured Enterobacterales bacterium
GCACGCGGCCCTGGAGGGGCGCCGCAGGCGCGGGGGGCAAGGCCCCCCCGAGAGGGAACCAGCGCCCTCCATCGCCCAGAGCTCGACTCGCCGAATGACCCTGCTCGGCCAGGCACGACGGTCTGTTGGGGCCCTCCGGCCGACTGGATCGCCAAGAAGTCGATGGTGTCCCTGCTGAACGCTGGGAGCTGACCGCCGACAGCCGGCCCAGGGCCGTCGGGCGTCCTGAGCGGTGCCGCCCGGAGCGCGATCTTGACGGTTTGAGGCGGAGCTTCGTTGGCGGACCTCGGGAGAGCTCTCCCGAGGGCTGCTGGCGCGCTCAACAACACCCCAGCTTCCCCCGCGTCTTCTCCAGCGCCCGCCGCACCAGCCCCAGCGACTCCAGCACCTGGGCGTGCTTGTCCTCGGGGATCTCCGCCAGCACGACCTCCACCGCCAGGCCCGTCATCTGCCGGAGCCGCAGCGCCTCGGCCCGGCCGGGCTCGGTGAGGGCCACCGTGACCTTGCGACGGTCCTGGGCGGAGCGCACGCGCTCCACCCAGCCCCGCTTCTCGAGGCCGTCGACGAGCCGGGTCATGGCGCTGTTGGAGACCCCCGAGTGGCTCGCCAGCCCCGACACCAGCAGCTCGCCGGGGAGCAGGGCCTGGAGCGCCACGCACTGGGGCACGGTCACCGTGCCGCAACAGATGGCGTCCCGCTCGGAGCGGCCGAACAGACGGCTCACGGCCACCAGCTCGTCGACGAAGGACCTCATGGCTTGCGGGCCTCCACCTGGTAGCTCCAGACCGAGCCGACGATCCGCGAGAGGGCCTCCGGGTCGAGCTGCGCCGCGAGCTGCTGGATGAGCGGATCGGTGAGGTCGAGCAGCGGCGCCGCGGAGACCCGCGTCCAGCGCACGTCCTCGAACCCCGCGGCCTCGATGGCCCCGATGTAGTCGGCCTCCACCGAAGCACCCCCCACACAGGCAGCATGGACCTCCGCGAGCCCGCTGATCTCCTCGGGCAGGGGCTCGGACAGCACGATGTCGCTCACGGCGAGCCTCCCCCCCGGCTTCAGCACCCGGTAGGCCTCCCGGAAGACCTGGGGCTTGTCGGGGCTCAGGTTGATGACGCAGTTGGACAGGACCACGTCGGCCGTGGCGTCGTCGACGGGCAGGGCCTCGATCTGACCCTCGCGGAAGTCGACCCGGTGGGCCAGGTCGGCCTCCTGGGCGTGCCTGCGGGACAGGGCCAGCATCTCCGGCGTCATGTCGACACCGATCACCCGCCCGGTCTCGCCGACCTTGGCGGCGGCCTGGAAGGCGTCGAAGCCGGCGCCGGAGCCCAGGTCGAGCACCACCTCGCCGGGCCTGAGCGCGGCCATGGCGGTCGGGTTGCCGCAGCCGAGGCCCAGGTTGGCACCCTCTGGTGCGAGGTCGATGTCGGCCTCGTCGTAGCCGATGGCCTCGGCGTGCTGCCGGAGATCCGGCTCACCACCACAGCAGCTCGTCGGGGCGCAGCAGGAGGTGCTGGCAGAGGCCACCCGACCGTAGGTCTTGCGGACGGCGTCGTGGATCTGTTCGGGGGTCGTGGACATGAGCGCTCCAGGTTGATGTATGTAGATATCAATAGTTGCAGACCACAATAACGTCAACCCACAAATACCAAGGCGGCCTCTTCGGCTGAGGGGATCCGGCGTCCCGCCCCGTCGGAGCCTCTCAGGCAGAGGCCCCACTCTGTCCGTCGCGTGACACCGGGGGTGGAGAGGGGCTGCGCCGCGGCGCCCGGTGTCCAGGCAGGCACCGGGTGCCGTCTCCCCGCCCTCCGGGGTCAGGCCCCCAGGGTCGCAGCGCTCAGGAGTCTCAGCGACGTCGCGTCCGTGAGGCGGAGGATGTCTCCAGCTCGCACGGGCACGCTGCCCTGGACCTCGCACGCGTCACCGCCCCGCACCCGTGCCAGCGGCCGCAGGGCCGTGATCCGGCCGTCGCCGTCCCAGCGGAGGTGACGGCGGCTGAGGTAGGGGTCCACGAGGCGCGTGGCGACGTAGAGGCCGTGGTGCGGTCCATCGGACGACGCGGCGCGACCCAGGCTCTCGCCTTCGGCGGGTCGCAGGCGCCGGCCGTCCTCGGGGCCGCCGAGCACCTCCAGCGCCACCGCCTCCTCCTCGGTCGTGCTCTCCCAGCCCCAGGTGGCCGACTGGAGGGTGGAGTCGCCGGTCGGGAGCTTGGTCGGGAAGGTGCCCAGCAGGTAGCCGAGCACGTCTCCGGGTTCCTTGGACAGCTCCTGGGCCAGGTCCTCCAGAGCGAAGCCTTCGGGGAGCCACCAGCCGATCCGGGCCAGTCGAGGGGTCGCGGCGAGCCCATCGGCGCGGGCCGGGTCCACGGTGAGGCCGTTGAGGTGGCGGCGCCACGCCTCCGCCTCTCGGGCCAGGGCATAGCGCAGCGCGGCGGTCCCGGGGCTGCTGTGCTCCGAGGTGGCCACGGCGGAGAGCAGGTGCTCGACCCCCACGAAGCCCCCGCCACTGCTGGCCGCCAGGCGCATCGCTTCGCCGACCAGGCCCGAGATCTCGGCGCCGGGGCGTGGCCAGCTCGTCGGGCGGCGCTCCACCCGCACCAGGGGCCCTTCGAGCACGTCGATGCCGGAGACCCAGAGGGCCTGGTTGGCCCAGCGGCAGTCGGGATGGGGCAGGGCCAGCCCTCGGACCTCCCGGCGCCCGGCGGCGGTGGCGCCGGCCAGGTCGCTGCCCTCGATCAACGCCTCCAGCAGACCCTGAGCGAAGGCGTCGGCGGCCTCCAGCCCGGTGCGCACCAGGGGGCCGGCGCAGGCCTGGGCCCCCGCGGTCACCAGCCGAGCCGCCAGGGCGTCCAGCTCCCCCCGGGTGGGGCTGCCCGCCTCGCAGACGTCCAGGACCACCAGGCCCGCCCGGCGCAGGTCTGGACCCAGGGCGTGCGCCGCGGTCCCAGGGCCCTGCTCGGCGTGCTCGAGGGCGAGGCAGACGCCCTCCTCGAGGCGCTCGCCGTGGCCGATGACCCAGAGCAGCTCGGTCGTGCCGTCGATCGCGTCTCCCGCGGTCACGGGCAGGCTGAGGTCCCCGACGAGGCGGCCGAGCGCCTCCAGTCGGCTCGCACAGACGGGATCGGTCGGATCGGCACACCAGGTGCGGATCGAGAGGCCGCTCCCGACCGCGGCGGCACCCGGCGAGCCCGGGGCGAGACGGAGCACGACGCCGTCGCCGGACTCCTCGAGGCAGAGGCCGTCGGGACCCGCCAGCAGCTCCCAGGGCAGGCCCCGCGCCGCGGGATCCGTCGCGTCGACCACGACCTGGACCGCCTGCTGCTGGCCCGCGGCGCGGCCCAGCAGCCAGGACCACCGTCCTCCGAGCTCGGGAGGCGCGGTCAACAGCCCGCCGAGGAGCTGGCCGGCGCGCTCCTCGGCCCGGGAGCGTGAGGCGTCTCGGCCGCGCACCAGCACCGGGGAGGTGGCAGCGAGGGCCTCGGCGATGCTGCGACAGGTCTCCCCGATCCGGTCCGCGGTCAGGATCGCCTCGACCGCCCGCGTGCGCCCATCGCCGATCGCCACGCGCCACCCTCCGGTGGGCTCTTCGCGGATCTGGATCAGGACCGTCTGCGTCATCGGGGCGGATGGTACTTCGTCCGGCATTGACAGGGGGGGGGCCGGCACGTAGTCCAGGACCGTGCCCCCCGCAGATCCCCGTACCGCCGAGGCCCAGGTCGCCGAGCTCCGAGCCGCGCTGGAGCGGGCGGTCCGCCAGGTCTGCCCCCGGTCGATGTCGGACCACTTCGAGGACATCGTCCAGCTCGCGACGATGAAGGTCCTGAGGATCCTGCGAGAGGGTGAGGGGAATCGGGTGCTGGCCGCGTCCTACCTGAAGAGGGTGGCCTACACCGTGGCCATCGACGAGCTTCGCAGGCGGAAGATGGACCGGGAGATCCCGATGGACGCCGATCTCGAGCGTCGGGCCGTCGACGTGGCGCCGGGCCCCGACCGCGCCGCCGACGCATCGGTGACCCAGCGTGCCCTCGCGGCCTGCATGGCCCGGCTCAACGAGGCCCGTCGGATCGCGGTGACCGCCTACCTCCAGGGCCACACGGTACCCGAGACGGCCCGGCTCTCGGGCTGGTCGGGCAAGCGGACCGAGAACCTAGTCTACCGCGGTCTCCAGCAGCTCCGCGAGTGCCTGCGCGCCAAGGGGGTGACGCCATGATGGACACCTGGCTGAGGTCGCTCTGGTCGCACCTCGCGGGTTCGCCCGCGTCCGCCGGGGAGCCGGTGGACCCGCAGCGGATCTGGCAGGCGGCGCGGGGTGAGCTGGACCCCGAGGCGACGCGGGTGCTCCTGGAGCGGGCCAGTCGCGACCCGGACCTCGCGCGGGAGTGGCGGCTGGCGATGGCGGTCGACGCCATCGACTGGGCGCCGGTCACCCCGCCTGTCGGGGAGCGGGTGGGCGAGGCTGCGCGGGCGGCGCTGGACTGGCTCCTGCCCGAGGGGCCGGGCGCCTTCGGCCTGCGTTGGCAGGTCGCTGGTGTGCTCGGGGCGCCGAAGGTGCGCCCCGGGGACCGCTTCCAGGTCCACATCGGACCGGTGGAGGACCCGGAGGGTCGACGCATCGTCGTGTTGGCCCAGCGTCGCACCGCCTGGGAGGTGGTCTTCCCGGTCACGGCCGAGGAGGACCTCGCCCTGACGGAGCTTCCCCAGTCTGCCGACGGCTCCCGGACCCTCGACCTGCTGGCCGGGGAGCCGGCCGGCCGGCAGCGCTGGGCCGTGGTGCTGCCCGCGGTGGACCGCTCCTTCGACTTCGGCCTGCCGCCTCGGTCCCGCTGGGCGTCGCTGGCCGCCGACGTCGCGGCGGGGGAGGTGCCCGTGGCGACGGTCGAGGTCGTGGTCGCGCCGGCCGGGTGACCCGGGCGCCCGTGCCCCGACCTCGCCGCAGGGTGTAGCGTTGTCGCCGCCGTAGAGGGAGGACATGGGCAGGTCGGACGACGGAGACAGCCCCGCTCCCTCGGTCGCGTGGACCCGGTGGGACCTCGCCCGGTGGGGGGTCCTGGGTCTGGTGGTGGCGGCTCACCTGGCTTTTGTGGTCCAGGACCAGCGGCTTCCCCGGGACATGAACCTGGCCCACGAGGGCCTCGCCCCGCTCCATGACGCCGTCGGTCGACCCCTGGAGTTCATCGCCCTCGCGGTCTCGGAGACCACGGGCTGGCTCGACGCGGGGCTCGCCTTGCTGTTGCGGGTCTTCGGTCGCTCGCCGGAGGTGCTGCGGGCGGTGGACCTGGGCTGGCTGGTGCTGCTGCTCTTGGGCGTGGGCCGCGCGGCGCGACAGCTCGGTGGGCCGGTGGCGGCCTTCGTGGCGGTCGCGCTGTGCGCCGGGATGCCCGGGGTGGTGATCCAGGCCCGGATCGGCTGGATCCACGTGCCGGAGGCCGCCCTGGTGTTCGCCGCGGCGGCGGTCTGGCTCGGCGACCGCGAGCTGACACGGCGTCGCACGGCGGTGGTGCTGGCGCTCTGTGGGGGCCTGGCGCTGGCCCTGCGACCCTCGGGGGCCGCCTGGGTGGGCACCCTGGGCCTGGCGGTGGCCTGGAGCACTCGTCGCTGGCGGGTGCTGGGCGCGGTGGCAGCGGTGTGGCTGCTGGCCTCTCTCCCGGCGCTCTCCGAGCTGCCGGAGTACCTCCGAGCCAAGGCGCTGGCGAGGGACCGCTACTCCCTGGCCGTGCCGGACCTCCAGCACCAGCTCCTGGCGGTGCTCGGAGCCCTGTCCTCCGTGGGTGCCCTGGTGGGGCTGCTGCCCTGGCTCCGTCGCTGGCGGCCCACCCCGGCCCGGGCCTGGCTGGCGGCCTGGATCGTGCTCCCTCTCGGGCTCGTGGCCCTGTTCCAGGCCGGCCTGGACAACCACACGGTCTTCGGTCCGGCCCTCGCCATCGCTGCGGGCTGTGGCGTCGCCGGTGTGGAGCGGACCGGCCTGCGCCGGGCCCTGGCGGCGCTCTCCGTCCCCGGGGCGCTCCTGCTCCAGGTCCCCCTCGTGGCGCCGGCCTCCCTCGAGGACAGCGGAGTCTCCTTCCTTCCCGGCTTCGGCAGCTTCATGGACCAGGAGGACATCAACGCCTTCGTGCGTCCCTACGAGGTGTTCGGTCGCCAGGAGGTCCGGGGACTGCTGGAGGCGACCTGCGCCGGGGCCGAGCCGGGCGGCTGCCGCATCCTCGTCGACCAGGGGCTCTTCTACCCCTTCGTCGAGGACGTGGGTGAGCTGGAGCTCTTCCTGCTCGGGGAGGAGCGGGTGGACCTGGTGCCCCTCTGGGAGGCGCGGCTGCCGGACCTGGCACCGCGCCCGCACGCCATGGCGACGTATGACTGCGCCAGCGGCGACGACCTCTGGCGGCAGCGCCACCCGAGCACGGTCGAGGCCTGGCGCCACCTGACCCAGGAGCACCGGCTGGAGCCCGCCTGGGCCCGCAAGGTCAGCCGGGCCTGCACCTTCATCTGGTTGGCTCCCCAGGGGACGCTGGTCGCGCCCGAAGCCCTGCCCCACTGGAATCCGCCTCCCCGCGGAGGACCGCCACCGGCCCAGCGGCGGTCACGCCCGGGGGACCGGGCGCCCGCCGGACGGCGCTGATCAGTTCGCCCAGTCGCTGTTCGGACCGCCGTAGACGCCCATGTCGTTGGGGGTGCCGTCGGCGTCGAGCATCGACAGGTTGGGGCTGCCGGCGTCGATGGCCGGGGAGCCGCTCGACAGGGTCCAGTCGTCGTTGGCCCAGTCCCCGTCGTTGGAGACGGAGGAGAAGGTGGGGTCCGAGTCGAGGTTGCCGTTGGTGCCGGTGACGTCCGTGGTGCCGTTGTAGTTGGTGGAGAAGCCGTAGACGTCGCTGTAGACACCGGTGAAGGTCGCGGTGCTCTCCGCCAGGATGCCGTCGCTGCTGCCGTCGCCATAGACGATCACGGAGTTGAGGTCGCCGGTGCTGCTGCCGCTCAGGTAGAGGCCGGCGCCGCTGGCGCCCAGGTTGAGCGCGATGGTGGCGTTGACCGCGGTGACGGACCCGTCGAAGGCGAGGATGCCGCCGCCGTCGCCTCCAGAGGCGTCGTTGACGGCGACGCCGACGTTGGTCAGGGACAGGTCCCCACCGTCGACCTGGATGCCGCCGCCGTCCGTGGCCGAGTTGCCCACGACCATGCCCTGCTGCCAGTCGATGGCCGAGGAGGCATCGAGGTAGGCTCCGCCGCCCTGGTCGGCGTAGTTGTCCTGGGCGTGCACGCCCGTCAAGGCCAGCGAGCTGTTCATCGAGCAGATGCCGCCACCGAAGCTGTAGACGTAGTAGGTGTCGTTGCCCGACGCGGTGGCCGAGGCGGCCGCCAGGGTGTTGTCGTAGACGACCAGGTCTTCCAGGGTGGCCGTGGCGTTCTGCGCGAAGACGCCGCCACCACAGTAGGTCGTGTAGTAGTCGGTGCAGGTATAGGTCGAGTCGCAGTCCGTCGTGACCGAGGTCTCCTCGGAGTAGCCCTCGCCGCCGGTGAGGGAGAAGCCGGCAAGCACGGCGTCGACCTCTCCGTTGCCCAGGTTGACCACCGGGCCACCGAGCCCGGAGGCGTCGAGGATGGTCGTGTCGGGACCCTCGATGCTGCGGACCTCCAGGCTCTTGCCGGAGAAGTCGAGCTGCTCGAAGTAGGTCCCGGCGGCCACGACCACACAGGAGTTGGCGTTGTCGATGCCGTCCTGGACGTGGGTCCAGGGGTAGTCCTTGGAGCCATCGGCCGAGGTGCCGGAGGCGGTGAGGTCGACGACCTGGGGCTCGGCCGCGTCGGCGTCGTCGCAGTCCCAGTCGTTGTCGGGCCCGGAGCAGGTCCACTCCAGCACGTCGGGGTCACCCATGCCGTCGGCGTCGTCGTCGGCGTTGTAGTAGTCGCCGTCCACGGCGTCGTTGTCGACCGTGCCGTCGCAGTCGTTGTCGACGTCGTCGCAGTACTCGTCTGCGCCGGGGTAGGTGGTCGCCTCGGCGTCGTCGCAGTCGCTGCTGTCCGCGACCTGGCCGCTGTCGCCGTAGCAGGAGGTGTTGGCGCTGCCGAGGGCGTCGCCGTAGTCGTCGGAGTCGGCGTCGTCGTACCAGTCCTGCACGTCGAGCGCGCTGTCCTCGTCCACCGTGCCGTCGCAGTTGTCGTCGATGAGGTTGCAGTACTCGTCGGCGCCCGGGTAGACGGCGCCGTCGGTGTCGTCGCAGTCGGTGTCGTCGCCGACGTAGCTGGTGGGCTGGTAGCAGGCGATGTCGCTGCTCGAGGGGTCCCCGTAGCCGTGATTTTCGGATCTGGCGTACCAGTCGTTGTCGTCGTGCGCGGTGTCCTCGTCGACGGTGGTGTCGCAGTCGTCGTCGATGTCGTTGCAGTCCTCGGCGGCGCCGGGGTTGATCGAGCCGTCGGTGTCGTCGCAGTCGGTGGCGTCGGGCACGTAGGCCGTGGGGGCGCTGCACTGGACCACGGTGGCGCCGGCGTCGCCGTAGGTGTCGCCGTCCGTGTCGGCGTACCAGGTCGGCGCGTCGACCGCGTAGTCGTCGTCGACGGTGCCGTTGCAGTCGTCGTCGACGGAGTTGCAGTACTCGTCGGCGCCGGGGTTGGTGGAGGCCACCGTGTCGTCGCAGTCGGTGTCGTCGGCGACGTAGTTGGAGGGCTGGTCGCAGTCGATGTCGCTCACGGCCGGGTCGCCGTAGCTGTCGCCGTCGGAGTCGGCGTACCAGGTCAGGACGTCGTCCGCGGTGTCCTCGTCGATGTCACCGTCGCAGTTGTTGTCGATGGTGTCGCACTTCTCGATCGCGTCGGGGTTCACGTCGGCGTTGGTGTCGTCGCAGTCCGTCGTGTCGGCGACGAAGCCGGTCGGCTCGTAGCAGTCGACGTCGGTGCTGTCGATGTCGCCGAAGCCGTCGCCGTCGCTGTCGGCGTACCAGGTCGATACGTCGCTGGCGCTGTCCTCGTCGACCTCGGTGTCGCAGTCGTTGTCGATGCTGTCACAGACCTCCTCGCCGTCCGGGTTGACCGCGCCGTCGGTGTCGTCGCAGTCCGTGCTGTCGGCGGCGTAGCCGGAGGGCTCGGAGCAGGCCTGGGTGGTGTCGCCGGCGTCGCCGAAGGTGTCGGCGTCGGTGTCGGCGTACCAGGTGGTGTCGTCGATGGCGGTGTCCTCGTCGACATCGGCGTCGCAGTCGTCATCGATGCTGTTGCAGACCTCGGGGTCCGAGGGGCTGACGTCGGGGTCGGTGTCGTCGCAGTCGTCGCTGGAGGGGTCGTAGCCGGAGGGCTGCTCGCAGGCGTTCATCGGCGAGGCGAGGTCGCCGTGGCCGTCGCTGTCGGTGTCGGCGTACCAGGTGTCGGCGTCGGCGGCGCTGTTCTCGTCGATGTCGCCGTCGCAGTTGTCGTCGTAGCCGTTGCAGAGCTCGGTGGCGGTGGGGCTCACCGCCGGGTCGCTGTCGTCGCAGTCGGTGCTGTCGGCGACGTAGCCGGAGGGCTGGTCGCAGTCGAGGGTGGTGACGTCCGGGTCGCCGTAGGTGTCTCCGTCGAGGTCGGCGTACCAGGTCAGGGCGTCGGTCGCGCCGGGACCGTCGGTGGTGCCGTCGCAGTCGTTGTCGGCACCGTCGCAGACCTCGACGGCGTCGGGGTGGATGGTGGCGTCGCTGTCGTCGCAGTCCTGGGTGTCGGTGGTGTAGCCCTCGGGCACGTCGCAGGCGTCGAGGGTGTTCTCCGGGTCGCCGTAGGTGTCGCCGTCCTCGTCGGCGTAGAAGGTGATCGCGTCGGTAGTTGGCTTCGTTGTGGTCGGCGTAGTAGTTGTTGTTGGCGATGGTGGTGACCTCGTCGTTGGTGCCGTCGCAGTCGTTGTCGGCGCCGTCGCAGAGCTCTTCGCCGCCCGGATACGAGGTCGCGTCGGTGTCGTCGCAGTCCTGGCCGCCGAACTCCTCGCTGTCGTAGCCGTCGCCGTCGTTGTCGGGATCGACCACCTCGACCCAGGCCGAGGTTGTGCCCACGCCGCCGAGGGAGTCGACGCCCTGGACGGACAGCGTGTGGGTGCCGAGGTCGAGGTCGAGCACGTAGAAGTCGGCCAGGCCCAGGGAGTCCGGTGCGTCCGGTGCGTCCGGGTAGCCCTCGGCCAGGCCGCCCCAGGTGAGCGCGATCTGGGTCAGGTCCTGCTGGTTCTCGTCCTCCACGAGCAGGGAGACCTCGACCACGTCGCCGAGGCCGATGCGCTCTCCCTCCACCGGGCTCACCAGGGTGAGGTCCGGCGCCGGGTTGGCCACCACGCTGAATTCGACGACGTCCTCGCCCTGGGCCCCCTCGTCGTCGATGGCCTTCAGGGTGAGGGTGTGGTTGCCGGCGGGGATCTCGCCGTCGACGACGAGGGACACGCCGTCGTCGGTGCTGGTCGTGTCCCCGGTGAGCTCACCGAAGCCGGCGAGGCTCCAGACGAGGGTCATGTCCTCGAGCTTGGACGAGTCGTCCTCGATCACGGCCGTGAACGTGGGCGCCAGGGTCCCGATCGCCATCTCCTGGCCGTCGGTCGGCGTGGTGATGGCCACGTTGGGGGCGTTGTTGATGACCGTGACCGCCTGGTCCTGGCAGGCCGTGATCAGGAGGGCAGAGGTCGCCAGCAGGGCGGGGAGGATCCGGGTGGACATCGTGTCCTCGGGCGTGCGCAAGACAGGGGAGAGGCAGCCAAGATAGCGGGCCACCCTCCGTTTCCGCAAGGCAATCGTAACCCTTCGTTACCGGTGTAAACGAGGCACGGCGTGGCCTCGGCTTGTGGGGGCAGGGATCAGGGTCCGTCGAACAGCGGACCTATGGCGGCCTCGTCCTTGGAGATCGTCAGCAGCGTGTTGTAGACCACGTGCCGGGACCCGGACTCCAGGTCGGGCTCGATCGTGCTCGGGTCACACGGCAGAGGGTCGCCCCAGGGAGCGAAGATGGCGATGCGCTCGTCCTCGTAGATCGGGTCACCGACCATCTCGTCGAGGTCACGCTCCATGCGACGCAGCCGTGTGCGGCGGGCGGTGGCGATCAGGCCCGCCTCCGGCAGGACCCGCAGGGCGTAGGCGTCCTTCTGCAGGACCACGAAGCCGTAGCCGAGGTCCCGGACCTCCCGCTTGTCGGCCAGGGTCCAGCCCGCGACCTCCCCCTCCAGCTTGGCCACCATCAGCAGGGCCAGCACGAAGGAGTTCTGGGTCCGCAGGGTGACGGACTCCTCGGGGGTGAAGACCAGGTTGTTCTCCAGCATGCCGCCGAGGATCGGGCGACCGTGCTCGACCTGGTAGTAGAGGTGGCCCTGGGTCCAGGAGTAGGGCAGCTCGATGAGGGCTTCGTCGCCGCCCTCGGCCAGGCAGCGGTAGCCGGCGGGCACCGCGGCGTCCCAGGTGGGGAAGGGGGCCAGCTCGGCGTCGTGGAGCTGGTGGAACCAGAGACCCCCCAGGGCGAGCGCGCAGGCGAGCTGGAGGCGCCAGTCCCTGCGGCCCACACCGGCCAGCACCACCGTGGCCGCCAGGGCGACCGTGATGACCGGGATGGCCACCGCCCGCGAGGGCCACCAGAGCCGCCGCAGGAAGTCCACGGCGATCATCCAGGCCCCCCAGAAGGGGTTGATGACGTACTCGTGGCCGATCAGGATCAGCGGACCGGTCGCCATCAGCAGGCAGGGCAGCGTCAGGGCCAGCCAGCTCCCGCGGTCCAGGCGCCCGGGACGCCAGGCCCACAGCGCCACCACGAGCAGCGCGGCGAGGGAGACCAGGCGGTGGCAGGGCAGGAAGCGCTCGACGCCGTTCTCCTCCAGGGTGTACAGCCCCGCCGAGCCCCACAACGGCTGCCAGTTGAAGATGCCGACCGCGCTGCCCTGCTCGGTCACCGGAGCCAGGCGGCTCCAGGTCCACCGGGTGACGTCGAGCAGGCCCGGCACGTCCTGTCCCTGGCCGGCGGTCTCCAGCACGATCGGCAGGGCCACGGGCAGGCACAGGCCCACGGCGACCACGGCGACGACACCGTGCCGCACGAGCACCTGGAGCCGGGTCCCGGCGTGCTCCGGCGGACGCAGGATGCGCCAGCCGCCGAGCCCCAGCAGCGCCAGGCCGCCGAAGAAGGCGTAGAACCAGTACCAGAGCCCCGTGGCGGCCAGCCACAGCCCGGCGAGCACCGGGTCCCTCCAGCCCGGCCGCAGGCCGCAGCGCCAGCCGTGGAGCAGGAACAACGGCAGGGTGACCATCAGGGCCTGGGTCGGCCGCCCTTCGCGCAGCTCGTAGAGCACATACGGTGAGCAGGCGAAGAGCACGGCGCCCACGCCCAGGGCGACGGTGTCCTCGGTGAACTCCCGGGCCAGGCGGGAGAAGGCCCAGCCCGAGGCCGCCAGGCCGGCCAGGACGAAGAGGTTGTAGCCGAGGACCTTGCCGAAGATCAGGCGGAAGGGCACGGCGAGGTAGGCGTCGAGGACGTTGGCCCCGGTGTGCCGGTAGATGTCCTTGCCATAGGGATGGAAGAAGAGGTCGGTCCAGGCCGGCGACGTCCACTCGAAGAGCGTGCGCTCGGCGAACCAGTAGAACCACTGGGTGCCGTAGTGGTCGACGTACTCCAGGCCCAGGAAGCTGTCGTCGAGCGTGCCGAGGCTGGCACCGAAGAGCGCCACGAAGGCGGCCAGCGCGAAGGTGAGCACGATGATCCGACCGCGGCTCACTCGGGGGCTCCACGCTGGAGGTTGCGGCCCTTCTGGCGCCGCCGGGCGCGTCGGACCGCGTCGGGCACGCCGTCGTCGGGCTCGGGCTCCCTCACCACGGGCTCGGGAGGACGCTCCTCCTCGCGACCCGCGTCGCCGCCTGGCTCGGGCACGGCGATGGCGAGGCGCGGCAGGGTGGTCCAGCCCAGCGCCATGTCGGGTCGCAGGGCCAGGTCGCTCGGGTCCTCGCCCTCGGGGGCGATCGGCACCCGGAAGTCCGGCAGGTCCACCACCTCCAGGCCCGTCCAGCGGTCCAGCTCCCAGACCTGGAGGAACTCGTCCTGGCGCACGACCGGGGGCCCGAACAGGGCCGTGAGGAGTCTCCTGTGCACGGGGACCAGCTCCAGCAGCGGGCCCTGGTAGTACTCGGCGTTCACCGAGATCAGGGCGATGCCTGCGGCCTGGAGCTGCTCCAGGTCCCCGGGGGCCACGCGAAAGGCGCCGTCGAGGCGGCCCAGATCGAGCTGGGAGAGCTGCCGGAGGAAGGGCTGGGAGGCCACCCAGGCGTCCCAGGTGTCGGGGCGGACCCGCGGCACCCACATCGCGTGGCCGTTGACGAGGTCGCGGCGGTGGGCCCACTGGTAGCTCAGCGACTGCTGGCTGCGGGTCCAGGGCGTGGCCATCGGCAGCTCGAGCAGGGCACCTCTGTCCTTGTCGGCGAGCTGCTCGTAGACCGGCGGCGGTCGCCACAGCGACGAGGGCACGCCGGCACCCTGGCCGCGCAGGGCGCCCTCGACGAGCAGGACCCCGAGCACCAGGGCGAAGGTGCGCTTCGGGGGGAGCTGGAGACGTGCTCCGAGTCGGTGGAGTCCCAGCCCGGCGACCGGCAGCAGCGCCAGCAGCACCATCCAGGCCTGGCGGTAGGGCCACCAGAAGCGCTGCAGCGGCGGCGCCAGGCCGTAGACCCAGGCGAAGGGGGCCGAGAGCGCGGTCGGATCGCCGCCGGGGGTGCGCAGCACCGGTCCCAGGGCCAGCAGGTAGAAGACCGCGGCGATGCCGCCCAGGGGCACCAGCCGCCGCAGCCCGACCCGCTGTGCCAGGGCGAGGCCCACGAGCACCAGGGCCACCAGGGGCACCGGTCCGGCCGGCAGCGGCTCGGGGGCTCCCCCGAAGAGCCAGGTCCAGGGGTAGCCGCTGTCGACCTGGATCGGGTGGGGGAAGACCGGCTCGTCGGTGCCGGGGACCGAGCTCCAGTGTCGGGCCCAGACCAGCAGCGGCAGGCAGCCGAGGAGCGCGCTGGGGGCGGTGGTGAGCACGGATCGCCAGTGGGGGCGTCCGAGCCAGAGCAGTCCCCCGGCCCCGGCCGCCCACAGGCCCTGGTAGGGGTAGGTGAAGGCCGCGCCGCCAAACAGCAGGCCGGCGAGCAGACCCCGCCGCCAGGTGGGGTCCTCGAGCTGCCGGGTCCAGGCAGCCAGGAAGAAGCCTGTCCAGTAGATCGGTGCCTGGGCGAACCGACCCGCGCCCAGCTCACCGGCGGTGTAGGTGCACAGGGTCAGCAGCGCGGCGCCGAGCAGGCTGCCCCAGCCATCGACCTTCCAGGCCCGGCAGAAGGTCCAGCCGGCGAGGCCGTTCAGGGTGAGGGTGATCAGCGACCAGGCGGTGACCGACAGCGGCCAGGGCAAGAGCGCGGCCAGGGGCAGGTGGAGGACGGCGTCGTTGCCGTTGCCGGCGAGCCAGGGGGCGTCGCCGCTGGGCAGGTAGTAGCGGTGGTTGTGCAGCAGGGAGCCGCCGCCGAAGACCTGGTCCGCGATCCACTGGTAGAGCCAGTGGTTGGAGATCATGTCCGGGTGCTGCCAGTTGCCCACCACGCCGGACAGCGGGTGGAGCCACACCGGGAAGGTGAGGTACAGCGCCAGGGTCAGGCTGAGGCCGGCCGCGTGCAGCAGGCGCGGCTCCCTGGGAGAGGTCGCCTCAGTCACCGTGGAGCCGTCCTCGCACCAGCGGGCTCGGATCGGGGAGCTCGCGCGCCCGTCCCAGGCCCGGCTCCAGCGCCTCGGCCAGCCGGGCGGCGGTCCAGCGGACCAGCTCCGGGTGCTCGCTGCCGACGAAGCCGAGGAAGAAGTCGGCCTCGGGGGGTTCGGCTCGCCGGGCCGCGGCTTCGAGCAGCACGATGAGCGCCTCGGAGCCCGGGTCCTGGGCCACCGGACGGCGCCCGGGACCCAGACAGAAGACCGCGGGGATGGTGGTCTCCCCCGGGCGCTCCTCGGGCCAGAAGTCGCGGCCCTTGACCAGGTGGGCCTTGCGTCCCGCGGTGGGGGAGGCCGCCAGGGGCTGGCGGTCGCTCAGGGCGGCGCGGAGCTCCCGGGACCAGCGGTCCAGGTCGGAGTCGCCCACCGCCGTGATGCGCAGGGCGACGGCCATGCGCACGTGGGGAGCGGCTGCTGGAGGGAGGTGGTCGAGCAGCTCGCCGCTCAGGTCGGTGGCGCCCGCATAGGCCTGCGTGGCCCAGCGGGCCCAGGCCTGGTCCTCGTAGAGGTGGCCGACCTGTTCTCCAGCGGCGTCGCGCAGCTTGGCGATGGCAGCGACGATGGTGGCGACGTCGTCGACCGTCAGTCGGTCTGCGGGGGGGATCGGAGGCAGGGCGAGGGCGAGCACGTGCTCGATGCAGGGGGTCTGGAAGGGCCCCGCCGCGGCGCAGTGGGCCAGCGCCTCGGAGAATGCCGCCGCGCCCCGCTGCTCCACGGTGCGCTCCGCCTCCCGGAAGCGGCACTCGTGGGCGGCCTCGCCGCCGGTGTCGGGACAGGTGGTGGCGACGGGCGTGGACGGCTGGGCCGGCGGTGGCAGGTGGCTGGAGGCCGGTCCGCTGGCCCTGCGGGGCGGGGGTGGAGCGGCGTGGGCCCGCTCTCCGGCGGCCAGGTGGGGCCGGTCCTTGATCCTCTGGCAGCGCTGGCCGGTCGGTCCGTCGTGGGGGAGGCGGCGGCAGAGGGCGTCCAGGAGCTCGGGGGCGCCGCGGCTCAGGGTGTCGACCAGCACGGCCTGTTCGCTCGGATCGAGGGCCGGCAGGGTCTCCAGGACCCGCTCCGGGTCCTGCCGGAAGGTCTCGACCATCAGCGCCTGGCGGCAGGCCCCGTCGGTGCAGGCCGACCAGGTCGGCGTGCCACCGCAGGCGAACAGGACGGAGGCCAGCCACCACATGGTCGCTCCCTATCCGACTCCTCGGTGCTCTTCGGGCTGCCCCCTTTCCGCCAGCACCGTGCGTGTGCATGTCAGGCGCCCAGGAGGCCGTCCATGCAGAGGCTCGTCTTCCCCCGCTACGGGGATCCTTCGATCATCGAGCTGGAGGAGGTCGAGGAGCTGGCGCCCGGCCCGGGGGAGATCCGGGTCGCGGTCGAGGCCAGTGGCGTGAACTTCGCCGACGTGATGGCCCGCATGGGGCTCTATCCGGACGCGCCGCCCCTGCCGATGGTGGTCGGCTACGAGGTGGCCGGCACCATCGATGCCGTCGGCGAGGGCATCGACGAGGGCCGGCTCGGCGAGCCGGTCGTCGCGATGTGCCGCTTCGGGGGCTACGCCAGCCAGGTCGTGGTCCCGGCGAGCCAGGCCGTGAGGCGGCCCGAGGGCATGGACGCCGCCACGGCGGCGGCCATCCCGGTCCAGGCCCTGACCGCCTGGATGATGACCGAGGTCTACGGGCGCGTGCGAGCGGGTGACCGGGTGCTGGTGCACAGCGCCGGGGGCGGCGTGGGGCTGATGGCCCTGGAGCTGCTCGAGTGGCGGGGAGCCACGGCGGTCGGCACCGCCTCGGCCCACAAGCACGCCTTCCTGGCCGAGCGGGGCTACGACCAGCTCATCGACTACCGCACCCAGGACTACGCCGAGGTCCTGGAGGACCAGGAGGGCTTCGACCTGGTGCTCGACCCGCTGGGCGGCGAGAACTGGGCCAAGGGCCTGAAGCTCCTGCGGCCCGGGGGACGGCTGATCTGCTTCGGCTTCTCCAAGAACGCCGAGGGGCGCAGCTCGCGCAGTGTCTTCGCGACGCTGGGCAACTTCCTGGCCGTGCCCTGGCTCAAGTTCAACCCTCTGTGGCTGATCAACAACAACGTCGGTGTGTGTGGCGTGAACCTGGGTCACCTCTGGACCTACGCGGACACGCTCTCGGAGTGGCTGACGGAGATCCTGGCGCTGTGGGAGCAGGGCAGGCTGCGGGTGCAGATCCATGCCCAGGTGCCGTTCTCGACCGCGGCGGAGGCGCACCGGATCCTGCACGACCGGGAGAACCTGGGGAAGGTGTTGTTGTTGCCGGGGCAGTAGGCCCGGCCCGGGTCGTGCTACCACTGGTACCGGAGGTGGTCATGACCCTCGTCCTGATGCTGTTCGGCTGCACCAACACCGCGGGCACGCTCACCGTCGACGACACGGGCGCGACGACCGAGAGCGACGTGGACACCGACACCGACACCGACACCGACACCGACACCGACACCGACACCGACACCGACGTCATCGAGCAGGAGGAGCTCTTCGGCAAGTGGTGGCGGTGGCACGAGACCGACCACGGCGAGTTCGAGGTCCACCTGGGCTTCGGCGACGACGCTCACTACCGGTGGATCGTCTTCGTCGAGGGCGACCGCCCGGACGAGGAGGGCAGCGGCGAGTGGTGGTACGAGCCCAACGTGCTCGAGGTCGCCAGCCGGGACTGCGACGTGGACGGCCGCTACGAGGTCGGCTTCTGGGGCGAGGAGCTGGTCCTGGAGCCCGCCGACGACGACTGCAGGGGACGGCGGGCGGTCATCGAAGGGATCTGGCGGCGGCTGGAGGGAGACGAGGAGGAGCCGGATCCCGACGATCAGGGAGGCGGGCCCGGGAACGGGTGAGCGTGGGCGGCGTGGCTCGGCCTCGGTGTGGCATGATGCTCTCGGTCCCCGGCCCGATCGAGGTGTCTCCATGAGCCCGACGCTGCTCGCCCTCTTCGCCAGCCTGCTCGTCGCCTGCGGCGGCTCCGACACCAGTGACGACACGGGACCGGGAGACACCGACACGGACACCGACACCGACACCGA
>CAZCVP010000179.1:0-17652 GCA_964501915.1 uncultured Enterobacterales bacterium
ACAAGGGGCCCCAGCTCCCCTCGCGGACGGCCGCCTGCGTCGCCTCGCGGGCCTGCGGTCCGGGCGACTGCGGCTGAATCGGGTGGGGAGCTTGGCGCGGGAGCGCGACTCGGGCAGGAGGACCGGCCCGCTTCGCGGAAGCCGATCACCGGGTGCCGTCGTCCGCGCTCTCCCTTCGCCCCCCGCCGCCGCTGTCTTGGGGGGGGGGGCGAGTTCAGCGACCCTCGCCGGTCCGAGCATCGGTCCCGTCACGTGGGCGATTCCGACCAGCCCGTCAGATGGAACGGCCAACCGGCGCTCTCGGCGACCAGCGAGCGCACCGGGTCGGGGGCCCTGTCAGCGGTCCACTCGCCGTCCGTCCCGCTCATCCGGGCGATCGGTGCCCGCACGGGATGACCCGGCGAGGTCGCCCGGCGGAGCCCCGTGGGCGCCACCCCGGGACCCTCGATCACCCGAGGTTTCGTGTCCTCACCCCTGTACTCCAGCCCTGGCTCCTGCTCCCCCACGCCGATCCCGTCGGCTCGAGCCCACCGTGGAGTGGCGCGGCGCCTATACTGCCCGACCGGTCTGAAGAACCGGACCAGGGCGCATCGCATTCCCGGCAGACATCAACACGAGGGGCGGAGTGATGGTCGAGTTCAGCGGCATCAACCTACGCGAGGTCGCCAGCAAGGTGGTGCCGGGGGGCCTGCTCGTGGCCGGGACCTGGTACCTGCACCGTGCCTTTCTCATGAAGCGGTTCCCGTCCGTCGCCGGCGACGTGGCCTCGCTGGGACAAGAGAGCCTGGCGGTGGAGGTACGGCTGCTGCTCTGCCTCGTGGCCGCGGCCGTCGCAGGCATCGTCATCGGCCACATCTCGGACATCGCCATCGCCCTGTTCGTGGACGACCAGTCCGACAGGACGCCGTTGGTCCGAGCCTCCATGGTCGTGGCAGACCCACAACGCTCGCCGCAGGCATAGCCAGGCGTGCAGACCCCGGAGCACGAGTCCGATCCGAGACAAGGGGTCCGGAGGCGGAGCCTCCTCGTTGCCGCGGCCCTCCTCATGGCCCTCGCCACGGTGGCCATATGGGCGATCCGGGCTCGCCAGATCTTCGACCCGGCCTTTGAGCAGGTGGTCCGAATCCCCGTGGAGCTGACCACCGCCTACCCGGAAGGGTTCGGCCGGCCGACCGTCATGCTGGACGCGGGACACAACGAGGTCTTCCCGGGCGCTTCGCCCGCCCACATCGACCCGGCGGCCTGGGAGCACGAGAGCAACCTCCGCGTCGTCCTCGCGCTACGTGACCACCTGAGGGCGACCGGGCGCTACCGGGTGCTCACCACCCGCGACTCCCACGCCGCGCTCGGCAGGATCCTGGACGAGGACATCAACGCACGCTGGAGAGCAAGCAATGCCCGCCGCGAGCAGGACTTCGCGTTTCTCTCCATCCACGGGAACGCCTCGGGGACGCGGCTCCGAAGCGGCACCATGGTGATCTGGTCCAGCCGCCAGCGAGAGAAACGGCGCACCGACCCGGGGAGCCAGTGGCTGGCCATCTACCTGGGCGCGGCTCTGGTCCAGGCCGGCTTCGACCCGGTTGGAGGGCTCCCGGATGCGATGGACGTGCCGATCGGCCAAGGGGACGACTACCTCACGACCTGGCCGGAGTACGGCGTCTACATGAACGCGGCCAAGGGCATCGGTGCGCTCGACTACAACCACCGTGCGGCCGCCCTCGTCGAGACCCACTACGTCGACAACCCAGCGGACGTGGCCGCCTTCCAGAGACCCGAGCGCGTCTCGCAATTCTGCCTGGCCGTCGAGCGGGGGCTGCTGAACTGGTTCGCCAGGCACAAGGGGCTGCTGCGGGAGCCCGCGGCTCCCGAGGGGCGGTGGACCGTCCAGGTCGCCGCGAGACCCTCCCGCTCGGAGGCGGTGGCCCTCCGGGACGACCTCCGCTCCAAGGGCCTCGCCGCCGCGATCGAGGAGCACGCCACCGACGAGGACACCTGGTACCGGGTGCGCGTGGGCCCGGTGGACACCGAGGCGAACGCACGGGCCCTGCGCCAGGAGCTCCGCGCCGTCGGGCATGCGGACCAGTGGACCGTGTTCCTGCCGCACGAGCCCTCGCCAGGGGACTGAGGCATGACCGCGCTGTGCTCAGCGGACCCCTTCGGGCTTCGTTGACGCACCCCGGCCCGGCCTCGACGAGGGTCCGGTCCCCGTCGCTCTCTGCCCCCACATCACACCGGGAGACCAGGCCGCACGCCCCTTCCCTCTCAGGGGGCCCTCCGGCCGCTCGCCGGAGGCCTGCGAGGATGGAGGAGGTCGCAGGTCCGCCCGCACGGGATGACCCGGCGAGGTCACCAGGCCCCGGGACCGCTGGTTAGGGGCCAGTCTCCCTGGACGCGAGGACCTCTCCATGAAGCGCCGCGATCTCCTCACCACGGGCCTGCTCGGATCGGCCGGCCTCGCCGCTTGTGCCCAGAGCCAGCAGGGCCCCGCCGTCCAGACGCGCAAGAAGGTGATCTGGCGCCTGGCCTCCAGCTTCCCGCGCGGACTGGACACCATCTACGGAGGCGCGGACGTCCTGGCCGAGCGCGTCACCGCCATGTCCGGCGGGTCGTTCACGATTCGGGCCTACCCGGCGGGCGAGCTGGTGCCCGGGCTCCAGGTGATGGACGCCGTCCAGCAGGGCACCGTCCAGGTCGGCCAGACCGCCAGCTACTACTACACGGGCAAGAACCCGGCGCTGGCCTTCGACACCTGCGTGCCCTTCGGGCTGACCGCGCGCCAGCAGACCGCCTGGTTGACCGAGTCCGGCGGACTGGAGCTGCTGCGCAAGGCCTTCGCCGACTTCGACATCCTCAACTTCCCGGCCGGCAACACGGGCGCCCAGATGGGAGGCTGGTTCAAGCGGGAGATCAACGCGGCGGCCGACCTCGAAGGGCTCAAGATGCGCATCCCCGGCCTCGGCGGCCAGGTGATGAGCCGGCTGGGGGCCACGGTCCAGGTGCTGGCCGGCGGCGACATCTACCCGGCGCTCGAGCGCGGCGCGATCGACGCCACGGAGTGGGTCGGCCCCTACGACGACGAGAAGCTGGGCTTCCACAAGGTGGCCAAGCTCTACTACTACCCGGGCTGGTGGGAGCCGGGTCCGTCGCTCTCCTTCTACGTCAACCAGGGCGCCTGGGGGCAGCTCTCGTCCGAGTACCGGGAGATCTTCCAGGCCGCGGCCCAGGACGCCGCGATGGTCATGCAGGCCCGCTACGACGCCCAGAACCCGGCCGCGCTGGAGCGGCTGCTGGCGGCTGGCGTGGACCTGAGGCGGTTCAGCGACGACGTGATGGTGGCCGCGGCGGCGGCCGCGGAGGCCCTGTTGGAGGAGCAGGCCGCGGCGGATCCGGCCTACCGGGCCATCTACGACCACTGGTCCAGGTTCCGCGCCGCCTCCAACCGGTGGATGGGCACCGCCGAGCTGGCCTACACCGCCCACGTCTGGGGGCGCTAGGGCTCGCCCACCCGCGTCAGTCCGCCAGCAGGACCCGGCGACCGTGGCTGGTCAGCTCGAAGGTGGCGGCGTCGTCGATGCCGTCGCCGTCGAGATCGACGTCCATGTCGATCAGGCCGGTGAGGTCCGCCAGGACCCGCGCCCAGTCCGGCACGCCCTCGGCCAGCTCGTCCAGGGCCCGCTCGGGCACCACCGACGAGAGCCGTACCTCGTGGACGGCGGAGTAGTCCCCCTCCTCGACGTCGAACGCGCCGGCCAGCAGCACGTCGTCGAGGGTCAGGGCCACGGTCTCGCCGTCGATGGACACGGGCAGCGAGGCGTGGTCCGTGGTGGCGACGAACCCGCCGTCTTCGTGCAGGGTGCCCTCGGCCGAGATCGTCAGGCCGCCGTCCTCGTCGATCACGGCTTCGAGCTCGCCGGAGGCGCGGTTCTCACGGATGGTGGCGTTGCCGAGCAGCCAGTCGCCGTCCCAGGGGAGGCGGTGCTGGTTGGGCACGAAGCGGTCCATGACCATGATCAGGTGGTCGTCGCCGGAGAGCAGCAGGTCCTCCAGGACGGTCACGGCGGCGTCGTTGCCTCCGAGCTGCTCGACGGTGAGGTTGGGGCCCACGTCGAAGGCGATGCCGTGGGGATCGGAGGTGGTGAAGGTCCCTTCACCCTCCAGGTCGCCGTCGGGCCCGAGGTCCGCGGTCAGTCGGTACCAGGCGTCGCCGAGCAGCGGCTCGTCCAGGCGGCAGTCCAGGGTGTTGGGGTCGCTGATGCTCTTGCAGCTCAGCTCCGTGACGATGTTGCCCCGGTGCAGCAGGACCTCGTAGCCGATGTTCTCGCCGATCTCGTCGCTGAAGACGAGCCGGGGGTTGATGTCGGTGGGCACCGCGGCGGACCCGTCGGAGGGGTACATCGAGATGACCTCGAGGTCCTTCGAGAGCAGCTCGGGCGGCTGGACGCAGGCCACGGCGAGGAGGAGGAGCGACAGCGGGGGCATCGACCGGACCAGTGGAGCCACTTCACCCTCTTCGAGGCCGGCTCTATACAGTGGAAAGCGCTTCTTTGCAGCCGGCTTTACGGAATCAGGACGGTCACGAGCTGCGGGAAGACGCAGATCAACACCAGGCCGACGAGCTGGATGAGGATGAAGGGGATCGCGCCCCTGTAGATCGCCGTCGTCGGGACCTCCGGTGGACACACGCCGCGCAGGTAGAAGAGCGCGAAGCCGAAGGGGGGCGTGAGGAAGGAGGTCTGGAGGTTCATGCCGATCATCACGCCGAACCAGACCAGGTCGATCCCCAGGACCGTGGCGGCCGGCACGATCAGCGGCAGGATGATGAAGGCGATCTCGAAGAAGTCGATGAAGAAGCCCAGGATGAAGATCGCCAGGTTCGCCACGACCAGCAGTCCGACCTTGCCCCCGGGCAGGTTGGTCAGCAGGTCCTCGATCCAGATGTCGCCATAGAGCCCCCGGAAGACCAGGGCGAAGGCGGTCGATCCCAAGAGCAGGAAGATGACCATGCTGGTGAGGCGGGTGGTCTCGGCCATGGTCTCGCGCAGGGCGGTCAGGGTCAGGCGTCGGTTCGCCGCGGCGAGCACGATCGCCCCCGTCGCGCCCAGCGCACCCGCCTCGGTGGGGGTCGCCACGCCGACGAAGATGCTGCCGAGCACCAGCAGGATGAGCACCAGCGGCGGCACCATCACCACCAGGACCTGGCGGAGCAGGCCCAGGCCGGCGAGCGTGCGTTCCTCGACGGGCAGCGCCGGGGCGCTGGCCGGTGAGACCAGGGCGACGATGGCGGCGTAGGTGGCGTAGAGACCGGCGAGGATCAGGCCCGGGATCAGAGCACCGACGAAGAGGTCTCCGACCGAGATGCCCATCTGGTCCGCGAGCACGACCAGGACCACGCTGGGGGGGATGATCTGCCCCAGCGTGCCCGAAGCGGCGATCACCCCGGTGGCCAGGGGCTGGGAGTAGCCATAGCGCAGCATCACCGGCAGGGAGATGGCGCCCATGGCCACCACGCTGGCCCCGACGACACCGGTCGCGGCCGCCAGCAGCGCCCCCACGAACACCACGGCGAGCGCCAGGCCCCCGCGGAGCGGGCCGAAGAGCATGCCGATGGTGCGGAGCAGGTCCTCGGCGAGCCGGGAGCGCTCCAGCATGGTGCCCATGAAGATGAAGAAGGGCACGGCCAGCAGCGTGTAGTTGGCCATGATGCCGAAGGTGCGCTCCGGCATGGCGAACATCAGCGCCCAGTCGAAGTAGCCGAGCTGCACGCCGAGGGCGGCGAAGGCGAGGGCGGTCCCCCCCAGCGAGAAAGCCACCGGGTAGCCCGTGAAGATGAGCCCCAGGGCCACGACGAACATGACCGGGGCGAGCCAGTCGCCGGTCACGCCTCCTCCTCCTCCTCACCGGTGTAGGGCAGCCTCCCGTCCAGGCGGGCCAGGTTGCGCAGCACCTCGGCGATGCCCTGGAGCGCCACCAGGCCCCAGGCCACGAGGATCAACGACTTGATCGGCCACCGGGGCAGGCCGCCGGGGTCGGGGGAGATCTCCCACACGGCCCAGCTGTTGCGCACCGACGGCCAGGAGACCCAGAGGCAGAAGAAGCAGAAGGGGAGGAGGAAGACGAGGCCGCCCAGCAGGTCGGTGATCGCCTTGCCCCGGCCGCTGAGGCGGCCGTAGAGCACGTCGACCCGGACGTGGCGGTCGACCTTCAGCGTGTAGCCGGCCCCCAGCAGGAACAGGGCGCTGAACATGTACCACTGGGCTTCGATGTAGGCGTTGGAGCTGAGGTTCCAGCCGGCGAAGCGCCCGAGGTAGCGCACGACGGCGTTGTACGCGCCGACCAGCACCATGGCGAGCGCCAGCCAGGACACGGCACGGCCCAGCCTCTCGTTCAGCCCGTCCACCCACCGGACGACCCGCAGACCCCACGTCAAAGGCGCCTCCTGCGCGGCGGCCCAGGATAATGCGGCGGTTCTTGCTCGGCTCGGAGGCCAGATGTCGGACACGCTGTTGCTGAGTGGGGCGACGGGACACGTCGGGACCGCTCTGTTGCCCCTGCTGCTGCAGGACCCGGAGCAGCGGATCCTGGCGATGGTCCGGGCGCGGGACCCGGAGCACCTCGCGGCACGGCGTCGGACCCTGCTGGGGTGGATGCCGGAGGGCTTCGACGCCGACCGCCTGGAGCTGGTGCGGGCCGACCTGGCCCAGCCCGACCTGGGCATGACGCCCGGCGACCTGGCGCGGGTCCGGGCGGAGGCGACCTCCGTGCTCCACTGCGCCGCTTCGGTGCGCTTCGACATGCCCGAGGACACGGCCGTCCAGCAGAACATGGCGGCCACCGAGGCGATGCTGGACCTGGCGCGCGGTCTCGCCGAGGCCGGGAGGCTGCGCCGCATGGACCACGTGAGCACCTGCTACGTGGCCGGTGATCGGGAGGGCCGGGCCCTGGAGACCGAGTGCGACGAGGGCCAGGGCTTCCGCAACAGCTACGAGTGGTCCAAGTGCCAGTCGGAGAAGAAGGTCCGCGCCGCCCAGGTCGAAGGGCTGCCGGTGGCGATCCACCGCCCGGCCGTGGTGGTGGGGGACTCGGGCTCCGGCCTGACGCGCTCGTTCAACGTCATGTACTGGCCCCTCAAGCTCTATGCGCGAGGCTGGTTCCGGAGCTTCCCCGGTCGGGCGGACTGCGTCGCGGACATCGTGCCCGTGGACTACGTGGCCCGCGCCATGGCCCAGCTTCGGCGTCGCCCCGAGAGCCTGGGGCGGTGCTTCCACCTGGCGGCCGGCGACGACGCGATGACCGTGGAGGACCTCTTCGAGCCGATCCGCGAGGCCCTCGGGGGTCCGCCGCTCCGGTACGTGGACCAGCGGATCTGGCGGGGGGTCGTCCGGCCGTTGATGTCGCCGATGCTGCTGACGAAGCGCGGGCGGGCCGTCCGCCGGGGGGGCAACGCCTTCCTGCCCTACTTCATCCGCAACCCGCTCTTCGACACCACCGAGATCCGGGACGTGCTCGGCGAGGCCGGGCGAGCCCCGCCGGTCACGGACTACATCGGACGTGTGGTCCGGTTCGCCCAGCAGCAGGACTTCGGCAGCGCCTGAACCAGGGGATCAGCGACGGAGCTCCTTGCGGGCCTCCCGGGCCTCTTCGCGTACCCGGTCCTCCAGCGGCTCGGGCACGCCCAGCTCCAGGGCCCGGTCCAGGGAGGTCACGGCGGTCCCGGGGTCGCCCAGCTCCAGGGAGCAGATGCCGTGCCAGGCCATCGACGTGGCCGCCTGGTCCCCGGTGCCGCTCGCACCGACGATCGCCAGGGAGGGGAGGGCGCCGCGACAGTCCTGGAGCTTGTGCAGCAGCAGCCCGGCCCGCAGGTCGTGCACCTCGACCGCGCGGCGGGAGTCCGGGTGCGCACCGAGCCAGTGGTCGACCTCGCCGAGGGCCTCCAACGGGTCCCGTCGCTCGATGAGGAGCTCGAGCCGAGCGACCTGGGCCGGCTCGGCGTAGGGCGTGTGGCCGTAGCGGGCCAGGAAGTTGTCGACGCCCGTGAGCACCTGCACGTCGCCGTCACGAATGTGCTTCTGCAGGATGGCCCACTGGTCCTTGGCCAGGTCGGTGCCATCGACGACCTGCCCGGGCTCGACGGGGCTGACCTCGCCCTCGAGCCCCTCGGGCGGGCGGGTCGGGGTCGGCAGCAGGCGTGCATCGGCGAGGTCCGCGTCCGGGACGACCTCCTCGACCGGCTTGGGGCGGTCCAGGGGGGTCGACAGCGACTCGGCGGGCAGCCGGAGCCTCGAAGCGGGCAGGTCCTCGACGAGCTCCTCCGCCACCTCGCGCACCGTGGGCAGGGCCCCGTCGGCCACGGTGGGAGCCGAGGACCAGGCCTGCCCGGCGGTGAGCACCACGGCCTCACCCGCGTGCAGGACGCTGACCTTGCCGCGGGCGACCTCGACCAGGACCTCGTCGGCGAGGTGACGGACCTGGAAGCGGGTGCCCATGACCCGCACGCGCACCTCACCGGCGACCACGAGCAGGTCGCGCAGGTCCGGAGCCCCGAGGGGATCCACCTCGAACCAGGCGGTGCCGGTGGCCAGGTCGACCCGCACCCCGGCGTCGTCGACGTGGGTCACCTGGACCGTCGCGGCGCCGTCCACGGTGATCGCCGCATTGAGGGCGACCGTGTGGTCGATCGTCTCCCAGGCCATCGCTGAGGGCGTGGTCTCCGGCGTGGTCGGAAGGGCGAGGGTGAGGGCGATGGCGGCCGCGCCGGCGCCGGCCAGCGTCAGCGGTCGCAGCCAGGCCCCGCGGGCTCGGCGGGCCTGCTCGCTCTCCCGGACCCGGGCGACGAGTCGCTGGACCTCGATGCGATCGGGTGTCGTGACGAGGGTACAGGCGGCGATCACCTCCGCCTCGACCGGCTCCACCAGCCGCAGGATCTCCTCCGCGCGGGCGGTGGTGGCGTCGATGGCCTCCTCCAGCAGGGCCGGCGAGACGGGCTCCACGAGACGCTGGAGCTCCTCCGGGGTGGGAGACAGGGCCTCCCGCATCCATCGCCACCAGACGCTCATGCCCCGTGGCCTCCCGAGAGGGCCTTGGCCCCCAGCGCGGCGCTCGGATCGGCGCTGACCGTGTTGAGGGACTTCGCGAAGGCCTTGCGGGCGTGGTGGAGGCGGCTGTAGACGGTGCCGACCGGCACGTCGAGCATCGCGCTCACCTCCGGGGCGCTCCGCCCCTCGAGATCGGCGAGCACCAGCACCTCGCGCTGGCGGGCGTTGAGGCGCTCCAGGGCGACCTGGACCAGGTGACGCCGCCGGACCTGGTCGACGTGATCGTCGGCTCCGGGGGTGGTGGCGGCCGGCTCGGCCACCTCGTCGATGCCCACGAAGCGGCGCAGTGCGGCCTTGCGGCGGGCGTTGTTCACGACGTTGCGGGTGATGCCGAAGAGCCAGGTGGTCAGCGCGGACTCTCCCCGGAAGGTGTGGAGTCGTCGAAGGGCGACGAGGAACACCTCGTGGGCGGTGTCCTCGGAGTCGATCCGGGTGCCTCCCAGGCGTATGACCCAGGCGAGGACCTGCGAGGCGTGCTCGCGGTAGAAGCGATCCAGGGCCTGGGGCTCTCCTGCGCGGAGAGCCCCCACCAGGAGCTCTCGTTCGCTGCTTCTGTCGGTCATCGAGGTCCGCCGGTTCCTTGGGGCCTCTGTCTGGGTGTTGGAGGTCCCGGGATCCTTCATCCGGAGGGGACCGGACCACCCCAGAGTAGCCCTGGGGGCGGGCAGAGCGCGTGACGTTGTCGTCCACGAGTGCTGCGGGGGCCCGAGATCACTGCTACGCTCCTCGGGTAGCCCATCCCGACACCTCGGAGCAGAAGACATGCGCACCCTGACGGCCGGTTCCTCCCTGTTTGGCGCCGTTGTCCTGTTGACCTCCTGCGGCGTGGCGACCATACCGGCCCAGGTCTTCATGGAGAGGTTCGACGCCGGCGACGCGGGCTTCATGGGGGACAGCCTCTACGACAGCACGTCGATCGTCTGCCTGCAGGTCGAGGACGCGTCGCAGATCCAGGCCGACGAGACCGGCTACTTCGAGATCGCCGGGCGCGTGGTGAGCGATCTCGCCACCTCCGAGTCGCTCGAGGGCAACATGGTGGCCTGTGCCGAGGATCCGATGCGAATCCTCGAAGTCCGGGAGCCGTCGGGGCTGCACTGGTTCCTGGGCTACTCGTGGACCAGCGACGACGGCTGGGATCGCACGCCGGCCATCGGGGTGCAGTCCGGGGACTTCGTCCAGCTCATCGTGCGGGCTGACCCGGCCAGCGAGGCGGCGGGCTTCGTCGTCGAGAGCGACGGCGAGCTGCTCTACGCGATGGAGGCCGGCCGCGACGGCCAGGGCCTGCTGGCGAGCGACCTGCCCACCATCGAGGTGACCGAGGGCTCGCACACCGGCTCCTCCTCGTCGACCTGTGGCGGAGAGCGGGACTACGTGACCCTGGACTTCACCTCCGACAGCGACGCCGAGCGCCTCGGGCCCAGCGGGGACGGCACGCTGATGGTCGACGGCGACTACTACACCGTCTGCAACATCAACTCCTACAGCATCTCTGAGCCGGACAGCGACTGCGAGCTGTCGTCGGAGACGAGCTGGATGCTGTTCCGGTAGGGATCGCCTACTCCTCGGACGGCTCGGGCTCCGTCTCCTCGGTGTCGGCGGCGTTGTCCTGGTCCGGGGTCCAGACCCCCCGCTCCTCGGCGGCTTCGCGGTCCTTCTTCTTGGAGCGCTCGTCCTTGTTGCCCTTCCAGTCGCCGCGGAGCTGCCGCTCACCACGGCGGGTCTGGCCACCGAAGCGATAGGACAGCTTGACGGACTGGATGAGCCAGGCGCCCGGCTGTGAAGACACGCCGAAGCCGGCGCGGATCGACAGGCGTCGCCAGGCGGCCTGGTAGGCGAGGCTCAGGACATAGGCGTTGGTGATCGGGATCGCTCCTTCGGTCTCGATGTCCAGGGCCTCGTTGAGGTTGAGGATCGGGGGCAGGTCGACGTCGGTGTCGACGGAGGCCCACACCATGGCCTGGGCCTGCCCGACGATGCTGTCGCGCCGGTTGAGGCGGTAGTCGGCCGCCAGGCGGACCGTGACCATGCGAGCGGAGAGGTCGATGACGGTGTGGTCGTAGATCTCCTGGAGCCCTTCCTCCGCGAGCTGCTCGCCGGTGTAGGTGCTCAAGAGCGGGGACAGGCTGCGCAGGTCCGGTGTGCCCAGGGCTCGGCCGATGGCGTAGTTGGCGCCGGCGTGGAACGAGAGAGGCTCGATGACCTTCACCGAGGCCAGCGCACCGGCGGTGGCGTACCAGGCCGTGAAGCCCTTCATCGGCAGGTAGAAGATCGACGCGTTGACCGCCAGGTCTGCGGGGCCGACCCGCAGGGCGTTGACCTTCAGCCAGCCGTTGTAGAGCTGCAGCGCGTCCAGCACGGGCACCGTGCCGATCTGGGTGCGGGGCAGGGCGCCGACGCTCAGCCCGGTCGGGCCGATCTCGACCTCACCCCACTCCAGGGTGTAGGCGGTGAAGTCTGTGCTGGCCCGGGAGTTGGGCTCCAGCCGTGAGCGCTTGGGCTTGAGCCAGCTGTACTGGCGCCGCGTGAGCCCTTCGAGGGTCTCGTACTCGCCGGCCGCGATCGCCTGGGCCTGCTCGGTGGCCTGCTGGAACTCGCTGGGGTCGATGGACAGGGCCGGGGCGCCCGGAGGGGCGGCTTCGGCTTCGGGCTCGGCGGCCTCTTCGGCGGGGGCGACCTCCTCGACCGGGGCGACCTCCTCGGCCGGGGCGACCTCCTCGGCTGCTGCAGCCTCTTCCACCGGTGCGACCTCCTCGGTCGCGGCGGTCTCCTCGACGGGGGCGGCTTCGTCAGCCTCGGCGGTCTCTTCGACCGGGGCCTCCTCGGCCGGGGCCTCCTCGGCCGGGGCCTCCTCGGCCGGGGCCTCCTCGGCCGGAACGTGGTCGGTGGGCGCGTCGACCTCTTGGGCCAGCACGGGAAGGACGAGCAGCAGGGCGGTGATCACGGGGTCGTGCCTCTTCGACGGCTCGGATCATACCGGTCATGCAGCCGGGCCGGGTGCTCAGCGGTCCGGAGCGGTGCGCTCCAGGTGGGGGATCAGCGCCTCGGCGGCCTCGATGAGCGGGTCCATGTGGCCCCAGAGGTCCTGGAACGTCGGGTCATCCGGTTCATAGAGGTTGGTCCGCTCCTCGGGATCGGCGACCGGGTCATACACACGGGCGCTGCCGTCCCACTTGTAGATCAGCCTCAGCCCGTCGGCCTCCACCGAGTGCATAGGCGGCTGGGGAGCGGAGTAGCGGAAGGAGTGGGCCGGCGCGTCGTCGCCGTTGCGGGTGAGCACCCGGCCGCGCAGCTCCGGTGGGACCTGGAGCCCGAGGGCGTCGACCACCGTCGGGGCCAGGTCGGTGTGGCTGGTGGTGCGCTGCCAGGACCGGGGCGAGGTGAGGTCTGCGGCCCAGAACATCGCCAGGGCGTCCACCTCCTCCCGGTGGCTGCTGCGGTCGTGGGTGAGGCTGTTGTGCTCGAAGAACTGCTCGCCGTGGTCGGTGAGGATCCAGACCAGGGTGTCCTCGAGGGCGCCGAGGTCCTCGAGCTGGCCCCACAGGCGCTCGAGCTGGTCGTCCAGGTACGCCATCTCGCCTCCGTAGCGGATGTCGAAGTGGGCCAGGACCAGCTCCCTGGCCTCGTCCGTCATCGTCGGCCAGCGCTCGGTCAGCCCGCCCATGCCTCCGAGGGCGTCCAGGTCCCACTCGATGGGGTCCAAGTCGTCGAGGCCCTGGCGGTAGTCCTCGGGGGGGCTGTAGGGGGTGTGGGGGTCGAAGGCGTGGAGGTGGAGCATCCACGGGGTCCGACCGTCGACGAGGTCGGGCAGGCGGGCCAGCCCGCCGTCGACGATGGTGTCGAAGCGGGCGTCGTGGGTCAGCTCCACGGTGACATAGCCGTCGCTGACCGCGTCCAGCCCTCCGACGACCTTGCTGGCGGACACGAGCACGGTCTCGTAGCCCTGCCGGCCGAGCCACTCCGGCAGCAGGTCCAGCTCCCCGGGCACGTTGCGCACGGCGTCGTCGTGGGACCAGGGCTCGAAGCTGGCGTCCAGGGGCAGGCCGCCGGAGAAGGCGCAGTAGAACGACCCCAGGGTCCAGTTGGTGCAGCTCCGGTGCCGGTCGAAGACCACGCTGCGCTCGGCGAGCCCGTCGAGGAAGTCCAGGCGGCCCACGCCGCCGTGGCGGGCGAAGGCGTCCTTGCGCAGGGTGTCCAGGGACAGCAGCAGCAGGTTCTCGGGCGCCGCCCCGTCGATCTCCACGACCCGGACGTCGTCGGTGCCGTTCAGCGGCTCGCAGCCGGCGAGGGCCGCCCAGAGTCCCAGGACCAGGGGGCTCACGAGTGGACCGGGCCGGTGCTCGACCGCCGAGCGCTGTCGCGGAGGTTGTTCGGAGCGAGCCAGGGGGCCATGAGGACCCCTATCCCGGGTCCCGGCGTGACCTGGCCGCCTACCAGTTCCCCCCAGCCCCAGTGCCTCGGGCTGCGCCGCCCGGCCCGCCGCATGAGGACAGCCGGGTGTACGTGCCGATCACGGCCGAGGTGGAGGTTGAGGTGCAGCGACGAGGCCCTGGGGAGGGTGTTGGTCCTTCGACACCCCCTGTCGAGATCCTGACACCCGGAGCGATAGGACACCCGTCGATCCGCATGGTTGAGCGGTCGTCGAGTTGGCACGAACCGTGCCTCACCAGCCTGCGTGCAGCACGAGCAGGCCACCCAGACCCCCCAGGTCGCGACCACCCCGGACCGGCAGTCCTCCCGGGCTCCAGACGGCCAGGACCTGCTGGGCAACGCCGAGCTGGCGGACCGGGCCGGGAGCGGGACCGGCGGCAAGGCCGCGCCTCGCTGTCCCCCCATCGACGGCACCCCCACCGACCGGGCCCGGGCGGTCCACCACCTGCTCCAGGCCCCGCTCTTCGGCTGGATGTCCGCCGCCGAGGCCGACCCCCTCTGCCCGCTGGCGGGTCTCGGTGTGCCGGGCCTGGTGGCGCTGCGGGAGCGCTACGAGGGTCTCTACGTCGTGGCGATCGAAGACGACTTCCTCGTCTACGGCGGCGAGACCGTTGGACACGAGGCCCTGGAGCTCCTGTGGCCGGCGATGGACCGGGAGGCCCGGGGCCGGGCCCGCCGACTGTGGCTCGGTGGACAGCTGGGGCCGGGGGTGACGGGCGGCGCCCCGCCGGCGGGGCAGCCCCTAGGCCTGGCGGGACTCCGGGAGCTCGACCCCGCCTTCGAGGCCGAGCTGACCGCGCTGTCCGGGGAGCTCGTCGCCTTTCGAGAGCAGGCCGTCACTGCCCTGGACCACGCCGGCGTGGCCGAGGCCCAGGGGGACTTCCTCCAGGACACCCTGGTCGGCCTGGATCTCGGCGCGGTCTGGCTCCAGCTCCGAGACCTGGCGGCGCTGGAGACCGCGATCGTCGGAGAGGACGACTACAGCGCAGCCACCCTGTCGGGCTGGCTGCGACTGAGCACCGCGCTGTTGACCGTGGGACTGCCCCCGCTGCTGGCCGAGGCGGCCGAGCGGGACCCCGAGCTGGTCGAGGTGCTGGCGGGCCTGGAGGGCTGGGGGGAGGCGCTGGCGGCCCGGGTCCAGGCCCTGGAGGCCCACCCCCTCATCGCCGGGGGCCGGTCCGCCAGGGCCGAGGAGCGGGAGGCTGTGGCCGCCGACGAGGCCCACGAGCGCCAGGTCGCGATGCTCCGGGAGGCCGTCGACGCGGCCTGGCAGGGCGACTCCCTGCCCGCCCAGCTCGGGGCGATGTGGGGCGAGGCGCTGGCCCAACGCCTGGTGCTCGAAGAGGGCCTGTCCGCCGAGCAGGTCCGGGCGCTCCTGGACCGGGTCCAGGCCGAGGACCCGGAGCTCGCCGACCGCGCCTACCTCGAAGGCGGCCTGGTCCTGGCGCTCCAGGCTCGGGGCCAGGACGGCTTCACCGACGCCCACAAGGGCACCGGCGAGGGCTTCTGGTCCGGCTTCGCCCGCACCCGCAGCGAGCTGGACCCGCAGTTCGAAGCGCCCGAGGTCACCGAGACCCTGGGCCAGGCCGCGGCCTTCGCCGGGGGCATGACCGCCGGGTTCTTCGAGGGTGTCGGTCTGGCCATCTTCGACGAGGTCAAGGGCCTCTACGACCTGGTCACCAACCTGCCGGAGCTGTGGGACCTGGTCTGGACCCAGCTCCCGGCCCTGTTCGAGGACCCGGCCCTGCGGTTCGCGATGGGCCAGGCCCTGGCCGAGGCCCACGCGGCCCAGTTGGGCGAGCTGGCGGACGAGGACCCCTTCGGCTTCGGCCGCCAGCTCGGCAACTGGGCCGGCTACGCCGCCGTGACCGCCGCCCTGATGTGTGTGGGCCTGGGCGAGCTGGCCCTGGGGCTCGAGGCCACCCGGGTGGGCGGCAAGGTGGCGGACACCCTGGGCGACACCCTGGGGCCCCTGGTCGAGGTGGCGGTCCAGAGCCGGGCAGCCTCCGCCGTGGGCCAGGTCGTCCTGGACCTGGCCGAGCCCCTGGCCCGCACCCGGGCCCGGGTGGACGAGCTGGCGGCGGTGGTCGCAGGGGGCTGGCAGGCTGAGCTGGTCCGGCTGGAGCGGGCCGACGTGCTGCTGGACGCCGCGGAGGAGGCCCAGGCGGCGGGTCGGCTGGCGGAGGCGCAGCAGGCGTGGGGCGAGGCGGAGCGGCTGAGCCTCCAGGTCGAAGAGGTCGTCGAGCCGGCCGTCGCGGCGTCGAAGGCCGAGGCCCAGGCGGCCAGGGCGGCGAACTTCCGACAGCTCCAGGACAGCGTGATCGGCCGGCCTCCGCCCGCCAATCCGCCCGAGGGCTACGTCTACCGCTACGCCGAGGGCAGCGACCCGCCGGTGCTGGTGCAGATCGCCAGGCTCGAGGCCGACGACAGCCAGCACGCGGCGCTGACCCTGGACGACGACGGGCTGGTGGCCTGGGGCGGTCGGGGTCGGGCGACGGTGTCGGAGCGGAACCGGGCCCGGTACGTGCGGGACCCGGAGACTGGGCGCCCGGTGAAGCTGGACACCCAGGGGGCGGCGATCGAGGAGGAGGTCGCGGCGCCGCTATTGAAGGAGCGCAGCGAGGCGATGGCCGAGCGGGACCGTCTGCAGGCCGTGGGAGACCGGGAGGGTGCTCGGAAGGCCCAGGGGCAGGCGAACAAGGCGACGGAGCAGCTGGGGATCGAGGGGGGAAGGGCCTTTGTCGAGGCGCGGCATCCGGGGGCGGAGCTGGTGTACGAGGGGGGTGGGACGGGGACCTTCGACCTGGTGTACCGAGTGCCGGGGGAGCCGGACCGGTGGGTGGTGATCGAGGCGAAGGGGGGGAGTGGGTCGAACAGCTCGTCGAGGATGGTGGACCGGCAGCGCTACCAGCAGGGGCATCCCGACTACGCTCGCGGGATCCTGGAGGCGATGGGCGAGCGGGGCAAGCTGGATGACGAGACGCTTCTCGGGCTTCGCCAGGCCATCAGACAGGACGCACTCGAGTACCTCGAGGTCCGACAACGCCTGTCTGGCGAGGGCGAGCTTGGCACGCTGAGTGCAAAGCAGTACGAGATGACACCGCGGGAGATGCAATGAAGTCCTTGGCCCACCACAAGCCCACTCGGGACCTGGCCAAGGGCTTGGCCCATGAGCAGATTCTGCTTGGCACCTGCGTCGACAACCTCCCGGAAAACCTCCAGAACCTCGGACTCGGCGCGAGGGACGGCGAGGCCTGCCTGGGCCTCGCGCTCCAGCAGGGCGCCGATCGCGCCGTCGCCCTCCGAGCCCTCCGCTTCGCCCGCGACGCCGCCCTGGGCATGTTCAAGGCCGGCCAGGAACCTCCCGGCGAGACCGTCATCGAGCTCGACGGCCACCGCTTTCCGGTCCCCCACTTCGGCAGCCGCTTCGACCTGACCACGACCCACTGGGACATCGCCTTCTTCGCCTCCCTCATCCTCCGCGACAACGCCACCAGCGAGTGGCTCGCCCTGTTCCCCCTGCAGAGCATCCGGGACTCCCCCATCGAGGGCGCCGAGTTCGGCTACACCGCGGTCGACGCCCTCCAGGGCTTCCGCCTGGACGAACACGGCTGGCAGACCACCCTGAAGCGGGCCATGGCCCAGGCCGCCGCCGACCGGGAGTTCGGCCACTACGGCCCCGAGCTGGACTTCCCCATGCTGCGGGTCCTGGACAAGATCTACTCAGGAGCCGACCCCTTCAACGACGCCCTCTTCGACGCCCTGAAGTCCCACCAGCGCTACTACACCCGAGGCCACAAGTGCAACACCCCCGAGGGCTTTGTCTCCCTCCCCCTGCTGGGGCTGGCGTCCTGGGCACACGACTGCCGCGTGCCGCTGGAGGTCGAGAGTCCGTACATCCCGCGCTGGCTGGTGGAGCACGACCTCCGATAGCCACCAGCGGGGACCCTGAAGGACACCTTCGCCGGACTCTCACGCCGAGGTGGGTGGATCGGCCCTCTTCTCACAGCTGTTGGATGCGTTGACGGGGGACCTCCAGCCTCCGCCATCCCGCGCCTCCGGCGCTTGCGCGGTCCTGCCGCGGACTGCCAGGACTCCGGCCTACCAGTCCCCCCCCGGCCCGCCGTACGCC
>CAZCVP010000180.1:0-2573 GCA_964501915.1 uncultured Enterobacterales bacterium
CTCGACCGACACCGATCCCCCCGAGCCGGCGACGGCGGCCCGGGAGGTCCTGAGGGCCGCCACGCGGTTCTACGGGGCCCAGCGATGCGGCGACGCCCACAACTGGCTGATCGAGGACCACGAGCTGGGCGGGAGCTGTCACCTCGACGACGGCCCCGCGCTCGGTGTCGGTGTGGACCTCACCGGCGGCTGGCACGACGCCGGTGACCACATCAAGTCGACCCTCACCACGGCCTACAGCGCCTACGTGATGCTGAAGGCCCTCGACGCGTGGCCGGACGCCTTCGATGACCTGGACGACGGGGCCTACGGCGGCACACCCAACGGCCTGCCCGATGTCCTCGATGAGGCCACCGTGGCCCTGGACTGGCTGGCCAGGGTGATGCCCGGCAGCGACCTGGTGGTGATGGTGAGCGGCGAGGAGGACCACACCTTCTTCGTGACCTCTCCCTTCGGGTCGACCCTGCCCGTGGTCCAGGGGGGCGGCGAGCGGAGGGTCACGGTGGGCGGCAAGGCCGACGTGGCCGGCATCACCGCGGCCGCGCTGGCCCTGGGCTCCCGGCTGATCCGTGCCCACGACAGCGCCAGGGCCGACCTCTGGCTGGAGGTGGCCCGCGAGGCCTACGAGTGGGGGAGCACGCACCCGGGCTCCTCGAGCGCGGACTTCTACACCGGCTCCGACCCCGACGCGAACATGCTCTGTGGCGCGGCGGAGCTGTACCGCGCAGACGGCGGGCCGGACTACCTGGACGACGCCCTGGCCTACCACAGCGCGGTCGGTCGCCACTACTGGGTGCCCCTGTGGGACAACCCCAGCGACTACGGGCGCCACTCCCTCGCCGCCGCGGGCCAGGCGCAGGTCACCGTCGTCTGGCAGAAGGACGTCGACGCCTACCTGGACAGCGTCAGCACCAACGAGCACGTGGCGGGGCTCGCCTGGTACTACGACTGGGGGACCCTGGCCGTCGCCGGCCACACGGCGGCTTCGGCGGCACTCTTCTACGAGGTGAGCGGGGACGACACCTACGCCGAGTTCGCCCGGGGCCAGGTGGCCTGGATCATGGGGGACAACCACTACGGGCGCAGCTTCGTGGTCGGTGTGGGCGAGGATCCGCCCCGCTACCCCCACCACGCCAACGGCTACGGTCGCGACGACCTCGTCACGAACTGGGACCTGGAGCCGCTGCACACGGTCACGGGTGCCCTGGTCGGGGGCCCCACGAGCAGCCGCACGGAGGGCTTCCCGCCCGGGTACGCGGACGACCTGGAGGACTACGTCGGCAACGAGGTGACCCTCGACTACAACGCCGGGCTCGTGGCAGCGGCGGCCTTCGCGGTGTCCCAGGGGGACTGAAGAGCACCAGGACCGCGTGGTTCACCCCGACGATGCCCCCATCCGGGTACGCTCCGCTCACCATGACCCCCCTCCTCGCCTCGTTCCTGCTCGCCTCCGCCCTGGCCGACACCTGGGGCCCCGTCGACACCGGCTTCATCAGCGCGACACGGCTCGACGCCCCGACCGACGCCCAGCTCGTCTACGGTGCGAATTTCGAGCCCGAGGCCCAGGCCGTGGCCGGACCGGACACGCCCTTCGACCTCGACTCGCGGCAGCTCACCGGGGTCGGTGCTCCGCCACGGGTCGTGCTGTCCTCCCCGGAGGGCTGGGAGGCGTCGGAGACCTACACGCTCTCGGTCCTCGGCTACTACGGCGGCGACAGCGGCGGTGATCCGCCCACCGAGCTGACCTTCACCGTGGGGGCCGACCCGGCACCCGACGCGCAGGCCCCCGTGGTCGGAGAGGTGACCCTCGGGCCGTGGTCCGAGGACGAGGACTACGCGTGGGGCTGTTGCCTGCCCACCCGCACGATGGAGGTCGAGGTCGAGGTCCCGGACGCCGACATGTGGGCCTACGTGGAGCTGGTCGGCGAGTTCGACCTCGGGCGAGCCAGCCAGATCACGGAGCAGCCCATCCACACCCACCTCGACGTAGGCCTCGGTCCCGGACCCCACCTGCTCGGCTTCCAGCAGTGGGAGGAGAACGGCCTCCCCCAGCCACCCTGCTTCGAGATCGCGAGCGTCTCGGCCTCCGGTGTCAGCGGGCCGTTGGAGCGCGTCTGCACGACTCTGGATGACACCGACGACACGGTCGGCACCACCGGCTGTGGCTGCGGCACGAGCTCCTCACCCGTCCCTGCGAGCGCGGCCTGGGTGCTCCTCGGGCTGCTGTGGCGCCGCCGCTCGGCGGCAGCAGCAGGAAACCGGTGAACCTCAGGGGCTCAGTACTCGACCGGTGCTCCGGTCGCCTCGCCGGCTGAGGCGAGCTCGAGGCTGCTGGCGGTCACTCCCGCGAGCTCCGTCGCGGTCAGGACAGACGCCCCCGCGTAGCCCTCGACGGTGACGAAGCCGCCGTCGTAGAAGAGCTGCTCGACGTTGGAGCCGCCGTAGCCTGGCGGAGGCGGGAAGCCGCCCCCCGGGGGGCGCCGGGGGGGGGGGCCCCCCCCCCCGGCCGGGGGGGGGGGCCCCCACCCCCCCCCCCCCCCCGGGGGGGAAACCCGGCCCGGCCCGCCCCCCCG